>NZ_QUAE01000008.1:0-171971 GCF_003386945.1 Halobacillus trueperi | reverse complement strand
TGAGATTTCCCTTTGCTTTAAGCAAATAAGATCCCTCAGAGACGATGAGGTTGATAGGTCCGAGGTGGAAGCGTGGTGACACGTGGAGCTGACGGATACTAATGGATCGATGACTTATCTATCTGATTATAATCATTCGTGAATGGCAATTCTTTTTCAATAAAAGATGTTTCCTTATCCAGTTTTGAGGGTTCACCTGAACTTATGGGTATAAATAAATGTTCATATTATGGGAGCAAATCAAGTTTCCCACATTATCGCGGGGTAGAGCAAAGCCGTAACCTTCTTGAGTTACTCCATGGTAGGCTTTGTGAGGAGCGTATGCTTCACCGAATCACCTTGCAACGTGACGAACAGTCGAACTTTTTATATTATGGGACCAAAAAATTTTCCCACACTATCGCGGGGTAGAGCAGTCTGGAAGCTCGTCGGGCTCATAACCCGGAGGTCACAGGTTCAAATCCTGTCCCCGCAACCAATTATTTTTCTATAAACATCCATAATAAGTGAAAACAGCGATACTAGTTTTGAGAGTTTACTTCAAACTTTATATTGATGTGGTGGTGAAGGCGAAGAGGTCACACCTGTTCCCATGCCGAACACAGCAGTTAAGCTCTTCAGCGCCGATGGTAGTCGGGTTTACCCCCGTGAGAGTAGGACGCCGCCACATCATTCATTCGCCCTTCAGGATTTATTTCCTGAAGGGTTTTTCGTATGCTCATTTGAGTGTAGAGGGTGAGCCAGGGTGTTAAAAAATTCTTGCAAGTCCATCCGTTTATTAATGTCACCTTTATACCTTTCGTTATAGTTATTTTTATCGCAAGTTTGTCTTTCTACTAGCAAAAACGATTTTAGCTGGCTTGTATTCATTTTTCTTTTATTCGTTTTCGATGTGTCCATGATTGAAGAAAGAATGGCCACAATTAGTGGAAAGCCTACCGTCGATAATTTAAGAATCTCAGCACCTCCGTCGAATTAACATCCATGAAAACCTACATTTCTAGTATCCATAAACAATAAACTAAGAGGGAGTGTCTAGTTGGGGGCGCTTCTTCTTTTATATAAATCCACTCTTACATACGAAAGAGTTCGATTGAAAGAATAGTACCCTCTGATTTCTTTTAAATAGCGGTGTCGAAGAAACTCGGAGCTTAATCCTGTCTGTCTTATCATGTATAATAGGAAATAACTAAATTAAGGAAACAAAGGTGATCCAAATGAAAGAAAAAATGACACTATTGAGGGATCGTTTGAACGATTTGAGCCGCCGCAATCGTTCAATTCGGATGCTCAAGGTTTATAATAAATGGACGTTTGATTTAAATGAATTAGAAAAAGTGGATTTGGAGACATCCGGGATTGTGAATAACCTCGTTGATCAACGCTCACAGCGAATTGTTAAATCGAAGGCGGATGATGAAGAATCCATGGTTCTTTCGAATAAACTGACAACCCTGTTTAGGAACATCAATTCCATAGAGGAAGAGACAGGACTGTATGATTTTTATTTGGGATACCCATTTCTCGAGGGGTCCATGTCTGATGGTACATATGTGAGGGCACCGCTGTTTCTCTATCCTGTAAGACTCGAGCGGGTGAAACGGCATGGGGTCGAATGGCATGTAACCCCTATAGATGGTGAGGAACCTCAGTTGAATCGTTCGCTGTTTTTGGCTCTACAAAAGTTCAGTGGTCTCCACGTGACTGAAACGCTGTTTGAGGAAGCGGAAGAAAAGTCTGCTTCGAACGATTTATCAATGCTTGCTGAATGGTTGAAGAGCCACTCCCTCCAAACGGCAGTAGATGAAGATGAGTCGTTTACAAGAGTGAGAAGTTACACGAAAGAAGAAATCCCTACGTTTGCTAAAGGACGGTTCCGCCTCAAGAAACAAGCCGTGATCGGTCATTTTCCTCAAGGTAACTCTGCTCTATTGAAAGATTATGAAGAGTTTTTGAAGCGGATCGACGAAGGTGACACAGCCTTCGGTATGGTTTCTGATCTTTTGATGCTTGAAGGGGATGAATCTCCGCATGAAGTCGATAACCTGCCGAGTGGTGAATCGTCGTTCGAAGAGAAGCTCGAGAAAGAGAAGTCTAAATTTCTTGTGCTGGATACAGATGCTTCACAAGAACAGATCATCGAGTCGGTAGAGAAGGAGAAGGGTGTCGTCGTGCATGGCCCTCCGGGAACAGGGAAATCACAAGTTATTGTGAACATGATTGCAAATGCAATGGCTAATCAGAAAAAAGTACTTCTGGTAACACAGAAGAGAGCCGCGCTCGATGTTGTGTATCAACGAATGGATGCGCTTGGATTGTCCTCCAATATCGCTTTATTACATGATGAAAAGAACGATCGGAATGTTTTATACAAAAAGCTGCATTCACTTCTCTCTTCAACTGAAGGTTATGAGAAACTGGAAAAGGAATTGTCTGATATCTCGACTCGTCTTGTGAAAGCAGAGGAGAAGTTGAATGACATTGCCGGAGGTCTTTTTGAAGTGCAGCCTCATGGTTACAGAGCCTATGATTTATATGGGAAGAGTAAACCTGCAAAAGAGCAGGAAGCCATTCTTAAGCTTCAAGGTGTACTTGGTGATTTGGATAAGCATAATTTAGAAGATGTTCTGATGCATATCTTCTCTTATGCCCGCTACTACGACCGGTTCGGGCAAAAGGATTATCCACTCAAAGATCGCAAGTCGTTCAGCGCGCTTGAGATGAAAGACCGCGTAGAGATCATCGAGTTATTCGAGAAAATTATTAAAGAAGCGAGAGAAAGTAAGGAGCATTTAGAGCACTTCGAGGACGAATCCATCACACCCGAGTACAGCTGGCAGGTCGATGAGAAAATCGAGAAAATTTATGATGATTTGACGGCGGAAGAAAAGAAGACGCTGCAGAAACTGAGGTTGTGGGTTTGGACGAATTTCACCGGGAAGACGATTATCGAAGAGTTGCTGGATGGTGAAAAATTCAAAGGGACATCATCGAAAGATTGGCCGGTCCTCCGTAAGAGTCTTTCCATTTTATATGAACTCTCGAAAGTTTCGGAACGGATGAAGCATAACGTAAGTGAACTGAAGAATTACTTCTCAGAGGAGAGGGTCGACTATTTCCAAAAGAGAATTTCGGAAGGGGATATCCCCCTTTCCACACTGGAGACTCAGCTGAATTTCGTTACGGAAGATTTTGATGAACTAAGAGAAATGGATCGCATGTATGATGAAGGCTCGAAAGCCGTCCAGACCATGATTGATCAATTGAAGGAAAAAGAAATCTCAGCGGATTTGGAAAACCGATGGAAGGATATCGCGGAGCAGTCGGCCTATATCTATTGGATAGATGAGGCCGAACGCAAGCACCCCTCCTTATCCAAAGTAGGCACGAATGATGTAGAGTATACACGGCGTCATTTGAAAGAGTTGTTGGAGAAGAAACAGAAACTTTCTATCCGCTTGTTGCAGAACCAGATGGCGGAGGTGTTACAAGGTTTTCTGACCCATAATTCGAAAGTCGCCAAGGAGATCAGGCATCAAACAGGTAAGAAGCGGAAGGTCTGGCCGGTACGTAAACTTGTTAATGAATACGCTCTGCATGGTCTGACGGATATCATGCCTGTTTGGCTCGTTTCTCCAGATATTGTATCGGCGATTTTTCCATTGGAAGAAAACATGTTTGATTTGGTAATCTTTGACGAGGCTTCCCAGTGTACGGTGGAAAATGGGATTCCTTCGATTTACAGAGGTGAAAAAGTCGTTGTTGCTGGAGATGAGAAGCAGCTGCCGCCTTCTTCCTTATTCAAAGGGAGTGTAGAGGTGGATGAAGACGACGAAATCGATGATATTGAAGAATCAGAAAGTCTCCTGAACTTGACGAAACGTGTTCTGCCAAGTCACCTTTTGGAATGGCACTACCGATCGAAATCAGAAGAGCTGATCAATTTCTCCAATCATGCTTACTATGGCGGGAATATCCAGATTGCTCCCAACGTTCACCATTTGAAAGATCCAGCCTCTTTGCAATGGCATAAGACAGATGGACGTTGGTTGAATCAACGCAATACGGTCGAAGCGAAGTACGTCGTTCAACTTTTGAAAGAAAAATTGATTGAAGATCATACCAAATCGATTGGGATCATCACGTTCAATGCGAAACAACAAGAGGCTATAGAAGATGAGATTGACCGACTATCCGAAGAGGATCAGGAGTTTGCTGTCATTTATGATCAGGTCATGGGTAAAGATATGGATGAGCGTGTGTTTGTTAAGAATATCGAAAACGTTCAAGGTGACGAACGGGACATTGTAATCTTTTCCATAGCCTATGCGAAAAATGAGGAAGGCCGTGTTTATAATCGATTCGGCTCTCTCGGGATGCAAGGTGGAGAAAATAGGTTGAACGTGGCTGTCACAAGAGCGAAGCAGGAGATTCATCTCGTTTCCAGCATCGAACCTTCTGAATTAAATGTCACGAACTCCAAGCATGACGGTCCAAGGCACCTTAAAGCTTACATGGAGTATGCCCAAGCCGTATCCAAGCTCAAAAAGGAACGTATTGAATCCGTATTGACAGATTTGAATGAAGAAATGAACACAAAAAGACAGAATGACAGCCTGCACTTTGACTCTCCATTTGAAGAAGAGGTCTATAACAGCCTGACGAAAATCGGCTATAAAGTCGATACTCAAGTCGGTATGTCCGGATACCGCATCGACATGGCTGTTGTGCACCCGCAGAACCCGGACCGCTATATTCTAGGCATTGAATGTGACGGTGCGATGTATCACAGTGCCCCATCCGCACGGGAACGTGATGTTTATCGCCAACGATTCCTTGAAAGTAAAGGGTGGACGATAGCTAGAATATGGAGTAGAAGCTGGTGGAAAGATGCTCCTTCGGAAGTGGAGCGGATTGATCAAATGGTAAGGAAAATGGTAGAGGAAGAAAGAGTCAGAGAGGAAGTCAGAACTAGCTGATATTTATAAGTGCTCGTGGAATCAAGGGCCTTTCGCGTTAGTAGGGTGATGAGGTTCGCACATCACACTCTATAAGTAAGTGCTATATTTAAGAACATTGTGCCTAATCTCCACCGCGGTACAGCGGTGGGGGTCAGGCATTTTTTCAGAAGGGAGTAATGAAATGAATTCTAAAATACCTAAAGACTTACCAATAAAAGGATCGGAGGCCACAATCGTTGAGTTTTGGAGTTGGGCTTATTCAGATTTATTAAGTAACACTAATAGAGGGATATTAGCTGAATTTTTAGTGGGGAATGCTTTAGGACTAACAAATGTACCTAGAATTGAGTGGGACAAAGCGGATTTTGTCTATAATGGAAAATTTATAGAGGTAAAATCATCTGCTTATATCCAAACATGGAAAGAGAAGCAGCCTTCAAAGATTATTTTTAATATATCTAAAGCAAGAGCTTGGGATTCCTCAACAGGAGAAATGAGCTCTGAAGCACAAAGGAATTCGGATTGTTATGTATTTTGTGTATTTGCTGATCAGGATAAATCAGACTATGACATTCTAAACGTCAATCGATGGGATTTTTACGTGCTCTCAACTTCATTCCTTAATTATTACTTTCCTGAACAAAAATCTATTTCGCTTTCAACTATTCAAAAATACTGTGAGCCTGTAAAGTATAGGAATTTAAAGGAGAACATTGATAGTATTATGGGTTCACAGGTTAAATAGGATGGGAAAATGATTGAACCACAGTGTTTTAACAAAGTCTAGATGTTGGTGGAGAATGAAGGTTACTACAAAGGGAAGATGAAAGAAGAAAGAGGATAATTTATGACTGAGTCTTTTCCAAAAACTAGTGAAGATAAATTATTGAATAAGTATTTGGAAGAAAAAGGAGGGCATTTATTTCTAGAGGTTCCTATTGGATCTAATAGAAGAAATGACATTTGGCCAACAGGTTCAAAGGTGAGAAGATTTGATGGTGTGGTCTTTCCTGGTAATACTTGTAATATTTATAATTACAAGAACTATCAGGATAAATTTAATTCATTAATCACGTTTAACTATGAATTAGAAGTAATAGAAGTTAAGAATAAGCTTAATAGGTTAGTGATAGGTCAAGTTATAGCTGGATATGATATGTTGAAAAGGGAATATGCTGGCAAATCAATTAATTGTAGGATAATATGTTCTGAAGGTGACCCTGCCCTTGAGTGGGTTTGTAAACAAAGGAATATTAAGGTCAGTATCTATGAGAGTTAGATATTCTTTTTTGTAGAGTATTATTTTGAATGATCTATGTTTGCTACTTTGAAACGACATGATAATTCATATGAAGAGCGGGGACAGTTCTTGTGCTTACTAAGTATATAATTGATAAAAGATTTTTACAGGAGAGGAGAGGCATTTGGGCTTTTCTCTCTTTTTTGGCTGTGCTATAAATGGGAGGTCATCCTGCACCTAGAAAAGGCCCAAAAATCTATTCTTGCTTCATGTTACATAGGGAACCTTATGTTTTTATCATGAAAGACTCGTTTTAGATTTGAAACGACCTTAAGGAAGCACTGGAACCGTCCCTGCGCTTCCACTATTGTGCTTGTCTGAAGGGTAAATAAAAGGATAGAATAGGGGAAAGAAAATGGAATCATAGATGATCCATTTAGTTCAAAGGCATAGCCACAGATCATAATAGCATTTGTACAAGGAGCTCAACAATTAGCCGGATTTTCAGGGGCCCTTGACTTATGATGACATGATGGTTCAAATCTGATAAATAAATGAAGACTATGAACAAGCCTGGAATCAGGTGAAAAAGTTTGGTTTTAAAGCATATTCACAGTTTACAAACCATGGAAAGGAGGAAGGAATGTGAAAAATCCTGTAGTCATTGTTGGTGCTGGTTTAAGCGGTCTGCGTGCTGCATCTCTACTTGCTGCCCAAGGCGTAGAGTGTAAGGTGCTGGAGGCACGAGATCGGATTGGCGGTAGGGTCTTGAGTACTTCAGATCCAAATAGACCTGACCTGGGCAAATTCGACCTCGGCCCTACTTGGTACTGGCCGCAATATGAAAGCACGATTACCAACCTTGTTCAAGAACTGAATCTAGAAACGTTCGTCCAGCACACAAAAGGGGCGATGCTTTCAGAACGATCCCAAAACATGTCGCCAGAGCGTTTTGTGCTTCCGGAAAATTCGAATGAAAGGTCAATTCGCCTCAAAGGCGGGGTGCAGTCTCTGATCGATGCTGTAGAAGATACGATTCCTTCCGGGTTCATTGAGCTTGGAACCCGAGTTACAGCCATTCAACTTGATAAAGATGGGGCTATTACTGTGGAAGCAGACATTAAGGATAGAAGGAGAAAAAAAGTTTCAGCAAGTGCTGTTATCTTAGCATTACCACCACGGATGGTGGCGCATCATATTGATTTTTCTCCTTCACTCCCTCAAGATACGATCAATGACCTAATAAGCAAACCTACGTGGATGGCTGGACAAGCCAAAGCAATAGCAGTCTACGATCGTCCCTTTTGGAGGGAGGCAGGCCTCTCTGGATTTGCAACAAGTTGGGTGGGACCGTGTTACAAGAAATCCATGATGCTTCTCCTGAAAAAGGGTCTGGTGCATTATTTGGATTCTTCGGCATGCCACCGAAAGGGCGCCGGGAAATGGGGGAGGATCAAGTGTTACAATTGGTCATCGATCAATTGGTCAGGCTTTTTGGAACCTCCGCTCAAAACGTGAGGGCGATCCTATACAAAGATTGGTCCAAAGATTCCGAAACCGCTGCTGAGGAAGATTTAGAGCCGCTCAGAGATTTTCCGAGCTATGGTCTACCAGAGAAAAAAGGGGTATGGGAAAAGAAAATTATATTTTCTGGTACAGAGGCCGATTCAGAGTCTGGTGGCCATCTTGATGGTGCCCTCCTGGCAGCTGAAAAGGCAGTTAATGAAATCAATATTCTAAATAACAACTTTTGAATGAGTATTAGAAAGACGCGTAGGAGATTCTTTTTGTAGTAGCCTAGTAACAAACGTCCGATTGTCTTATACTCGTGAACGCCCCATTCGAAACTAAAATATGACCGGACAATATTTATAAAGAAAAAACCAATCTACCGCCATAGATTGGTTTTTTCTTTTGAGATATCTTTAAGTATAGGTTTTCTTTTAATGGAGTTTTTATTGTAATGTCTTAACATTAGGATAAGATCATCACGGTCCAGCAACTTCACTTTGTTTTTATGTGCTTGTACAATGGCTGCATTCGTATAGAATTGATTGGTTATGACCCACCTCTTATTGGCTTTATAATACCCTGAAGCACCAACTATTTCATTTACGGCTGATATTCCTATATTGTTAGAGGACCTTTTCGCTTGGACTACAATGACATCTGATCCTTTTCTTAAGACAAGGTCTGCTCCATAATCACCAGACTTAGGAGTTCGTTTTACATCATATCCTTCACTTCTTAATAAGTGAGAAAGGACTGTTTCAAACTGAATACCACTCATTGAATCGATTTCTTCCATTAGATCATTCAATTGATTGCTGTTATAGGATAAGTTGTTGTATTTCTTCAGAATTATTTTAATGACCAAAAAAGCTAAGTAAATAACCGAATAAAGAAAGAAAAGAAGGAATGAAAGATATATGATTCCATCAGTAGGAAATAGACAAACAACACAGTAATAAAGCAAGTTTGAAATTCCAATGAATTTCGCCTTCTCTGATAATGACCAGTACTTGAATTGTTGTATTTTTTTCCATTGCTTTATGTAGTATTTAAATATTTTAATCAACCACCTTATATAAGATCAGATGGTATTTTGCCCAATGATTAGGAGATTATACTGGTTTGGAATTACTCTTGCCGAAATGGATGAAAGTAATAAAAAATAGTGCCTGACCCCCACTGCGCTGAAGTGTTAACGTGGTGGGGGTCAGGCACGAACATTAGCACTTGCAGGCATGTACGGTCCTTCTTCCGTTGACATCCAACAACATTTAGACCGCATGTATGGCTCCCGTTTAAGTCATGCGACTCATTTAGTCTGGGCAACAGGTGGAAGTTTGGTGCCAAAAGATATTATGGAAGGTTTTGTTTCTAAAGGGACATCATTTCTTCGTCAGGAAGAATAGAAAAAACGAACCTGTTGTAGTCACCCTCACGGCACAACTGTGAAGAGCGGGGATGGGTCGGCGCTTCCTGATTAAAAAGGCCTGAATGAAAGTGTCCGCCCCCAGTGCGTTAACACTTTAGCTAAGCGGGATCAGGCACTGATAATTTTAAATGACCAACACTTCCATTCAATAGATATATTCTATCTAATAAAAAAACACTGCAATCTTATCTTTAACGATTGCAGTGTTTTGAATTTTACTATACTATGCAGAGATTTCTTCGCTGGCACGTGTATTTCCCTTATAGATAAAGTAAAGAGCAATAATCATAAAGAGTAATGCAAAACCACGTTTCATATCCAAAGGAATTACTAAACTGTTGAACCAACCGAAATTATCAATAAGAATACCGATGACAAGCTGACCGATGATAACCGTAATATTGGTTGCAATGACCCCGATTTTAGGGACAGCGGCTATTATGAAAAGTAAAAACAACACACCTAAAAATACGGCGCTTAATTGCCATTTAGGTACTTCTACAATGGCAAGCAAATTTCCATGACCAAAGAATAGTATAATAATTGCTAGAAACATGGTTCCAGTCAGAAAAGTTAACAGGGTCGTTTCGATGGTTCCTGCTTTACGACCGAATGTACCATTAACAGCTGATTGTGCGCTTAATGTGAGACCACCTAAAAAGGTGAATAGAATCATTAATATACCCATTTCGAGACCTCCTAGTAAACTAAAATAAGTGCTATAATCATTGAAATAACAGCGAATATTTTTTCTTTATTGACTCTGGATTTCTTGCTTCCAAGCCAACCATAATGTTCAATCACTATACTCATTACTAATTGACCAATAATTACTGCAACCATAGTTATTCCGACACCGACAAATGGAACACTTATAACAATAGATGTTAAATAGACAACTCCCAAGACACCCCCAAGCAGTGTCCATTTAGGTGCTTCAACGATATAAGAAAATTTCCCTTTTCCAAAGAATAGCCAAAGTAATCCGAGGATGATCGAACCAATAAAGAAGTTATAAAAACTAGTTTCCAGTTTTCCTATCGTTTTTCCTAATTCACCATAAATAGCTCCTTCAAAACTAAGCGCTGCTCCTGCCAATAACGCTAATATATATGAGATGTAACGCATGGAATGAATTCCTCCTGAGATCTTTATATTTAAATATCTAGAATAATCGATATATTATATTAAAAAAGAAACAGAAATCAACCAACTCAGATTTCTGTTTTAAGGTATTCAGCAAACTGACGAATGGCTTCTTCATTTCTTCGATAGTATGTCCACTGGCCATAACGGACAGATTCAAGAAGACCAGCTTTCTGCATCATCGTCAAGTAGTGAGATACCGTAGATTGAGAAGCTTCGGCTTTTTCTTGAATGTCACCTACACATACTCCCCCTTTATAACTTACCTCCTTTGGCAGGTGAGCGCCTTGTTTAGGAAAATGCTTCTCCGGTTCCTTCAGCCACTGTAAAATGTTAAGTCTAGTTTTGTTGGATAAAGCCTTAAATACATCAATTGGTTCCATAAACCATATTATATATCGGTTTTTATCGATATGTCAATTTAGCAGATATTAAATAAGAGGTGGAACCATAAAATTCAGGGAAGGTTCTAAAAAAGATTGCCCACTTTAGCCATATAAAGCAGACAGTCTTTTAATAATTTGGCAATATCTAATAGAAGAATTTCCTCATTTGCGTCTTAAGAGGTGTAACAAAGCCTGCACAAGAGCTGCAGTCACTCATGCCTCTCTATCGATTACCAAAGCCAAAATTATTTGGATGTGCAGAAGAAGTAGCAGATCAAATTCAACCCTGGTACGAAGCAGGAGTATCCTGCAGGTTTCGTGCTTTTATCGATTTAGTCGTTGCTATGTGACAAGAAAAAGGAATTTCCCGTGTGCGCTTCCTGAGTAAAAAGGCCTGACCCCAAGTGCTCTTTTTAGCGGAGTGGGATCAGGCATTTTTAATGTCTATATTTATCTTCTGAAATTTCCTATGACTTCTACCGTTTCACTGACACTAACAAATGCTTTGGGGTCAATACTTGTAATCAGTGATTTAACTAATGCAAGCTCATAACGCGTAATAACCGTATAGAGCACTTTACGTTCTGTGTTTGAATATCCACCTTGACCGTACATGACAGTGATGCCACGGATTAAATTATCCAGCAGCTCACTTTTCACTTCTTCCCCACGATCGGATACAACCATTAAGCTAAGCTTCACATGGCGGGTATGAACACGGTCGATAACTATTCCAGTAATATAAATGGATATCATGGTGTACAGAGCTAATTCCCATGAAAAAACAAAGCCGGAGATAAAAACAACCACACTATTGATAGCAAAAATCAATACTCCTAACGGGATATCACGCTTCAACGTGAGGAGAAGCCCAATAATATCAGCTCCACCACCGGATCCGTAAAACCTGATGATCAAACCAATGGATCCACCAGCAATCGCTCCTCCGAATACACAGGCTAACAAGGCATCTTCGGTTACTTGAGTGACAGGGAGATATTGCATCGTGATGGAGGTGACAACTACGGAAAATATGCTATTCGCAATAAACTCTTTTCCCAGCTTCATCCATCCTAGAATAAAGATCGGGGCATTCAGAACCACTAACCAAATACCCGCACTTATAGGAGTAAGTATCCCGAACACCATAGCCAGCCCGGTCACCCCACCTGTTAAGACTTCATTGGGGATCAAAAACAGGTTGAAGGCTGCTCCTAAAATGATGGAGGCGGCAAATAGTACTGATAAATTTTTCAAGCGACTCATGAAAACACTCCAATTCATGCTATAGAAAATACTAAATGAATTCTAGGGGCCATGAATTTGAAAGTCAATGATATTTTAATTGATAAGTTTTTCAGGAATGTTTTGACAATGATTCAGAACATGTTACGATATCAGTGAAATCAAAAAACATAGACGATCCACTAGGGGTGCCTTCTCACAAGGCTGAGATTAAAGTGTAGCTTTAAGACTCTTAGAACCTGATCTGGTTGATACCAGCGTAGGGAAGTGGCGGTTACGTGTATCTTAAGCTACATATAGATGTTTACACATGAAACCACTTTCTTTACGCATATGAAGAAAGTGGTTTTTTTAGTGTCTGGAAATAGATGCATAGAGTGCTTGCATCTTATTTCTTTTTTCCTTGACCGTGGATCGTCGGGAAAAGGAGAGATTGATCATGAAATTTTCACAACAGATTCGCGACGCGGTGAACCCCATTTGGGAAGCAAGTTTCAACCATCCATTTGTCAAAGGGATTGGAGAAGGGACGTTATCCCTCGACCAGTTCCGCTACTATGTCCTTCAGGATTCTTATTATTTATCCCATTTTTCCAGAGTCCAGGCGATGGGAGCGGCAAAGTCCGAGGACATGAAAACGATGGCCAGTATGGCATCTCATGCTCAAGGGACGTATGAAGCAGAGATGGAGCTTCACGAGAACTTTTCAAAAAGGCTCGGAATCACAGAAGAGGAGCGCAACCAGTTCACTCCTTCTCCGACGGCGTATGCGTACGCCTCCCATATGTACCGGGGCGCCTACCATGGGGATTTGGGAGAGATTATCGCTACGATTCTTCCGTGCTATTGGCTTTATTATGAAGTCGGGGAGCACTTGAAAGATCATCAGCCGGAAGAACCGATTTATCAGGAGTGGATCGGCACCTATGGCGGGGATTGGTTCCGGACGCTCGTAGAGGAGCAGATCCAGCGGCTGGATGATCTGGCGGAATTGAAATCGGAAGCGGGCCGTGAGCGGATGAAAGAGTTGTTTGTGATTAGCAGTCAGTATGAATACAAGTTTTGGGAAATGGCTTATGTCATGGAAGAATGGCCGTTTGATATGAGAACTTCTCTCTTGGCAGGGAAAGGAGAGTGAATCGTGAGGCCGTCCATTCATGTGATTTCTACAGGAGAGCAGACGTTTGCTGAACTAAGCGAGACAGTGAGCGCGGTCCAGCAGGAAATCGATTTTCTCCACATTCGAGAAAAGCAACGCTCTGCTGCTGAAATTTTTGCTGGCATTCAACAGCTGACGGATGCCGGTTTTCCAATGGAGCGTATCATCCTCAATGACAGGGCTGACGTTGCTTTTGTAGCAGGAGGCTTCGGGGTGCAGTTGACTCACCACAGCCTCCCAGTCTCACAAGTGAAGCAAACCTTTCCCGAACTGAATGTAGGGAAATCCGTTCATTCATTAAAAGAGGCCATAGATGCCAAAGAGGAAGGAGCGGATTTTTTCCTATACGGAAATATCTATCCGACCTCCTCCAAGCCGGGAAAAGCGGGGAAAGGATTGGATTCGCTCCGTGAAATCATCCGGCATGTCGGCTGCTCGGTAGTTGGCATTGGTGGGATAACTCCGGAGCGGTCAGTGGATGTCATTCGTACGGGAGCTCAGGGGATTGCAGTCATGTCAGGCATTCTCCAGGCGGAGGACCCTGTGAAAGCAGCGCAGGCTTACAGGAAGGAAATCGATGGAGGGAGGATGTTATGAATAAGCATTATGAAACGATTGTTGTCGGTGCTGGGGTGATCGGCAGTTCCATCGCGTATCATTTGGCCAAGCGGGGATGCTCTGTTCTTCTTCTGGAACGGGAGTCGATTGCCGGCAAAGCATCTTCGGCTGCTGCTGGCATGCTTGGAGCGCAGTCGGAGCTGAAAGACGGAAACGATTCATTGTATTCACTCGCTAAAGCAAGTCGGGCGATGTTTCCGGCACTGGCTGAAGAGTTGAAAGCGTATAGCGGCATCGATATTGGGCTCCAGCAAAAGGGCATCTATAAAATGGCTACAAATGAAGAAGAAAGAGAAGAGCTGATCGCGTATGGGGAAGTTCAAAGAGACCGTGGGGAGGAAGCGAGGTGGATGGAGCCTGCTGAATTGCAAAGGGAAGAGCCGGCGGTGTCTTCTCAGTTGAGTGGCGCGTTATTTCTCCCCAACGATGGCCAAGTGTCCGCTCCAGATTTGTCGAAGGCTTTTGCCATGTCAGCGGTAGAGCTTGGGGCAGAACTTCTCGAGTACACCGATGTACAAAGTTTGATTAAAGAAGG
The DNA here is from genome assembly GCF_003386945.1 of Halobacillus trueperi. Classification (NCBI taxonomy): domain Bacteria; kingdom Bacillati; phylum Bacillota; class Bacilli; order Caryophanales; family Bacillaceae; genus Halobacillus; species Halobacillus trueperi. The sequence goes on along the minus strand of NZ_QUAE01000008.1, from coordinate 157,740 downwards.
GAATCAGGTCACGGGAGTAAGAACAAATCGAGAAGACATAAGCGCCGACCATGTCGTAGTCGCCTGTGGGGCCTGGAGTGAAGATTTGCTTGGTAAACAGAATTCCGGGATGGCTATGTATCCGGTTAAAGGTGAATGTTTTTCTGTGAAAACGAAGCGTCGACTCATTCAAGGGACGTTCTTTTCTAAAGGGTGTTACATCGTTCCAAAATCGGGAGGACGTCTGGTGATCGGCGCGACAGAAAAACCTGGCACATTTGATGAAACGGTAACCTTGGGCGGATTATTTCCATTAATCAAAGCAGCGACTCAGTTAGTTCCTGAACTTGTTTTTGCGGAGTGGGAAACAGCCTGGACCGGGCTCCGCCCACAAACGGAAGCCTCCATTCCGTATCTGGGTCCGCACGAAAATCATGCTGGACTATTTATCGCTACCGGACACTATCGCAATGGCATTTTATTGTCACCGATAACAGGAAAAGTGATCGCGGACTTAATCGAAGGCAAGCATGTTCCTCAGGAATGGATCACCACTGGGAATTTATCACATAGAGGAGTGAATCTATGAAACTACGAATCAATGGTGAATGGCTGACTGTTCCGGAAACGGTCGATACGATCGGTGAGCTACTGGGTCATTTTCAATTGGATCAGCGGGTGGTCATCGTTGAACAGAATGAAACCATCTTGGAGAAGGAATCACGATCAGGTAACAAGGTCCATGATGGAGATCGCATTGAAATCGTACAATTTGTAGGAGGCGGATGAAGATGTTGAAAATCGGTAACCAGGAATTCAAGTCTCGTCTATTGTTAGGTACAGGAAAGTATCCGGATTTTGACGTTCAGAAAAAAGCGGTGGAGGCATCATGTACCGATATCCTTACCTTTACCGTAAGGCGGATGAAAATTTTCGAACCAAGCCAGCCGAATTTCCTTGAACAACTCGATGTCGAGAAATATACGCTCCTTCCGAACACGGCGGGGGCGAAAACGGCAGCAGAAGCAGTCCGACATGCTAAACTCGCGAAAGCTTCAGGGCTTTGCGATATGATCAAAGTAGAAGTGATCGGCTGTGACAAGACGTTACTCCCAGATCCTGTAGAAACGCTCAAGGCAACGGAAGAACTGATAAAAGAAGGGTTCACGGTTCTTCCGTACACGTCTGATGATGTCGTGCTTGCCCGCCGGCTGGAAGAATTGGGTGCTCATGCGGTTATGCCGGGAGCTTCTCCGATCGGTTCTGGACAAGGGATTATCAACCGTGAAAATCTCTGTTTCATAATCGAGCAATCAAGGGTTCCTGTCATTGTCGATGCCGGGATCGGATCGCCGGCAGATACTGCACAGGCGATGGAGCTTGGAGCGGACGGTGTGTTATTAAATACAGCGGTTTCAGCAGCGAAAGACCCAGTGAAAATGGCCGAAGCGATGAAATTAGCAATCGAGGCGGGGCGTCTCGGATATGAAGCAGGAAGAATTCCGAAAAAACGCTATGCCACAGCAAGCAGCCCGATGGAGGGAATGAGCCGGACATGAATGAACGCTATTCCAGACAGACGCTTTTCTCTCCCATTGGAGAATTAGGTCAGAAAAAAATCAGAGACAAACACGTGCTGCTTCTTGGGGCAGGCGCACTTGGGACTGGGAATGCAGAAGCCCTCGTTCGCGCAGGGATCGGGCGGCTAACCGTGATTGACCGCGACTATGTCGAGTGGAGCAATCTCCAGAGGCAGCAATTGTACTCAGAACAGGATGCCGAAGACCGTCTTCCAAAGGCAGTAGCTGCGAAACAACGGTTGTTTGAGGTGAACAGTGAGGTGCAAGTCGATGCCTACGTCATGGATGCGACTCCATCTGATATGGAACGGTTGTTGGATGGCGTCGATCTCATGATTGATGCGACCGATAATTTTGATGCAAGGATGATGATGAATGATCTTTCTCAAAAATATCAGATTCCATGGATTTACGGAGCTTGCGTGAGCAGTTATGGCATCAGTTATACCATTGTTCCAGGAGAGACCCCTTGTTTGAACTGCCTGCTGGATCAAGTGCCCCGCGGTGGTATGACCTGTGATACTGCCGGGATTATCAGTCCTGCGGTGCAGATGGTCGTGGCTCACCAAACCGTAGAGGCAATGAAAATTTTAGTGGAGGATTGGTCGGCGGTCAGTCGGAAGCTAGTTTCCTTTGACCTGTGGGAGAATCAACAAACATCCATCAACGTTTCTAAGATGAAAAACGAAAGCTGTCCTTCTTGTGGAGACCATCCTACTTATCCATTTTTACAATACAGCCAACAAATGAAAACGGCTGTTTTATGTGGACGGGATTCAGTACAAATCCGCCCTCCGGCAAACAGGGAATGGAGTTTAGAAGAGGTCGCTCAAACACTTGCTAAACAAGAGGGGGAGGTAGAACAAAACCCATATCTTGTTTCTTTTACAACGGGGAAAAGGAGGATGGTTCTATTTAAGGACGGTCGTGCTTTGATACACGGAACGCAGGATGAGACAGAAGCGAAGACACTTTATCATCGGTACTTTGGTTAACAGCACATCCAATTTGCAAAGGCGAGGGTAAGGCACGGGTACGAGTGTAATATGTTTCAAGAATAAGAGAACATGATTAATGAAGAAATGACAAAAGGTAGATAAGCGACAAACTTATTTGTTGAGCACAAAAAAGCGCTTCAATTACGAAGCGCTTTTTCATTATGACTACTCGTTTATGAGATGAATTCTTACGAAACAGAGCATGCATTTTTCCTTAAACAGTTCACTCAGCTACGATTCGTTAGATGACTGCTCTTTTGTTAGATTTATTTAAGAGTGTAAAATTTCGTAACAGGTGTGATAAAAGGAGCGAAATATGGGAAGAATACATAAAATTACTCTCTTGGAGCTGAAAGCAGATGGTAAACTCTTTCCTGTTAAATGATAGCTTCCTGGGTCCGATCATTCTGTTCTTTACTTTTGCCTGTTTAGCAGGTCTTTTTTACATTTCATTCTTTAAAAATAAGTGACGTCCGTGGTGCATCTATAGTAATGAGTGAAGTTGATTGAGAAGTTTATCCAGCTTTTGAGATATGTGTAAAACATCATCATCGTCTGCTCCATTTAAATAGGCATCATACATTTCTTGTCGAACAGATTCTATTTTTTCTTCTAACAATGAAATATCATCCATAGTAATCCTCCGCGTAAACTCTTCCAACTCAAGATTAACACATGTCTTTACAATATCCTGACAATTCGAATGATTTTGATCGTGGCAGTTTGAAACAGGTAAAAGGTGCCAGGGACTAAATTCCTTATCCTGGATTTTGGCAGCTTTAAAGGAAAGCGATTTTTAACATTGAAAAAAGCACCCCAGTTATTTAGTGAATATGAGGCAGAGGACTTAAAGGGAAACAAATTACGCCAGAGCAAAAGCTCTGGCGTAACGAACAGAGGGACTCATTGCAATAGCTAGAAGGGGTGTTGATGTGGTCACCTTCAACCTTATTCTCTAAGTCTCCTGTTCATGCATAAAAATGCCAGTGCAGAATGAATGCACTGACAAAATAGGGGTGATCTCTTTATTTTTCATGTAATTTTTCTATAGCTGAAGAGAGTCTATGAAGAAGTGGTTTTTGAATAAAGTCAATGACTCCTAATGAAGCACATCGGTCAAGGAGCCGGATATCACTAAGCTCAGAACAAACAATCACCTGTGCTTTTGGATACTTGCTATGTAGCTCCTCTAAGCATTCTAAACCTTCCATATCGGACATGGAAACATCAATGAGAACAAGGTCTGGATGATATCGTTCATAAAGGGAGAGGACTTCCATGCAATCTTCCGTTTCCGCCAAAACTTTGTAGGAATGTCTCTCTAATATACTTTTTAATCTAAGTTTCTCTCGAGAATTATCTACCAATAGTGCAGTAGGCATATGATCTTCCTTACGTCGAATGGTCTCCCTAACCCTAACTTTATACCTGTGTAAATGTTCACCCCCCCATATCATAACAGAATAAATAGAACATTGGGGGAATGGAAAAGTCAAAAGCATAGCTGCAGCCGTTCTGCTTTTTGCTAAGGAAGAAGGCACTTTCATGAATAAGATAGATAAAGATAAGATTCATCCTTATTAGCATAGGTAGATTAGAGGTCTATCATTTGCTGTGTTACTCACATGAAATTTAATGATTAGAGGGTAAGATCCATCCAAACGCTCAAGGGTTCTTTTTGGGAAGTATCTTGTATGAAATTACCGAATTGTTCCTGTTCATTCTTCCAAGCAAAAAAAAATGCTGCCATAATAGTGGGCAAGCGGGGTGTATGAACGGTTTTTGTAGTCGAGAGATGATATTAGCTTTTATTTAATGAAGCGATAACCACAAACTTTGGAAGGTCACCGTAAAAAATATATGTTATGGTACATACATCTATGGATCAGGAAAGAGTGGTGAGGATGATCGGCGCAGAGGTTAGTATTACAGGTGTGTTAGTGGCAATGGCAATTACGATTATTTTGATATTCCGGAGTATTAACCCTCCGTATGCCATGATGGCAGGTGCTATTGCCGGGGGGATCGTAGGCGGGCTCAGTTTAGCTGCTACCCTGGAATTCATGATCGGCGGGGCTCAATTATTGACCCCGGCTGTACTAAGGATTCTGGCAGCCGGAGTGTTAGTTGGCGTTTTAATAGAATCAGGCGCGGCCAACGTCATTGCCAACACCATTGTGTCCAAAATGGGAGAGACAAGGGCATTATTAGCGATTACAGTATCCGCGTTAGTATTAACCGCAGTAGGGGTGTTCATCGCCGCAGCAGTCATTACGGTTGCACCAATCGCATTGATGATCGCCAAACGGACCGGAGTTTCCAGGTTAAGTGTGTTAATCGCTGTCGTATGCGGGGCCAGGGCAGGAAATGTGATGTCGCCTAACCCTAATACCATTGCAGCGGCTGAAAGCTTTTCCATACCATTAACGAGCGTCATGTTTGCTGGAGTCGCACCAGCCATCGTGGGAGCAGGGTGTACCTATTTTATTGCGAAAAAATTGAATGATAAAGGATCTAAGGTCACTAAAATCATGGCGGAAAAGACAGATGAAATCAATCAACCTTCTTTTTTGGCAGCCATTTCAGGGCCTTTGTTTGCAATTTTCATCCTATCTTTACAGCCATTATTAGGTATTGAAGTGGACTCATTAATTGCATTGCCCGCAGGGGGTATTTTCGGGGCCATTATCATGAGGAAAACCCCGTATTTAAAGTCTTTTATGACGAGCGGACTTCAAAAAATGTCTGGAATATCCATTTTAATACTGGCAACGGGTACCTTAGCCGGCATTATCGTGAATTCCTCACTCAGCCGTATGATTATGAGCGGCTTAAATGCATTTGATTTACCCATCTCTTTCATCGCACCTCTATCAGGTTCGTTTATGGCACTCGCCACAGCTTCAGCCACGTCTTCGGCAGCGATTTCCAGTAACGTGTTTGGAGAAATATTGTTAGAAAATGGCGTCAGTGCTTTAGCCGCTGCCACGATGATTAATGCGGGAGCTAGTGCTTTTGACCATTTGCCACACGGTCCGCTCTTTCACATTTCACGGGATAGTCTGTTCATGGGAATGAAAGAACGGTTGAAAGCTCTGCCTTATGAAACGTTGATAGGATTGGTCATTGTGACTGTTTCTACAATTATTTATGCGGGTTTGCTGTAAAAGCAGGGACGGTTCGAATGTTTCCTAATCATGTATTTCATTTGGTGATGGTTCCTGACCCCCACTTCGCTAAAGTGTTAACGCGACGGGGGTCAGGCATTTTTTTCCTTTACTGCACTGCTGAAAGGACCACCTAAAGTCTTGTTGTTCGAGATTCATAAACCATCCATCAATTTTATTTTGAAAAACATATAAAGGACCTTTAAAGAAAAAACAAAAATAAATTGTAACAGCGCCTTATTTCAAAGCTTCCATTTCTATTTTTTCATAAATACGTCCGGCTTCTGCTTTAGTTATCCCAAACTCATCGGCCGCAAGTTTTGCAACAAGGGGATCGTGATATTCGGGATCATAACTTTCTCCGTAATTGGTTAATTCCTCATAAGCAACTTTCATATAAGTATGGATGGTGGAATAGCGAGTGCCATTGATGGTTGGTTCTGAAGCTGCTGCTCTTGCTGCTTCTTGGTCCGCAATCTTTCCATTTCTTTCTTTGAACTCTTCGAAGGTATATTTGTCCTCTCCGTTGATTAACAGAGAACGAAATTCGGTGTACTCTTCTTCGTCTACGAGCTTGTATTCATTTTCTGGGGACGTTAATACAAATTCGCGGATAAAACAGTCCCTGTTTCCACAATTCACATAGTCTCCTTGTAGGTAGTCTTCATAGAAATGACTTGTCATGCCGATAATATCCCAACGTTCTAGGTTGTCAAATGAACTATTGACGAGGACATTAAGTGTTATATTGTATGAACCGCCAGAATTTTCTTCTCCTAATATGTAGGATGCGCCTTCGATGTATTTAAAGAACTCACTTTCTTCTAAATCTTTCATTGTGTCTTCTGTAGCTTCAGATGGTACAACAGGGTCTCCTTTGGAAAAAAAGGTTGAGGCAAGTAATACACCAAAACCAATACAAAACAATAAAACTAAAAGAACGTGCTTTGTTTTCATTAACATCCCTGCTTTCATTAAGAATAATTAATTTCTTTCATTATATTCCAATCATCCAGTAATTTAGCTTCGTTTTTTGTCGAAGAAGAAAATAATCTTTCAAAATGAAAAGTGTTTTGAGGGAAGGTGCCTGGAGGACTGTTGTTTAACCATAAGATGGAAGTTGAGAGTATTAAAAAGTTGTTATAAAAGGCAATATGAAGGTGCCTTGAAGGTGCCTGACCCCCACTGCGCTAAAGTGCTAACGTGGTGGGGGTCAGGCACTTTCTTTCTTCTTTCTTTCTCGTTCAACTGGTTGCCAGGATAATGTTAATTGGATTGTACAGTAAAAAAACCTAAACTCAATAGCGGCTGAATTTTTAGAAAATTAAAAAATATCCTTTACTATTGTAATTTTTTTCTTTATAATTCTCAGTAACTCTTAAAGGAAGGAGGAAGTCTCTAGACGCATTCAAATTATTTTTGTGAATTTTTGAATGCGGATTCAAAAATCTATAATGTATACGACTTACTTTGAGTATTAATTTTTTGTTTGTTTTGAATGCGGATTCAAGAGTTAAAAATTTTAATAAGGTAGGGGTTAAATGGAATCTGTACATTTGAAAAATAAGAAAATGATTCATGAACTTTCGTCAAGGTTGTACAACTCAAATAATGATAATATCGCTGAGAACATTAGGGATTACTATCATGAGGATGCAGTCCTCTATTGTTTTCATCCCATTAACAAAGTAGAGGGTATTGATCAGATAATAAACACTTTCTACAAACCATTAGTTCGTTCTTTTCCAGATTTGAAAAAAGACTCCTATATTCTCATGGCAGGAGAGTACCAAGAAAATCACTGGGTCACTGCCACCGGAAACTTTGTTGGAACATTTATAAATGATTGGCTGGAGATTCCAGCTAGTCAACATGCGACGTGGATAAGGTTTGGGGAGTTCCATAAAATCAAGGATGGAAAGATTATAGAAACAAGATTGTTAATCGATATGCTTGATGTTATGAGACAAGCAGGATTCAAATTCATTCCAGCCTTAGCTCCTGAAATTAATGTACCCGGCCCTTCTACATACGATGGACTTTTGATGAAAGAAGACGATACTCATGAGAGAGCGAAGTCTCTCCAACTGGTAGAGAATATGATCTTCAAAGGTCTAAGGAAAGCTTCATCTGGATTAGAAAAACAGGGGTTGGAAGCATTCTGGAAAGAGGACTTTATGTGGTATGGCCCTGGAGGAATAGGGACGACAAAAGGAATACAAGGATTCAAAGATTACCATCAAGGTCCTTTTGTCAAAGCTCTACCAGATCGTGTTGGTGGGCACAATCATGCTGCAAGATTTGCTGATGGCACTTACATCGCTTCAACGGGGTGGCCCAGTGTGGAAGCGACACACACTGGCGCGGGATGGTTGGGAATACCAGCCCCCAATAAAAAAGTGACGATGAGAGTTATGGATTGGTGGAGGAGAGAAGATGATTTACTAGCAGAAAACTGGGTTTTGATAGACATTGTAGAATATTTGCTTCAGTTGGATATTGATATTTTCGATAGGTTAAGAAAAAGACAATACCTTATCAGGTGAAGGTGAAATATTTTGAATAATACAGGAGAGTGATGGTGATCACATGCATCCAATTGATATAACGATTATTGTGGCATACATGGCAGGTTTGATTGTTATGGGGTACATGCTAGGGAAGGGAAATAAATCACAGAAAGATTATTTCATTGGTGGCAGATCCGTAGCAACCCTACCGATCGCTTTATCGATTGCTGCTACCACGATGAGTGCTAATGGGTTTATCGGAGGTCCAGGTTGGGCCTATACGTCAGGTATGATTGCTTTTATGTTGAATTACAGTATCCCTATTGTCATGATCATTACGTTGTCCGTATTTCTGCCATTCTTCTACAACTTGGATGTTACGTCTATCTATGAATATATTGAGATGAGGCTTGGTGGGATCAGCCGGATGCTGGCAGTTTTTGGATTTGTTGTATCGAATATCATTCAGGTCGGATCATTTCTGTTTATCCCATCCTTAATCATTCAGCAATTTACGGGGTGGTCTTTGTCTGTGGTCGTTCCTATCGTCGTCGTCGTATCTATCATATATACGCTTCTTGGAGGGATAAAAGCGGTAATTTGGACCGATGCGATACAAATGGTTGTCCTCTGGGGAGGACTCATAGTGACCATGGGGATTATCATCGCAAACCTGGAGGTGGGTTTCTTTGAAGCCTTGGGTGAAGCGAAGGAAAATGGAAAGCTTGCAGCGCTTGATTTCTCTTTGGATGTCCAACTCGAAAACGGGTTCTGGGTGGCTCTAATTGGTGGTACTTTCTTGTGGTTGAAATATTATGCTACAGACCAAACCCAAACGCAGCGCATGTTTGCTGCCAAATCCGTAACTGAAGTGAAGAAGTCCATTTGTATCAGTGGTTTTGTTATGAACATCATGTTTTTTGTATTTATGTTAATTGGCGTGTTGTTGTATATCACGATGGATGGCCGTTCATTCGAGAATTCCAACAATGTTATGATCACCTTCATAGCTTCCAATATCCCTGTTGGTGTTCTTGGACTCATGATAGCTGGGGTTTTTGCAGCTGCCATGTCGAGTATTGACTCTGTATTGAACTCCGTCACCACGGTTTTCATAAAAGATGTGTATGAAAAATTCATAACAAAAGGCGAACAGGCTTCGCTTAAAGTTTCTATGATTTTCACTCTGGTTTTTGGATTGTTGTTGATTGTCTTTACATTATTGGCTTTCGGAGACACGACAGCTTCCATTCTTCAAGTAGTCGGAAGTTACCTTTCCTACTTCTCTGGTTCAATTCTTGCTATGTTCCTTCTTGGCATGTTGACGAAAAAAGCAAATGATAAAGGGGTTGCGGTAGGTTTTGTAGTTGGAATCATTTTAACAGCCTACATAGGCAAAATGGGAATTGTGAACTGGTTATGGAATTATCCTATAGGCTGTGCTTTTACACTAATCATTGGTTACACAGCAAGTTTTCTTTTCAAAACAAAAAAAGTGGGCTACGAAGAATTCACAATTCTTGGTCAAAGATCAAAGCTTAAGGCAGAGGGTCGAACCGAAGATCAGGAAGGGACGTCTATTTTACCTGGTGCCATCGACAAGTACACTTACATTTTATTAGGATTCTTTATCGCTCAAACGGTCTTTCTACTCCTCATTCAGTTATAATGAAAGAAGACTGAATGTTCTCATTTTAAAAGATGAAATGTATATAATAGAAGGGATTTTAAAACATGAAAGATCGCATTAGTGCTTATGATGTTGCTGAAAAAGCTGGAGTATCACAATCGACTGTTTCAAGAGTATTGAACAACTATCCTTTTATGAAGGAGACAACAAGGCAAAAGGTCCTTACAGCAATCGAGGAATTAGGGTTTACTAGAGATGAAATTGCCAGAAGTTTGGCCAGCAAGAAAACGAGAACCATCGGCTTGATTCTTGGTGATATTACAAACCCATTCTTTTCAGAGTCTGCAAAAGTGATTACAAGGAAAGCGCAAGAAATGGATTATAACGTCATTCTTTGTAATACCAATCATAGTGAGGAAAACTTGAATAAATACATTCAGACACTGATGGGAAAAAGAGTAGACGGCATCATTATCGCCTCAGCAGACAAGGATAATCAAAAAATCAAGGAACTTTACGATAAAGGGTTTCCTATTATTCTATACAACAGCATTATGGAGCATGATCATGCCAACTACATTGCAGTCAATAACTATAAAGGGGCTCAGCTCGCTGTTGAACACCTCTACCATTTTAATCACCGGGAAATCAGTTATATTGCAGGTCCTTCTAAATATGTAACGACACATCTGCGTAATTTAGGATTTAAAGATGCACTTGATAAGTTTGGTTTGAAAATGAATGAGAAGTTCATATATGATCGTGAGTTTTCTTATGATGAAGTTTATCTGTTTGCGAAGAATCTATTAAACCAACAGATTAGGCCTACGAGTTTTTTTGCATCTTCCGACCAGATGGCACTGGCTGTTTTAGATGCTGCTGCTAGTGTAGGTATTTCAGTACCTGATCAACTTTCCGTTATCGGATTCGATGATATAGATCTTGCCAAGAACCAATTCATAGGACTGACAACCATCACTCAACCTAAAGAGAAAATGGCGATGTTAACTCTAGAAAAACTGGTGGGGTTAATTGAAGAGAAAGAACATGTGGATGCTCCGATACAGATTGTGTTAGAACCTGAGCTTATATCAAGAAAAACGACAGGCATATACAAACCATAAAGAAGAGGAAAGGAGTGAAGTGATGACTGCCCATTTCTCTGATATAAAAGGGAAGCATGTCATAGTAACTGGAGGAAGTAAAGGGATAGGAAGAGATGTAGCTATCGAATTCGCTAAACTCGGTGCTTCTGTTGTCATTACAGGAAGGGATGAGAATGCCTTAATAGAGACTACGAATGAACTGAGTAGGTTTTGCACACCACATTATTATATCGTAGCTGATATGAGAGAAGTCACTGAAGTTATTCAGATGGTAGATGAAGCTGCTGGGCTCATGGGAGGAATTGATATCCTCGTAAATAATGCAGGTGTGAACTTGCCAAAGTCAGCTTTTGAAGTGACAGAAGAAGACTGGGATTCCATGATTGACACAAATTTGAAAGGCAGTTTTTTCTGCTCTCAGCAGGCCGGGCGGTACATGCTGAAGAAGAAGAAGGGGAAGATCATCAACATTGTTTCACAAATGGCTTTTGTAGGTTATTTCAAACGAGCGCCTTATTGTGCAAGTAAAGGCGGTGCTGTACAACTTACGAAAGCTCTGGCTGTCGAATGGGCCTCTCAACATATCAATGTGAATGCAGTGGCTCCTACATTTATTGAAACAGAATTGACCAAACAGATGTTGGAGGAGCCTTCGTTCCGAGAAGATGTCATCAACAGGATTCCTTTAGGAAAACTTGCGCGACCTCAGGACGTGACGGGAGCTGTGATCTTTTTGGCATCGAATATGGCCGATTTTATTACAGGTGAAACGATTAAAGTAGATGGAGGCTGGACGGCCATCTAAATGTGTAACCAATTTTGAATGCGGATTCAAAAAGTCGAAAGGAGCGTATTTATGGAAAGTACAGAAAATGAGTTTATGAATCATGATAGAAACTTAAGTCATGATCGCGTTTATTATGGCGACACAAGTGAAGTAAATTCGGTCGGGTACGCGGATTATAATGAGTATTCTCAGAATAAAGAGAGAAAGCAGAGCATGAAAGGGTTCGATGAGGATTATTTGGATTTTGTAGACTATATCATGAAGATCACTCATAACATCTGGGAGGAAAAAGGCATTGGCGTGATTTATGACACGTATCACAATAATGTCGTTATGCATACGGGTACCCTTAATATTCATGGGATCAATGAAGTCGTATCCGGGACTTTACAAACCTTGCACGCTTTCCCTGACCGAAGATTGCTTGGAGAAAACGTTGTTTGGTCGGGGAATGACCAAGAAGGTTTTTACTCTTCCCATCGTATCGCATCAAAAGCTACGAATCTTGGAGGTTCATCCTTTGGACCTTCGACAGGGAAAAAAGCATTCTTCCGGACGATCGTGGATTGCTTCGTACATTCCAACCGAATCATTGAAGAATGGTTGGTCAGGGATAACCTCTATATAGTTCAGCAGCTAGATCTTGATCCTGTTGAAGTCGCAAAACAATTGGCTAAAAAAACGAAGAACAAAAAAGCCTCATTGCAAACAAGGTTCGGAGCTAATGAAACAATGGAAGGGCAGTATATACCTACTGCCTATATACCTAAACATGATGAGTTCGAAATTGGAGACTTCATTCTTGAACTCTATAACAACATATGGGAACGGAGGCTGTTCAACAAGGTCAAAGACTTTTATATGGATCATTCCACCGTCCACTATATTTGTGACAAGGATTTAATTGGTACGCAACAAATACAGGGCATGCTTGTGAGTTTATTTGCATCATTTCCAAATGCCAAGTTCATCGTGGAAAGGGTGACTTGTAACGAACTTTCTCATGAAAAATGGGATGTGGCGGTCAGATGGAGGATGATGGGACTTCATGAGGGTATTGGATATTTCGGAGAACCTAGTGGAAACCATGTGGAAATCCCAGGTATTAGTCATTTGAAAGTATATAACCAGAAGGTGGTGGAAGAATGGATTACCTTTGACGGTCTAGATGTACTCCGGCAGGTGCACATAGATTCAGAGGATGATTATTTCCATTCAGAAGAAAGTGAGTAAACATGTATTATTTTTTGAATGCGCATTCAAATATAGGAGGGAATAAAATGTCAATGCAAACGATCCAGCCACAAGTGAAAACGGAAGACTTTCAGGATTTTTTCATGCCAGGGTATGTTCGGTTCGGAGTGAATGCCAACCTCACTCTTGCAGAAGAAGTGAAGAAACTGGATGCCAGTAAAATCACCCTTATCAGCGATAAAGGTTTGGAAAAAGTAGGAGTTGTACAGAAAATTTTGGATCTTCTCGCTCCTCTAGACAAAGATATCACTACATTCACTGATATATCAGGGGAGCCAAGTTTTGATTTGCTTGCTCATTCGATTGATAGGGTGAGAAAGCATGAGAGTGACATGATTATCGGAATCGGAGGGGGAAGTGCTCTGGACGTAGCTAAAGCAACGGCTGCCCTGGCGCATGAGGAGGACCTTTCCTTGTGCTTCAGCGGGCAAAAATCCATAGAGACACGAAACGTTAAATGCATTCTATTACCGACTACTTCAGGCACAGGTTCAGAGGTCACAATGAACGCCATCTTTGGTGATGAAGAACAAGAAGTGAAACGAGGGCTAGTGAGTCAAAGTTTGTTGCCTGATGTAGCCATTGTGGACCCTGTCCTTACTTTATCTTGCCCTCCAAAAGTGACAGCCGCTTCAGGCGTGGATGCTTTCACACATGCTCTAGAATCGTATGTAGCTGCGCGGGCGACTCCAATGACAAAAATCTATGCAGAAAAAGCGATGAAATTATTCGCTGCCAATATTCCGAAAGCCGTCCATAACGGAAAAGATTTAGAAGCGCGAAAAGAGATGAGCTGGGTTAGTCTACTTGCTGGTGTTTCCTTAGCTAATGCAGGAGTCGGGGCGGTCCACGCTCTGGCCTACCCACTAGGTGGGAAGTACCATGTAGAGCACGGGGTGGCGAATGCGCTACTCATGCCGTTTGTATTCGAAGTGATCGGGCAGTCCTGTATGGAAGAAATGGTGGAGGTGGCTTCATTTTTGCATCTGGGTGATTTTACAAACCATCCCCATCAAGCAAAAGGAGCGGTTGTCCATTACCTTTATGAGTTGTTAGAAACATTAAGCCTCCCTACCTCCCTATCAGAGCTTGGGATCCAAGAAGAAGATCTTCCGTTACTTGCAAAACAAGCATCAAAAGTTGATCGTCTTCTTTTAAACACGCCTTATGAACTAACAGAAATACAAATATTAAAAATCTATGAAAATGCCTATCGTGGCCAATAAAGGAGTAGATGATTTGCAGAATACTACCATAAAAAAGTCATTGTTTCTCAATGGCAGTTGGCAGGAAACAAACGAATATTATGAATTGACATCTCCATACAGTGAAGAATTGATTGGATATATCCCATTGGCCTCTGAGGACGAGGTAGAACAAGCGATTATGGCAGCAGATAACGCTTCTAGTCAAATCAAGAAGTTGACTGCTTTAGAAAGGGCGAACATTCTTGAGAAAGTGTCTTCTCTGTTTGAAAAGCATGCAGAAGAAGCCGCTCTTATACTAGCTAAGGAATGCGCGAAGCCGTTGAAAGCTGCAAGAGGCGAAGTGGGACGAACAATTGAAACTTACAAATTTGCTGCAGAAGAAGCAAAGCGTATTCATGGGGAAACGATTCCTATGGATGCAGCCAAAAGTGGACGTGGACGGTTTGGTTATACCGTTCGTGAACCTGTTGGAGTGGTTGCAGCCATCACACCATTCAACTTTCCTTTCAACCTTGTTGCTCATAAACTTGGACCAGCTATTGCTGCGGGCAATCCAGTAGTTTTGAAACCAGCAAAACAAACTCCTCTAAGTGCTTTGTTCACAGCTGAACTTTTTCAAAAAGCTGGTCTGCCCAATGGTGGATTGAATGTTGTTACGGGAAAAGGCAGTGAGATTGGGGATTTGCTTGTGAAAAATGACAAAGTGAAATACATCACTTTCACTGGCAGTTATGAAGTAGGTCTTAGTATTAGGGAGAAAGCTGAACTGAAAAAGGTGACGTTGGAGCTTGGGTCAAATTCAGCTGTAATCATTGATAGTACAGAAGATATTGTGGGAGCAGCGAAGCGTTGTGTAGAAGGTGCTTTTGCCTATTCTGGTCAAGTATGTATTTCTGTTCAACGTATTTACGTAAACGAAGTTCTTTATGAAGATTTTATAGAAAGCTTTGTTAACGAAACAAAACGACTGGTATTGGGAGATCCCCATTCAGAGGAAACAGACCTTTCTTCTCTTATACATCCCAATGAAACGGTACGGATAGAAAACTGGTTAGAAGAAGCTGTTCAATCTGGAGCTTCCATCGTAGAGGGGGGGAAACGATCGGGGAATATGTTCATGCCGACCGTCCTCACTGAGACGGGCCAGAATTCCTTAGTCAATTGTAAAGAAGCTTTTGCCCCTATTGTAACAATTACAAAATATAAAGAGTTGGATGAAGCTATTTCCTTAGTGAACGATTCAGAATATGGTCTTCAAGCGGGCATCTACACAGAATCTGTTAATAAAGCGTTTGAGGTAGCTGAAAAGTTTGAGGTTGGTGGCGTGATGGTCAATGATGTTCCGACATTCCGGGTAGACCAAATGCCGTATGGAGGAGTGAAAAACAGCGGCACCGGTCGGGAAGGGATCAAGTATTCTATCGAAGAGATGACAGAAATGAAGCTCATCACATTTAAATTATAAAATGAGTAGTTCCTCTCTGCAGTTAGGGAGGGGGAGTAGTCTCAGTCAAAATAAAAATCAATGAATTATAGAATTAGAAAGGAAGGATTGTATGGAAAATCAACAGCCAAGAGTTAAAAAATCCGTAACTAATGAGGAAATGGAGAAAAACTGGATCGTTCGCTTTGATGAGTTGAAATCAAAATCGATTCCTTTAATGTTTATAGACAGCATCATCCCTGGACACCAACGATTGAATTATGCCTTAATCGGTGATACGGCCAGTGAAAACGACAAATATTCTCCGGAAATTACAGAACCCCATGGCTTTCAAATTGGCATGGTGAAAGCACCGCCTGGAAATGGTCCAGCCTTTCATAGTCACGATTATATTGAGGCCTTTGTTCCATTGACTGGAAAGTGGCGTTTTTATTGGGGAGATAGCCCTGAAGAAATAGAAGGGGAAACGATTATTGATCAATGGGATATGATTTCTTTACCTCCAGGGTTATGGAGAGGATTCGAAAATATCAGCGAGGAAGATGCTTGGTGTTTTGCTGTTTTAGAACAACATAAAGTGTATGACGGGAAAGATCCCTACTGGGCACCTGAAATCATTAAGCAAGCCTCAGAATTTGGATTCCATGCCGATGAAAAAGGAAAAATGATCAAACCTGATAACTTTGAAGAATTAGAGAAACAAATAGCTGAAAAACTTCGGTCTGGAGAAAGGTAATGGCTCACAAAACCCCACTACTCCTTCTGCCAGGTACCTTATGTGATGAACGTTTATGGAATCATCAACTAGCAAGTCTTGACGACATTGCAGATATGACTGTCATTGATCTTACGGTAGCTACGTCTATAGAGGAGCTGGCTCAATCTGTACTGGAAGGAGCTCCAGATACTTTTGCGCTTGCTGGATTATCCTTAGGGGGCATAGTAGCGATGGAAGTTGTCCGTCAAGCACCAGAGCGTGTCAGCAAAATTGCTCTTCTTAATTCGAACCCATATGCCCCCCGACCTGAGCAATTGGAAACATGGGATCATCTCGAGCACTTGGTGGAACAAGGAAGGTTTATGGAAGTCCTCAAAGAGGAATTATTGCCTAATTTGATTCATCCCAATCGACAACAGGATCAGAGGTTAGTTTCGACCATCGTAAGCATGGGAGAAAACATTGGACCTGAAGCCTATATACGCCAGCTTAAAGCCGTTTCTACAAGATCAGATGCGAGACAGAACTTGGAGCAGTTGCAGTGCGACACTCTTTTATTGACAGGGATGCAAGATAACGTGTGCCCCCCGGCTTTTCATGAAGAAATGGAAGAATTAATACCAAACTCTACCTTGAAAGTCATTGATCAATGCGGCCATTTGAGCAGTTTAGAACAGCCTGAGGCAGTTAGCGAAGCTCTACGTGCCTGGTTATTAGAAACAACCGAAGGGAGGAATGACTTTTGAAGAATCCGCTGAAAGAAAAATTGGAGAAAGGTAAAAGTGTATTGGGTAGCTTTTTAGGGATCTATTCTCCTCCACTAGTTGAGATGATCGGGTATGCTGGTTATGATTTTGTGGTTATTGATGATGAACACGGAGCATTTAGCCCAACTGAGTTAGAAGATATGATTCGTACCGCTGATTCCGTTGACCTTGTGCCAATTGTCCGTGTTTCCTATGATCAATCGAGTATACAAAAGGCATTAGACCGCGGGGCATTAGGTATTCAAGTACCGATGATCAATACGAAAGAAGAGGCAGAAGAAGCAGTCCAAAAAGCAAAATTCCCTCCCAGAGGTCGGAGAGGAGCAGCATATTCACATCGGGCTGCTCACTATGGAAAAGAAAAAGGAAAAAATTTTTTAGACGAATCGAATGAAGAAATATTAGTCATTCCTCACATCGAAACTTTGGAAGCTGCAGAAAACTTTCACGAAATTATCAATGTCGAAGGGATAGACTTCCCTTTTATTGGAACCACAGATTTATCAGTCAATATGGGGTATAAAGAGGAAGGACCTAATCACCCGGAAGTTAGGAGAGTTGTAGAAAGGATTTACATGGAAGCCAAAGAACGAGATATTAAAATAGGTACGGTTGCTAATGATGCCACTGGAGCTAACAAAGCTTATGATAAAGGGGCTTCTTATGTAGGAATTGTTGCCATAACGGTAATTGCAAATGCTCTAGGGAGCGTTTTACAGTCAACTAACAAATAGATCAATTTTCACTTCTCTCTTTATTCTATATTATAGAAACCGCTCAATAGTATAAACTATTGAGCGGTTTGATAGTGTTCTATCATAAAGTCCTCTCAAGTAATGCTTGTAATAGAGAATTTTTTAGGGTATGGTGCCTGCCCCCAGTGAGTTAACACTCCAGCTTATCAGGGACCAGACAGTGATATCGGGTTCATTTTAAAAAGGACCATTGATGCTCAACTAACTTGTAAGGTGCAGTGTTGGAATTTTAAGCCTTGATAGCCACCCATAAAGAAAGAGCGCTTCAGTCACGAAGCGCTCTTTCTTTATGGACACCAGTCTGGGACAACCTCTTCCGCACATTTTCATTCAAAGCATCCATCTTTTCAATAAACTGTTCACTCGAAGCAATAATCCGCTCCGACGATTCTTCTGTCGTTTTCAGGGCATCAAAAGAAAAGTGCCTACCCCACTTCGCTAATGTGTTAACGCGTAGGATTACCCATCATCTCAGGCACCTTCATTCTACAAGCTAAGCGTTTCAGCCATGAAGCGCTCTTTGGTGTGGTACATCATTTGAGTTTAATGTCGGGTAAGCAGGTTGCAAATTTTAGAACGTTTTCACATCCCGAATGAAAAAGGATAGTATCGCTTCTTGATTAATATACTGGAAGGAGATGTTATAAAAATCAGAGGAGGTTATTTGTGGACGCATTCTTACTGATTTTAATTTCATTGGCTTTTGCAGGGATGATCATCTTTTCTGTTTTTGCCTTTGTAAAAGGGAAGGATCACAGGCGCGGGAACCTTCTAAAATCTGGTGGTTGTCTGTTCGCCTGTTTCGTCCTGGCTATGTTTGTAGGATCTGCTGACGGAGCTTTTCTAATCTTCTTAGGGTTTCTAATGATATTAGCTTTAGCAGGTATGGTCGTCTTTTTCATATTAGCCTTCGTGAAAGGAAAGGGGAACAGGCTTCGAAACTTTTTGAAATCAGGGGGCTGTCTTCTCGCATTACTAGTCTTTGTCCTTATTGTGGGAGCGATGAGCGAGGATGTCCCGGTCACGGAAGAGGTTAATGCTTCTATAACAGACAAAGAAGCTGAGGCGAAGGCGAAACAGGAAGAGGAAGATAAAGAGCGAGAGGCTAATGAACAAGAAGAGAAAGAACAAGCAGAGAAAGAGCAGGAAGAACGAGAAGCTAAGGAACAAGCGCAGAAAGAGCAGGAAGAGCGAGAAGCTAAAGAACAAGCCCAGAAGGAACAAGAAGAACGGGAAGCTAGGGAAAAAGCTCAAAAAGAGCAGGAAGCCAAAGAAGAAGAGGAGCGTAAGGCTAAAGAGGAAGCAGAACGGAAAGCAAAGGAGGAGGAAGAGCGTAAAGCTAAAGAAGACAGCGTAACCGTTTCTCAAAAGCAGGCGGTAGCTATGGCTGAGCAATACCTAAGTTTCATGGCATTCTCGAAGTCAGGTTTGATCGATCAATTGGAGTTTGAGGGATTCAGCACAGAAGATGCCACCTATGGTGTAGAACATATTTCGGTGGATTGGCAGGAACAGGCGGTGATCAAGGCCGAGGAGTATCTTGATTTTATGGCATTCTCAAGACAGGGTCTGATTGATCAATTGGTTTTTGAAGGCTTCAGCCAAGAACATGCAGCTTATGCGGCCAGTCAAGTGGGATTGTAATCGAAGGTGGAAGGGGCAGGCACCATCAATTAGATTCAGCTGCCCTTGTGACAATCCTTTATGAAAAAGGATGTGTGCTCTTCGTAAGACGGATTCGTGAAGGGATGACCCTGTTTATTGTGTATTGAATATCCTCCGGGTCTATCTTTATTTGAAAAAGGGTAAAATTCTTTTGAAGGATGAGGCTGGACGGTGGGAAATGAGCTCTTTTCTTCTTCTATGGTGGAGAAGGTGCTGAAAAGAAGGAGAGGAGAAGAAGCTGTTTTTTCTAAGAACTGCTTGCATTCAACGGGCATTTTACCGGAAAGAAGTAGATGCTTGGATAAAGTGATACGCTTCTCTTTCAAAAAGCTCCCTAAGATTAGGGAGTTTTTTTAAAGACAGTAGTGTACCAGGCATTTATAGGAAAACTTAAGGCATCAAAAAATGGCTGCTATCTAGGTGTCAATACTCTAGCGGTATATAAAATTTAACTATATAAGAAACAACTACACTTGAATCTTATTTACTATTTCCACTCACTAGGTATGTAACTTATGTACCAGTTTTGGTAAATTATGTTGTTTTTGTAAAATAAGGGTGATAAAGTTCTTATTGTGTTGCAACATAATTACAAAAAAAGGGAGAGAAGTCATGTGAAGAAAATTTTAGTTTCTATGATGGCTATCACACTTCTAGCCATGCCATTTGCAAACACAGCTACCCCAGTAAGCGCAGCTTCTACATTATCTGGTGATTGTGAGGAATGCCAAGGTGCCAATGTTGATGAATTGATTGCCCAGCTTGAGGAAGATGGGACTACAACAAATATGGAACCTGGGGAAAGCGTTGTAAATGAATTGGATCATTTGGTTTCCGAAAAAGATGCTGATTATGCCATGATTTTCGACCAGTTGGAAACAGAGGGGTATACTAAGGAAGAGGAAACGTCTAGTTACATTAGTTTTAAAAACCTAAAGGATGACGAGAAGGTTTATGAACATGTAGGAATCGTTACAGAATTCTACATTAAAAATGAAAATAAGCTTGCACAAAAAGCTGTGTGGGTAGACTTAGCAAATGATGAGGTAATCAGGTACGAGTTTAATAAAGTTGACACTACGTTAGCTGAAGATTTCCAAGTTCAAAGTTTAGTGTCCTATGATGTTAAACAGGAAACTTCCAACACTGAGGGATCTGGTCAGTTCCAAACAGCTGACTTCACATTTAACGGAATCAGTTTTGCTTGTGGCGCTTCTGGCTTGCTGGCATGTACAGCAGCTACAGGTGGACTTGCAGTATTTATTCCGGCTGCTGGTGTTGCAGCTTCCCTGGCATGTAATGCAGCTTTCCTTGTGGGTTGCTCCTTTACTTAAAATGATCAATTTAAAACATAAGATTAAGAAGCGCATCTAATTAGATGCGCTTCTTTTATTTTGGTTTAATTACAAGAAACGCTATTAATATTATTGCAACTGTACTGCTTTTCTTTGATAAACTTTATTTAAGGCTAAAATGTATAGGGCTCCAATAGCCAAATAGAATAAAGTATAATAAATAACGAAATTGTCGAGCTCTCCTGAAATGATCAATCTAATTGCAAAGAATCCGAACCCTAAAGCAAGATACCCAAATGTGGAATATCTTATTGTCTTCTTAAAGTAACTAACCATCTGTTGATTCCAAAGTACTTTCTTATTTACTATTATTGTTACTGTACCGATTAGTATAGCGATAAGAAATGGAAGGGTGGCAGAAATATTTATAAAGCCGATAAGTATAGGAACGGATAAAGCTCCTAGGCCCCCGACACTAAACCCAGTGAAAAGTTGAGCAGTAGATTTATTAGCTTTATGATTATCAGCAAAATCATTTTTATGTTCATTGAGTATTTCGTCTGCCAAATTTTCCGGTGACATAAACGATTGCAATGTTTCTTTTGCTAGGACTTCTTCACTTTCAATCTTATTGTTTTCCTCGATATCCAAAGCACTAGCGTGTATATCTGCTTTTATTTCTGCTAAGTATTTATTTCTCTCTTCTAATGGTAAGCTTTGCAAATTTTTGTTAAGATCATCAAGATAGCTCCTTACACTGCCAATAGAAAAGAATTGTTTTTTATCCATTTTCCAGCTCCTTTTTCCTTACTCTAGGGACGAAAGCGTATCGTTCAGTGTTCTGTAAAACTCAATTCGATCCTTTAAAATCTTACCTCCTTCTTCAGTTATTTCGTAATACTTACGCTCTGGTCCACTCGATGACTTCATCCAATAAGCAGTAGCCCATTCGTTTTTAAGCAATCTTCGAAGTATGGGATAAATGGTGCCATTTGGAATTTCAAATTCTGGGAATTCGTTAATGGCTGCATTAATTTCATAGCCATACATCGGCTTCTTGCTAATGAAGGAAAGGACTAAAATCTCAAAAACACCTTTACGTAACTGCACTTTCCAAGAATCATTTGTTTTCATATTTGTATTGTACAACAAAAATCACTATGTGTAAAACGTATATAGTGAAAACTTATCTACTGATTTATTTTTCGTGTGTTTAAGTATAAATCCTTCAGGTTTCCCTAACTGAAAGTGCCTGACCCCCGATGCGGTAAAGTGTTAACGAGGTGGGGGGCAGGCACTTTTTTTACATGGTAATAACACAGGATGATGGATGTCTATTTAATAACGACTTCTCCTGTCCAGAAACCCTGTGCAGCAAGACCAAGTAAAAGATCGATACAGGATCATCCTGCCATCCATGGTGTCTGACGCTGGCCCGGATGCAAAAGCAGGAGGCACTGTTACAGCGAACGCTTCATGCACTTCAATGCTCTCATCCCTGTGGGTCTGACTCCATGTGTGCCGTCATCTCATCTGCTCGTCTTCCAAACATGAAAAAATCTGAAATGTTCTCGTGTCTGCAATACGCTTAATTAATGTGAGTAAGGTAAGTCAGTTAAATCAGTGAGGTGGCCGATTTATTAAGATTCTTAAAAATTTGTTTAGACCATTTCACAGGTGCCATTTGCGGGGTGTAACGCGGTCTGCTCTGGTGCGAAGATTTCAGAATAGCAGATAAAGGAAGAGGGGAACTGCATAGGAGTCATGGAGTCAGACACACATTGTTGAGATCCTTGGATTTTATGAAGTGATCGCTGTAAGAGTGCCTCATTTGACACATCCGGGCCAGCGTCAGACACCATGGATAGCAGGTTGTACATGCATACAGATCCTGCTTTTTTTACTTGGTAATCAGGTGTGTTTTTTTCTGTGAAAAAGAATGTTTGAAAGGAAGTGCCTGAGCCCTACTGAGCTAAAGTGTTCACTTGGCGCGGGTCAGGCACTTTTTTTACATAACGTACCGGTGGTCGGCTGCTGACATCCGCCTCCGCACAATCGTAAGAAGTTAGAAGAGCATATGAATACTATAACTTTTAACTTCAATATAAAGAAGGTGGTAAAAATGGAAATGACTTTCAAACTATTTCCTTTCATAGCTCACTTATCAAAAGGAGATAAGTATTCATGTGTACAATCACCAATGTAAGTTGTTCAGAGATTCCTCAGCCTGGTGGACGTAGTGAACAACAGTTTACGCTCCCTAGTGGTGCAGTCATTACCCTCCAGAAAGTCCGGGTTTTAATTACAGGTACAATGAACGTGACGCTTGACGACGGCAGAAGCGGGACAGCAGATTTCAGCATATGTGAAACGTATTACTTATGCGCACCATCCGGTACAAGTGTAGAATGCCAAATCGCAAGTTCAGATTGTTTTGTTTGTACAATTGTCGATAACCCAAATGAAACTCTCGCTGATGTCAATGTGAACTTATGCGTCGGCGTTCAATCGACTGCTGACGTCACTGTGGAGCTTGAGGCTATGTTCTGCCAACCAAGAGAACAAGAATTTCAGCGCCCTTGTCCTAAGCCCGCTCCTCCACTTTCATGCCCGCCGCAATTGTCGGAGGATCCCCTGCCGTGTCGTGAACGGAATTCCATAAGTCCAAACCAAGCCGAAGAGGCATTTTGTTTTAATACCGACCGCGTATATGATTGGGTGCAAAATCAAATAGATACAACACTAACTGTCTCCATCCCTCCGCTTATATGTCTGTATGAAGTCACTGCGGCCGAAGGTGTATGTGGCGGGATCTCTGCAGGGGACTTAGTCTGTTATCCATGTACCACTCCATGTAACGAAACACTGGTCTGTTCAAACGGGAATTGTGGTTTAGTCCTAACCCAAACTTCCGAAGCTTGTGTGCCATGCCCTTCGGGTGCTATAGAGCTTCCACAGGATTTTAGCTGTCAAGTACCAAGCGGAAGAGTCTTCAATGTGAATCAAGGTATCTTCTATGATGAAATACAACCAGCAGTAGACGACGCAAACCCCAATGATACGTTGATTGTTTTTCCAGGTAATTATCCACAAACCACGTTCCTCACAATTGATAAACCACTAACGATCACGGGGTTTTCAGCCGAAGAAACGAATGTGATCTTTCCGGATTCATTGACCAATACCACAAGTCTCAGACTACGAGCCGATAACATCACCATCTCGAAGCTTTCTTTCTTTGGTCCCACAGATCCGACCGCTGGAGACGAATCCTTGCTGGTAATACCTGAGAGGGGAACTGCTGATTATTATCGAGGAATCACAATTAGGGAATCGGTGATATCGGGTGGGGAGAGAAATGCTTTTATTAAAGCAGAAGACCTGACACTTACAGGGAATACCTTCATCCACACCGGAGATGAGAACTCTATACAATTCCAAGGAGTCTTAGGAGATACCGTAATTACCGACAATACTTTTTTGGGTAGTCCCACAAGCAGAGGGACACTCACGTTCGAGCAGGCAAATAGCAATGACGTGTTTGATGGCACAATTCGAATCGAAGGAAACTCCATGGAACGGCACACCCAATTTGCGCTCTTAAACACGTCAGGTTTTATGAACGTGTCTCTCTTTATTCGTGAGAATGATATTGATCACCAGACACGCTCGGGGAGTTCCATCATTTTTCTACCAATTAATTTCCCCGGCCTTGATACCATTCTTATAGAAGAAAATACCATTATCAATCCGAATGAAAATCGATTTGCTGTTTACGTGGATTACCGCTTCGGCGGTGGAACTTCACCTAACGACGATCAAATTCAAGTGGTGCGAAATATCCTGGATGTAGCTCAGCCTTGGGGTACGGTGGACGATACCTCTTCTATGATCGCTCCGGTCGGTTTTACAACTAGTGGAAGTACTTTCACAATGTCGCTCGATGATTTCGATTTGGTTGATAATACAGTAATTATGTAAAATACTTTTAAATTGGTAGAAAGGAAGTACTTGATCCCCACTTCGATAAAATATTGACGAAGTGGGGGCAGGCACTTTTTTTACATGGTAATAACACAGGATGATGGATGTCTATTTAATAACGACTTCTCCTGTCCAGAAACCCTGTGCAGCAAGACCAAGTAAAAGATCGATACAGGATCATCCTGCCATCCATGGTGTCTGACGCTGGCCCGGATGCAAAAGCAGGAGGCACTGTTACAGCGAACGCTTCATGCACTTCAATGCTCTCATCCCTGTGGGTCTGACTCCATGTGTGCCGTCATCTCATCTGCTCGTCTTCCAAACATGAAAAAATCTGAAATGTTCTCGTGTCTGCAATACGCTTAAGTAATGTAGGGAAGGTAAGTCAGTTAAAGTAGTGAGGTGACCGGTCCATTAAGCTTCTTAAAAATTTGTTTAGACCATTTCACAGGTGCCATTTGCGGGGTGTAACGCGGTCTGCTCTGGTGCGAAGATTTCAGAATAGCAGATAAAGGAAGAGGGGAACTGCATAGGAGTCATGGAGTCAGACCCACATTGTTGAGATCCTTGGATTTTATGAAGCGATCGCTGTAAGAGTGCCTCATTTGACACATCCGGGCCAGCGTCAGACACCATGGATAGCAGGTTATACATGTATTCAGATCCTGCTTTTTTAATACTTGGCTTCAAGGTGTGCTTTTTTTCCGTGAAAAAGAGCGCTCTCACTCGATTAATTTGACCAATTTACTAAATAATCTATCCAGTCCACCAACTAATCTGTCCAGTAATTAAAATTAAAAGAGCGCTTCAGTCACGAAGCGCTCTTTGCTTATAACTACCCGTCTGGGACAATTGTTTCCGCACATTTTCATTCAAAGTATCCATCTCTTCAATAAACTGCTCGCTCGAAGCAATAATCCGCTCCGACGACTGTTCAGTAGTCTTCAATGCATCAAATACATTATCAAAAGACTCCTGAAGGGCTTCCATACTGATCGCAGGATTCTCCATCATCTCTGTCGTCTCTTGCGCATTCTCCTTCAGATTCCTGGAGTTCGAAAGCAGCATCTCCTCGGTCGCTTTATTGACGCCGTTCACCGTATCGATCACTTTCCGCTGGTTATTCAGCGCCAGCTGAATGGAAGCTGAGACGGTAATGATATTTTTCGTCAGCGTAACCGCATTACGGATCGATTCCTTCAGCTTTTCATTGTTTTTCTTGATGATATCGACAGAAGAAATACTCTGGTGCAAGACACTCTTCATTTGCGTCATGTTTCTCGTCCGCGTAATGATTTTCTCTTTTCCTTCTGTAAGCAGCGCCAGGTCGTATTCCCCGGTCGCTTCTTTTTCTTTCAAAAGCTCGAACAGCTTCTTCCCTAGATAAATCTGCTTGTCCAGGTCATAAATACGCTTCTGGGCATTTTCTTTGATGAGTTGCAATTCGACGCTGTCTTCTTCCAGACGGTCTTTCCCTGCAAGCAGGCTGCGGACGACGGTATCGATCTTCGAGTCGACGGTTTCATATTTCTTCATGTAACGGTCGATGGGCTGCTTTTTGCTTAGCTTATAGAAGAACTTCTGCACGCCGTTGCCTTCGGTGCGCTTCGGATCAAGGTCCGATACGATCGTCTCAAGTTCTTTCAACGTCTCTGGGATCTCGTTATTGCCTTTAGTCATGAGGTCGTTGACAGGGCGCTTCAACGTTTCCATCGTTTCCCCGGCGACGCGCTGTTCTTTTTCTCCGAGGTCCCCGAGTTCTCTCATCACATCGGTTAAGGAGTCGTCGCTGGATGAATCGAACCTTCCTGCGTAGGCTTCGGCCTCTTCGTTCAGGCGGTCGATATCTTCTTTTTCAATCAGCGTCATCGCTTCTCTCAGGTCCTGTTGGTTCATTTCCGCTTCTTTATCTTTATAGGGAGAATGTTTACTCATGTCCATACCTCCTGTATGTCATTCGTTGGTTTTAAGAAAAACAAAACGGTCGTTTACTTTCGCGAAAGAAAGTTTTCGTCTTCCTTATTATATTTCGAAGCAATGATTCCTTTGCTTCTGGCAAAGTTCTGCGTATGGCTTTCTTCTTCTTTTCGCTCCAGTGTTTCGATGAACTTCTGCAGATCATACATCGTCTCCACCAGTTCATGTTTCCGATTTTCCTTATTTTCATCCGACAATCGTTGGAACGAGGCGATGAAGTCAGGGACGTCTTTGTCCATCATCGTCTCAAGGGCGTATTGCTCTTCGATGTCGAGTTCTTCCATCCGTCTGAACTGTTTCTCTGTCCGTTCCTTCAAGGAGGCCCACTCCTGCTGAAGGTCCGGATGGTTTTCGAGAAACGGGAAGTCCCAGTCTTCGAAGATTGGTTCCTCAGGATGTTCAAACATTGTACTCTCTCCGGATACTTCCATGTGCTCGACATAGGTATTCACATGTTCGAACAGTACTTCTGAAAAATCTCTTAGCGTACCTCCGAGTCCTTTTTTTCTCGTGAATTCTTCTTTCAAGAAAGTAGGGAAGAAGGCATTTTCTTCTTCGATCCATTCAAAGCGGCCCAACAGCATTTTCGGCGGCTTGCCGTAAAACTCGAGGGTCCCCCTGAATGTGTTGGACTTGGGGATCACGGCGGAGAAGAAGACACCGTTCCAAAATCCATCCATTATATATCGCTTGTTCATCTCTACCAGTTCGTTTATATCCAGATCGAAATAAACAGGGCGTTTCCCTTTGATCACCTGCTTCATATCTCTCATCGTTTGAAAATCGATGTAGCG
This sequence comes from Halobacillus trueperi, assembly GCF_003386945.1. Lineage (NCBI taxonomy): Bacteria > Bacillati > Bacillota > Bacilli > Caryophanales > Bacillaceae > Halobacillus > Halobacillus trueperi. The sequence goes on along the minus strand of NZ_QUAE01000008.1, from coordinate 130,122 downwards.
CTGATATTCGGAGGTATGTGGCATGAATGCTCTTTCCAAATTCTCAAGCATAAAAGAATTGAGGTTTTCCATGCTTCGTCAGCCCCTTTTCCGTCTTTCCTTTTTCCGCGACTAAATGTATCTATAATACTTCAAGAATACCACAAAATGGGGTTTCAGACTAAGATATGCCTACGTCACCTCCACATGAGAAGGAGGGGTCGGAGTTATTGTCTGTGGGAAATCTATCTTCCATTTACTATGAATATACGTATATAAGAGCTATAATGTTTCACAATTTTACATCACACTATTCAAAGTTTGAATGGTAGTAGGGGGTGAATGTTTTCATTGAGGTGTACTGATTGAAAGTATGTGCGGTCTTTAGCTATGTATCGTGTGCTGAAGCCCTTCTGATAAACAGGAGTGAGGCTTACGATCTTTATCAAAGCTATATAACTAAACATTTTGTAAAGGTTTATTAAAATTTGAACTTTAATCCAATGAAAAATGATATGTTGGTCATACAAGTATTCCTATCAAAATGGATATAGATCGATGTTGGTGTTGAGAGTCATGAACAGGAGGGGTTCAAGTGACGAGGGTTTTCCTTCATTTGGAAGGGGCATTCGTATTCATGGCAAGCCTGTATTTCTACCAGCAAAATGATTTCAGCTGGCTCGCATTCGTATTCCTTTTATTGATCTTCGACATTTCCATGCTCGGATACCTCGTCAATGAGAGAGTAGGGGCGGTTGTCTATAACCTTTCCCATAGTTACGTTCTACCGTTATTGTTCATCGTAGCTGCTAATCTCGCATCCCTGGATGGGCTCCTGATGATCAGCTTGATCTGGATGGCGCATAACGGGATGGACAGGATGCTCGGGTATGGGTTGAAATATCCGACCGGTTTCAAGGACACTCATCTTCAAAAAGTCTAGGAGGGTAAATCAATGGTCGATTCTTTTCTTGTAGGTTGTACGGAGAAGTTCTATGAAATTTTCGGTGAGAATTTAACAGGCGTGTATCTGCATGGTTCGCTCGTATTAGGCGGGTTTGTGCCTGAGAAAAGTGATGTCGATTTGATCGTCGTGACGGAAAGACCGATGTCCCGGATGGATGCCGTCCAGCTGACAGATTTTCTGCTCGAGCGGTCGGGATCTCCTTATCCGATTGAAATCTCTGTATTGAACCGCCGTCAACTAAACGAATGGCAGCACCCGTGCCCGTTTGATTACCACTACAGCGAGGACTGGAGGAATCGTTTTCTCGAGGGCGTATCTACTTATTCGGACGGGGCAGCACGGAGAGACGCAGACTTGGCCGCTCATCTGACCATCATCCATCACAGCGGGTGTGTGTTGTTCGGAAAACCGGCCGATGAAGTATTCCCTCCCGTTCCGAAAGAGGACTATGTGAATTCGATCCTGAGCGACTATGAGGATTGTCTGGAAAATGTCGAGAAGGACCCGGTTTATAGTGTGTTGAACATTCTCCGGATCTATTATTATATGGAAGATGAACGCATCTACTCGAAGGATGAGGCCGGCCAGTGGGCGTTGAATTCTCCTTTTTCAAAAACCGTGGAGAAAGTATTGAAGCGTAGGCGGGGGGATGAGATTTCGATCTCAGATGAAGAACTTTCATCATTCAAACGGCATTATCAAGGAAAAATAGAGGCTTCCCTTCTAGAGAAGGTGGGGAGGCAAAAATAATGGTAGGCTTTCGTGAAGTTGGTTCGTTGCTACAGTCGAATGAGAGGGAGCAACGATGAGTAGAGGCGAGCAGACGATATCTTGAAACCACTAAAATATTGAACTCACCAGAAAAACACCGCGTATATAAAGACTACACTGCGTCCTTCTCCACAGAATGGTTTATTCCTAATCCCAGGTCAAAAACGGACTATCATCTTCCCTCTAATTCATGTATAGTAGATAAGGCATTCTTTGGCTTCTTGAGCAGAAGATTAATTATTATTAGAGGTGAAACAGATGGATTACAATCAAATTACACAAAAAATAGAAGATATTGGCGGAAACTATATCACGATCTCTTACTTGCAGGCGACCGAGGAAGATGACTCGTTATATGACGTATTCGTGAATGTATGGCCCAATAAAAGTATGAAGAGAAACTTCGAAACGATTGTTGTTAAAACCGATACGTCGATGGAAAAGGCGGAGAGTATTTCTAAACGTCTGCACACATCGCTTGGGCGTGTTTATGAAGATGTTCATTACACAGGACTCGAAGCTTAATATCTTAGAAAAAAAGCATGGATAAGATTCCATGCTTTTTTTTTTTATAATTATTCCTCTAGGGATTTATTGCATCTCTTTTGAAGGTTATTCGCTGTGCTACAAATGAGACATACGTAACAAACAAGTATGTGTGCCAGTCGCAAGAGGACATGACTTTTATCAGAGCCAAATGAAAAAAGAGAGAAAAGCATCGATGGCATTTCTCTCTAGAGATTGGTTGTTATAAATTAAGAAATCGAAAAACTCTGTTCTTCTTTAACTCCTTCATTCTCCGTAAACTCATCCAACAGCGCACGTACTTCATCCGTAGACTCTGTATTCATCAGTTGGTTCCTGAGCTCACCTGCACCACGGAATCCACGAACGTAAATCTTGAAGAAGCGGCGAAGCGGTTTGAAGAGACGCGGCTCGAGTTCTGCGGAATACTTATCATGCAGGTCAAGCTGCAAACGCAGAAGGTCAAGCAGTTCTTCACTCGTGTGCTCTTTCTTCTCTGTTTCGAAGCAGAACGGGTTGTGGAAGACCCCACGTCCGATCATGACTCCGTCTACGCTGTACTTCTCAACAAGTTCAAGTCCTTTTTGACGGTCAGGGATATCGCCGTTGATCGTCAGAAGCGTGTGTGGAGCTACTTCGTCACGGAGTTTCTTGATCTCCGGAATAAGCTCCCAGTGTGCGTCGACATTACTCATTTCTTTTTTCGTACGAAGGTGGATGGAAAGGTTGACGATATCCTGTTCCAATAGGTGCTTCAGCCATGTGCGCCATTCGTCCACTTCCGTATAACCGAGACGGGTCTTCACACTGACAGGAAGCCCGCCGGCTTTGGATTCTTGGATAATCTCCGCTGCGACATCCGGTCGACGGATCAGTCCGCAGCCTTTCCCTTTCGTCGCAACGTTCGGAGCAGGGCAGCCCATGTTGATATCGATTCCTTTGTAGCCCATTTCAGCCATTCCGATACTCATTTGACGGAAGTATTCGGGTTTGTCTCCCCAAATGTGGGCGACGATCGGCTGTTCATCTTCTGTGAACGTCAGACGCCCGCGTACGCTGTCTTTTCCTTTTGGATGGCAGTAGCTTTCCGTATTCGTGAACTCTGTGAAAAACACGTCAGGTCTCGCCGCTTCACTCACGACATGACGGAACACGACGTCCGTCACGGCTTCCATCGGTGCCAGTACAAAAAACGGTTTCGGCAGCTCATGCCAGAAATTTTCTTTCATATATATCTGAACCCTTTCTTTATAAGAATGATCGTAGTTGTTGTTGTGAATATTCATGTTTCTTCTATATCCATTACCATTTCGGCAGGATTTGAACCATTATATACTTTAATGGTATATAGCGAAAAGTGCAAGGGGATAAGCTGGTATCAAAGATAGAGCCTTTAGAGGAATGAAGATTTTACAGCTGCCATTGAAAAAATGGATGAGTGAGTCTGGGAATGGACGACTAAACGATTGAGAACATTTATTCCTATTTATTTTAGGGTATATAAAAACATAAAACGCAATGATCCGAAAGATTAACAATAGATGAAGGTAAGATAGGGAGGAATATATAATTGAAAAAAATCTTAGCGTTATCGATAACGACTGTCTTTTTAATAGCAGGTTGTTCTGAAAATGAACAACCTGATTCTTCTGATAACCCGGAAGAAGAATCGTCCCTGCCTGTTGAAGATGTAGAAGTGATGGCAGAAAATCTGAAGGTTCCGTGGTCGATCCAAAAATCGGAAGATACATTCTATTTAACAGAAAGATCAGGGAACATTGTCAAAATAGAAGAGGGGGAAGTAGAACGACAAAGGGTGGAGCTTGAAGAAGAAGTATCCACAGCATCAGAGGCAGGCTTACTTGGGTTTGTACTAGCTCCTGACTTTTCCGAATCGAACCTTGCCTATGCTTATTATACGTATGAAGATAAGGAAGAACAATTTAATCGGATCGTAACCCTTCGGTTGGAAAATGATGGGTGGAGGGAAGAGGATCTGCTCCTTGACCAAATTCCCAGTGGTACATACCATCATGGAGGAAGAATGAAGATCGGCCCTGATGAAAAACTTTATGCAGCGACAGGAGATGCTTCTGAACGTGAAATCGCACAGAACCTTGATTCATTAGGCGGTAAAATTTTAAGAATGAACATAGATGGATCGATCCCGGGTGATAACCCATTTTCGGATTCCTACGTCTATAGCTATGGACACCGCAATCCTCAAGGGATGACTTGGTTATCGGATGGGACGATGTATGCAAGTGAACATGGGGATAATGCCAACGATGAAGTAAACCGGATTGAAGCTGGTCAAAATTACGGTTGGCCGGTGATTGAAGGAGAAGAAGAACAGGAAGATCTGATTTCCCCTTTATTCACTTCAGGAAGCGAAACAACATGGGCTCCATCTGGAATGGCCGATAATGATGAGAAATTATACGTTGCCGCTCTTAGAGGAACGGCTGTTTTGGAATTTGATTTAGAAACGAATGAACATCGAGAACTGGTCACAGGTCTTGGCAGAATTCGAGATGTTTTCATTGAAGATGGATCCCTTTACTTTATTAGTAATAATTTAGATGGTCGAGGAACAGGACAGGAAAATGACGATCGGTTATACAGAATGGCGCTTTCTGATTAATACGAAACGTCTATTCAGGATCAGCTCTCTTTATTGTGCTTTAACGATCCAATGAAGCGAGAGGAAAGACGATTCATCTTTCATTTTATATCAGGACTAACGTTGTCACTTGTAATATCATTCTACCTTTCACTCTGAACGTTTTTGTGCAAATCCTACTTCTTTTAGCAAACCACTACTTAGCTTATAGTAGTTTTGTAAGCGGACTTTCCATGTAATAGAGTCCTATGGAACAATAAATGGAGGGCTCTTATGAATGATACGATTATGTCTGTCATCGTTATTCTATTGGTTGTCGTAGGTTGGGGAGCGATTATTCTCAGGGACTTGGATATGGCGAAGGGGAAAATGAAGGGGAATTGGGTTCACCTCGTAGCTGCAGTAGGATTTGCGTTCTTACTTATCTGGATAGCGACTAGTTTTTAATATTCATGCACGGATAAGAAGATGAGTTTTTCTGTAAGGCTTTACTTGCTCTTAATGAATCTGTTTGAAATAGTTCCTATAGAAGTTAGCACTCTCACATAGCCAACAAAAAAGCCAGTACTCCTAGTAAGGAGACTGGCTCATTTTTATATCTCATCAAGCACATCATTCAACTGTCCCCGCTGCTCTTCCATCTCCTCAAGCGCATGATTGATATTCCGCTCATGAAGCTGCAAAATCAGCTGGGCGTATGTCTCGCCAGGAACAGCCCATCGGCCATTCAAACGGGTCCACGTCGGTGCGATGCCGCGGGTGACGAGGTCAAAGCGTGGATCGACTTTTTCCAGTCCTGCTGGAATCAGGTCTGTTGATGCATAGGCGTAAAGGTGCTGGATGTGGGCGTGGACGCCTTCTTCTGGTGTGTCAAAAGTGGCTCCCCGTGCGCCACCACCGGTCGCGCCGATGCCGGCATAGTTGTTCTGATCTGCTCTCACATCTCCGGTGAAGCGGAAGTAGTTGGTTTCATTGAGTGCCTGGGCGAAAGCGACGTCGCCGCGGATGCCGTAAGCTTCTCCATATTTCAAATAGAAGCGGCCGAGGTCCGGGGCGTCCGGGTTGACGGTTTTCGCGTAAGAATCGAGCTGGCAGGCCGTCAAATACATATCGCCGAGGATCTTATAACCGCCGTCGTCGACGGGAGGTTGCGGTTCTGGTTCCGGCTCAGGCTCTGGTTCTGGACCTGGCTCACTCGGTGGGCCACCGATGATGAACGCACCAGAGATGCCGATGGATTGGAGCCTTTCCACTTGGGCCTCAGCGTTTTCCTTATCTGAGTATGCTCCGGTCTGGACGCGGTAATAGGTCACTCCGTTGATCTCTGCCTCGACGATGAAGCCGTCGATGCCTTCCTGTGCGAGGGCCGCGATTCTTTGTTCCGCATTCTCGCGGTTTCGGAACGATCCTGCGATGACGCGGTACAAGCCGTCTTCCGGCTCTTCCGGTTCCGGCTGTGGAGGAGCAGGGTCATCTTCACCGCGTATGATGAAGGCATCCGTAATTCCGATGCGCTTCAGACGCTCTACCTGTTCTTTTGCGTTTTCTTCATTAGAAAAAGCGCCTGTTTGCACACGGTAATACGTCGTGCCTGAGATCGTCGTCGGTACGACAAAGCCGGGGAACCCTTGGCCGGCAAGCGCCTCGATCCGTTGTTCAGCATTTTCGCGGTTTTGGAAAGATCCTGCGATGACCCTGTATAACGTGTCATCCCCTGGTGGTGATGGAGGGGTTTGCATTCTCGGAAGGTTGAGGGCATCCGCGACGCCTTCTGCGATGCCACGGCTTACATCATTGATGAAGGTGGAATTTCTGAGCAGGGCGAGGTCTCCCGGGTTGTCGACAAACAGCACTTCGACGAGAAGGGAGCTCATATCTGTTTCCCTCGTTACATATAGGTTGGCGCGCTTTTTGCCACGGTCGCGCACATTGTAACCTCTGATCGCACGGTACGTGGCGTCGTGGATGATGTTTTGATAGGTGCGCGTATTCGGACTCAACGGGCCGTTATAGATATACGTTTCGAATCCGCTTCCTCCAGCTGCATTGTTGTGGATTGATAGGAAAAAGTCGGCGTTCACCCGGTTGGCAAGACTCGTACGGGCGCCGAGGGATAACGTAACGTCTGTCGTTCTTGTCATGAGAATTCTCACTTGGTAATTTTGCGAAAGGATGCGTTGGACATTCATGGCGATAGACAAATTGAAGGTCTTCTCCTGGTAACCGCGATAAGTCGCGCCCGGATCCGACCCTCCGTGACCAGCATCTATGACAACAGTTTTCATAGTAGTCAGTCTCCTTTCTGGACTTCCCCGTATTATATGAATATATCAGACCAAAGGTATAGTCACATATAAGGGATTCGGATCAATTCTTCTAATGATAAAACTTTATTCCCGGGTAGGGCTCGCTTCCAAATCATGGACCTATCATTTATTAATAGAAGAAAAAATCATGTATAATGGATACAGATAAAGATGAAGAGCAGGAGGGGGACATATGGATCCACTGGATATCTTAGGCAATTTACATAAAATCAGACCAGTCTTCCAGCCGATCGTCAGCGCAATCAATCAAGACGTCATCGGCCACGAAGTTTTGGCGCGTTACGAAGAGGATGGAACATGGCATAGTTTAGGCCCCTTTTTCCTCGACCCCGACGTTCCGGAAGAATTCAAAGTCGAAGTCGATCAGCATGTACTAAGGCTTGCAGTCGAACAAATTTTAGAAAAAGGGACCGATGGGATGTTGTTCATCAACCGCAATGCGAAGCAGCTGATGATTAATGATGGGGACGACCTGTTGCAATCTCTGCTTGATTATGAACAAAAAGGGTTGGATATGAAGCGGATCGTCATTGAAGTCACGGAGCATGATTTCGATGAAGAATTCGAGACGTTGAACCATCTGCTCCTCTATTATAAAACGTACGGCATCCAGATCGCTGTCGACCATGTAGGTGCAAAAAGCTCCAACATCGACCGCATCCGACAGCTGGAGCCGCATATTCTGAAGATCGACTCGAGGATCATCCGCCAGCAGAACGGCGACACGTTTCATGACATCATGTTCTCGATGTCGATGCTCGCTCACAGGATCGGGGCTGCACTCCTTTTTGAAAACATAGAAGATGATTATCAGCTCTATTTCGCATGGAAACATGGCAGCCGCTACTACCAAGGCTTCTATCTCGGTTATCCCGCCTTCCAACCGGTCGACCGGGAGTCACTGGCCCTGAATATCGGGGAAAAGATGGCCGGCTACGTCCAGCGTGAAAAAAGTCTCCTGCAGCAGCGCCATGATTTCATTAAAGCATGGGAGAAGAAAGTGAAGGATCTCTTGCCCAAATGGGAAGGGCCGAAGAAGGCGGATGTTTTCATCGAAGGGGTGACAGAGAAATTCGATGAAGAAAGCTTCCGGATGTTCGTCTGCCACATCGATGGTCAGCAAGTGTCCTCGAACTTCAGGAAAAAGGCCGATACGTGGAAACTGGAGCCGCATAAGCGTGGCTCCAATTGGGCGTTCCGTCCGTATTTCTTAGAGAACGTCATGCAGATGAAGGCGCTCAATACGGGGTTGCTTTCCGGTCTTTATTCAGATATCGAAACGAAGGAAATGGTGCGGACGTTCAGTTTTCCGCTGACGGATCAGCACTTCCTTTTCATCGACTTGAGGTATGCGTACCTCTATGAGCACGAGTGTCTGCTCGCCTGATCCAAACGGAGGTGTAAATCATGATGACAACCACGCCGTTTGATACGTTCCTGTAGGGAGAGGGAGTTCCTTGAACCTCCTTACGGGATCGTGTCAAATCTCGAGGAACAGGACGTGGAACCATGAAAAACAGAAGTACCGATTATTACCGCCATCACAGGGAGCGCATCATCCGGCAGCATCTGGACTTTTTGCTGAACGTAAGACAGTATGAGGAAAGTGCCCCCAGGCCGTGGTTGAAACACCCTGGAAAACTGGCGAAAGCGCACCGGAAAGGCGCGTATCGGTATGAAAAGAAACATAACATCAAAAAAGCACCGGAAAAGTCGCGGCTGCAGATGATGCTTGCTGAAATGGAACATTACGAAGAAGACTGGTGCTGAAAGAGGGGGAGCAGGGTGAAGCTTTCTGTACAGGAAATGACGAAAGAGTATGCGGAGGAATCTCTCCGGTGGACGTACGAGCCGCCTTATGATTTTTACAATGTGGAACTGTCAGAAGAGACACTGGTCGAGCGGTTGGACGGAAGTTATCGTTCGGTATTGGATGAGACTGGAGCACTCATCGGCTTCTTTTGTACGGGAGAGAGTGCGAAAGTCCCGGCTGGTGAGAAGGATGGCGTCTATGATGAAGCGGCTGTCGACATGGGCCTCGGCATGCATCCTTTACTTACAGGGCAGGGGAACGGGAACCTTTTTGGAAAAACGGTCCTCGACGTAATCGAGCAGGAACATGAAGGGAAACCGGTGCGGCTGTCGGTGGCGACATTCAACAAGCGGGCCATCCGTCTGTATGAGAACATGGGTTTTATCAAACGAGATTCATTTCAGACGGATGTGTGTCCTTTCATTACCATGATCAAAGAATAATCGAAAGTCCGGGACTGTTGTTCCGGGCTTTTGTTTTCGTTTTGTAAAGTTTCAGCTATATTCCCTCGTCTTAAACATTATAAATTGCCAGACATCTTTCCTCTGAGTATAATGAACAAATACACAGATAGGTATTATGGATTATTAGACGGGAGAGGACTGGTAAGATGGTACATAAGTTAGAAGAGTCTGGTGTGAGGAAAGATCTGATGTTTGAAGCGGCTGAACAGAATTTGGCGATGATCCAATTCGGTACAGATCGGAAAGTGTCCTATGTGAATGAAATCTTCTCATCCACGATGCAGTTCAGATCGACCGATGACATGATCGGCCTGCATCATCAGAACTTTTGTTTTGATGATTTTGCCAAGAGCAGGGAATACGATACGTTCTGGAACGGCTTGTTGAGAGGGCGCAGCTACCAGGATAAAATCGAGCGAAAAGATGCGAAAGGAAATCGTGTATGGCTTGAAGCGACCTACATGCCTGTTTACGATGGCGCTAAAATCGTCGGTGTCATGAAAGTCGCGACAGATATTACGAAGCGTCAAAGTGAAATCACTGAAGTGGTGGAAAGTTTGAAGGAGATGTCCGCCACATTAAATGCAAGGGCCGAAGAAGGGGTCCGCCAACATGAAGAACTGAATGACAAAATCAATGAAATCGCTGTCAAATCGAAAGAGAATACGGATGTTCTCATAGATTTGCGTAAACAAGCGGAAGACATCCAGGGAGTCGTGAAGACGATCCGCGATATCGCTGCCCAGACGAACCTTTTGTCATTGAATGCAGCCATTGAAGCGGCTCGTGCCGGGGAGCATGGACGCGGGTTTGATGTCGTTGCGAAGGAAGTAAGGAAGCTTTCAACGAAAGTGGAAGAATCGATCGGAGAGGTCCGTGAAAATATCGATAATATTACAAAAGAGATTTCCAATATCACATCAGGAACCGAGCAGATCAGAAAAGACGTGGAAAGCGGTCAAGTGCAGATCAACGAAGCGTCAGCGGGTTACAAGGAAGTCGTTGGGTCCGCGGAATCGTTGAAAAAAGAAGCGGAGGCCTTGTCCGGAATCATTTGAACATCCGAAAGTTTCAAATGTAGCAGGAGGGGTATTTTTCTCTTAGAGGTAAATATGCCTAGGTCTAAATGATGTCTTAGGAGCGTATTTATTCGTACCCTTTTGGAAAGGTCGTCTTGATATGATAACGAATGATTTAAGGTGGATGCTCGTCATCTATATCGCTCTCGGTGTTCTCATGGGCATCAGTTTTTCGCTTGTGCTCAATCAGTTCATCCCGATCCCCGGGCAGCTGTTCTTATTCTTCATGATTGCTTCGGTCTTCGCGGGATCGCTGTTGGGAATGGTCAACTATTTGGTTTATTTTTACTTTACAAAAATATTCATCCGTCATGTGAACCAGGTGTTGAATTCAGTGAGAAACGGGGACTTGTCAGCAAGAACGCAGTTTCGTTCCGGAGGCATTATCGGTGAGTTGAATCGGAACATCAACAAAACGCTCGTCAATTTGGAGCACTCCCAGAACACCATCCTTCATGATGATCTGACCCGTATCCCGAACAGGCAGGCCCTACAGCAGCGTTTCCTCAATGGCGATGAGAGCGGTGCATGTGCCCTGTTGTTCATTGATGTGAATGAATTCAAGAAAATCAATGATACATACGGCCACATGACAGGTGATGAGATGCTCAAATCCATCGCTGCCGTCCTGCAGAAAATAGTGAAAAAGACCGCACAAGTATACAGGTTGAGCGGCGATGAATTTGTTATTCTGCAAAAAATACAGGATGGGGAGAGTGCGGAAGAATTAGGTAGCCGCATTCACCATGCTTTCGAATCGCCTTTTTGCCAAGATGGACACCACATCCGTGTCAGCGTCAGCATCGGGGTATGTGAATTCGAATTTGGTCATAGGGATTTTGTAAGCATTTTGGATGAGGCGGATCAGGAGATGTATAAAGCGAAAAATATGCGCAAAGTTCGACTGCAATCTTAAAGCCGATAAGAGGAAACCGCTTAGACATGGTCCAAGCGGCTTTCTTTGTTTCATAAATTTTCTCATCCTAAGCGCATTGTCCCTTATAGGTCCTTATCGTTCCAAGAAAAGTCCAATAGATTTTATTTTACGATGAACTTCAAGTCTCCGACTCCCATTTCAGCATCGATATGAATGCGTGTTTCACTAGAATCATACGCTTCGTTCACCCATGAATCTCCCGTTTTTGTGAGGCCATCCGTTGTTATATCCCCAATCCCTTTCTCTGCAGTGATTTTCACACCTGTTTCTTTAGGCACGTAAACAGTACTTTCCCCAACCCCTGTTTCGATTTTTGCATCAAAGCTTTCCTCATAATCACCGGATAGATCGACGGTCATTTCCCCTACACCAGCCTCGATGGAAAGGTTCTGCAATTTCGCTGCGGATAGATCCAGTGTGGACTCCGCTGCACCCGTTTGGATGGAAAGATCGACAGGGATCCTTTTAGTTACGAGAACGTCCCACTCACTCTTTTGATTGTTGATGAATTTCTTTTTTTCTTTCGTTTGGGAAAGCCTGATGGTGCCGTCTTGATAATAAAGATCTGGAGTCAAATGGTTTTCAGGATAAATGAACGAACCTTCCAGCCAGTCTTCCGATCCTGTACCTAAAGTAAGCTCTCCGACACCCATATCGATTTCCACTTTCAGTTCTTCTGCATCATCTTGTTGGATCCGCTGTGTCTCTTCCACCTGTTCACCAGCATGGACGAATGAACATCCAGCCAATGTCATCAAAGCACTTGCGCCTACAAGGGTTTTGTATAACTTCTTCATCATCACCGCTCCTTTTTTCCATCTAAAACCAGTATAGAGTTCTTCAGCGTATTTGCTCAGCGGCTGTGGGTGTATCTTTCATAGGTCTCGAGATGTATTTTACTTCCATAAGTCCTTGAAAGGGGCGTTCTACTCTTTTGAATAGGGAATAGATTGGAAAAGAAGGAGGAGATCTTGTGAAAGTCGTTGCTTTAAAAGATGTAATCGGGACGAGTCAGGATGTCGATGGAGGGACGTGGAACAGCCGGCGTCTTATCGTCAAAAAGGATGGGATGGGCTATTCGGTCCATGACACGATCATCCGTGCAGGTACGGAAACGCACATTTGGTACAAGCATCACTTGGAATCGGTCTACTGTATCGAAGGCGAAGGTGAAGTCGTCACGCTCAAAGATCAAAAGACATGGCCGATCGAGCAGGGCGTCCTCTATGCGCTCGATGAACATGATGAGCATTTGTTACGGGCGAAAACGGATATGAGGATGATCTGTGTCTTCAGTCCACCCATCAGCGGGGATGAGGTCCATGATGAAGATGGGGTGTATCCAGTCGATGAATCTTAACCTTTCCTAGTCCAGGAAGGGTTATTTTTTTCCATAAAAACGGAAATTTTTGTTACAATGGGACCGGATGGGGTGAGGAGGGTCGTTGTGAAAACCTGGGAATAGGTTGGACATATTTTCTTAGGGGCTTCCGTCCTCATTTTTCTTTTAATGTTGTTCACAGATCTTCCCTTCCGAACAGAATGGGGCTGGATTTTCCTGGCAACTTCCATCGTAATCATGAGAGTGATGGATATGCGTGAATCAGGAAAGAAAGGAGAGCCGCTGATCACGATTACTCTATGTGTACTCATTTTTGGTATCTCATTATATGGTCTATTATTCATCTGATTACATATTGCGAGGGGTTTATATGGAAGAGGCATTAGAAAAAGAAAGCGTCGATCAGAAAAAGATCAGGAACAAAGCTCGCAGCTCTATGTGGCATCTATTTTTATTGATGGTATTGTGTATCGGTTTTGGGCAGATCTTTTTTGAAATGATTCCGGGCCTCTTTTATCTGGGGGCTGTTATCTTTTATGGATTTTTTGTTTATGAAACGTATATGAGTAGGAAAACGAATGAAGAGTTGTGGCAGATTTGGGATGAACGGTGGAGGGAACGTCGGTTTCTCTTTCAATTCCGATCTTCACTATCCAAAAGTTTAGAAGTGTTGTTTCCTGCAATTATCGGAGCAAATGCTTCATGGATGATGTTTGGTCTATTCCTGGTTATTGGGCTAGCTGTGGGGTTCAGAGATGGTATTAAGAAATGGAAAGCGAAAGAGTATTACTATGAAGAATACATAAAGGGTAGGAGGATGGCCGCATGAAAGCATTTAGAATTTTCATCGCCGTCTGCGGTGTCATGGCTATCATCTGGATGACGGTCAGTTTATTTCATGAAGGATTCAACCCTTCTTCCCAAACCAATGCACTTATCATCGGAGCACTCTTTTTATTACTTGGTGTAGAAATTGGATGGATGATCAAAAGAAATACGCGGCATTTTACTTCCTCCTTGCTTTCATTCAAATCGCACTCATGATATAAGAAAAGAGCCATGAACTAGCTCTATCTGTGATGGTAGGTTAGGTCAATCATCAAGGTTGTACATAATAACAGAATCGCTTGTTCTTCGGTCCACTCGCGGCCTCTTACATGGTAGAGGTCTCCGGAAAGCCAGGCTTCTTTTGTGGTAGGTGCTGGAATTTCATCCATTTTAAAAATGCGAGTCGCGCACAGGGAGTCCGAGTCGCGCGCAGGAAATCTGAGTCGCGCACAGGAAGTCCGAGCCGCGCACAGGAAGTCCGAGCCGCGCGCAGGAAGTTTGAGTCGCGCGCAGGAAGTTTGAGCCGCGCGCGGTCATGAACGGACAATCACGGCCAACGAAAAGATTAAAAGTTAGGAAGATACATATGAAAGGAAAAACATTTATACTCGCACTGCTGATCATCGCGATCAGTTGGGGAGGTAACTTATGGTTTTATCAATCCAAACAATTGGAGGAACCGATTTTTCTCGAACATTTTTATGGTGGTGCCGGGGTGTTCGAGCTTTATTACTTAACAAATAGAGGTGATCCGGCACGTGTCGTGAGTGTAGAGTTTAGTGATGGTACCACTTTATATGCGGAATCAGATTATTATGGATTTCCAAACGATAATCCTGCTTATGGGCCGGATGTCCGAAGCAGGTCCACACACTATTTATTGAAAAAAACAAGGTTTGATGAGCAGCAAATGAGAGAATTGGGAGTCGATCATGAAGGTGAAGCCACGATTCAGTTTAATGGAGGCAAAACAATAACAGCTGATATTGGCACGGTTGAATCAAGTGAGTTGAGTAAGGGAAATGGGATTTTCCGTCAACAATCAAGTTCAGGAAGCAGTAACGGCCGTTCCTTTCGATCTTACACCGTAAAAGAAGAGTTAGAAATAGAATCGATGTCCTCACCGTTCCCTGAAGTTCATGATGATTTCAAGATGAAATTGTACACTCCATCGATCGATTCAACAGGTACGCCTGATGGGGGAGGACCCCGTACGTACTCTAAAGAACTGGATAAGGGTTGGAGCGAAGTGGCAGGGGCTTCTATGAAAAATATAGACTTTCCAATTGAAATGGAGCGTGGGGAAAGAATCAGGCTGACGATGCAAGAAAAGACCGATGCGATTCGCTCCTATTCTTTTTCAATCCAAATGGAAGGGACGACGAAAAGTGGCGAGCCTTTCACACAGAATTTTCTCGTATCGAATGACCCGCAATTCTCACCAGAACAGATGGAACTCCTTATTGAAAGGAGGGGAAGCCAATGAATCCATTTCATCGGATCTTCGGAGGTTTGCTTCTTGTTTTGATCGACATTCATTTCGGTCAAATTGAGGTACTGGCTGATTTTATCGGGTATCTCCTCGTATTAAGTGCATTAAATGGAATGGATGGGAACTTGAAAGGTATGAAAGGGGCGAGATCGACAGCCTTGATCATCAGTGTTACTGCTATTCCACAATCCTTTTTAGGTCAGCCGGCAGGTACGAACGAAGGTGTCAATATTGGCTTCGACCCTCTTACGATTTACCATCAGTCTCTCGGTTTGATTAAACTCGTGCTCATTTTTTACCTTTTCTATGTGTTGATTGATTGGGCAAAGAAAAAGGAAGATGAGGATCTTGAAAGGAGAACACAGAAGCTATTCAGGGTATATGTGACTACTCACATTATTTATTATGCTTTATTGCCTTTCTCCATGAACCTTTCGGAAAATATGGCCATCCCACTATTCATCGTAGGAATAGCTGTGGTTATTATCCTTGAGATTATGCTCCTGGTCTTAATCCGGGCTTTTCATAACGAACACCATAAAATTGCACTCTATTAAAAAAGGCGCCTCAGCATGAGGCGCCTTTTTAAGCGGGTTGTTTTTCCATTTCCGGATCGCTTTCCGCCGCATCAATGAATAAAAAGATCGCTGTCAAAATGTGCATGACCATACCGACAAAAGGAACCCAGCCGACGCATGAGGTGACGATTCCGAGGATGCTCCCTCGCGTTTCTCTCCCTTTCTGCTGAGAGAGCACAAGTGTGATGATATGAAGGATAAGCATGACGGCTAAAGGAGTCCATAATAATGAGATGACAAAGGTTCCGCCAACAAATGGGATACCTAAACATGCTTCCAAAACAGCGGTCACCCACATGAGAATACGTGCTGCTGACATACAAACACCTCCAATTAATCCTCCATCATTTTATTCAGAGAAAGCAGGTTTAGAACTTGGGACTATAGAAACGGGACAATCGTTTCCTTTTCTATCATTTTCTGAATATTTCTTCACACTCAGGAAATGTATGGTATATTGGTTTGTGAAAGCGTTTGCACTAATCAGCGTGCATCGCACTCAGATACCTATTAAAGGAGGAGAATGATTTGAGGATAAGGAGACAGTGGTGGAAAGTTGTCATCAGCGTCGTACTTGTGTTTTTGTTGGCGGTTCCGACATCTTTTTCGTCGGTCAGTTCAACGAAGACTTTTGCGGAAACAAATGAAACCGTTACCATTCATTACAAACGTTTAGATGGAAATTATGAAGGATGGGGCTTGCACTTATGGAATCAGGACGGTTCCAATCCTGCGATTGAACAAGGGACGGATTGGTCGGACCCGGTGGAGTTTACGAATGAAACTGACTTCGGCATGTCCGTGGAGATCCCGGTCATCGACATCAAGAACGGATTGAACTTCATCGTACATAAGGGAGATATGAAAGATACTCCGAATGACAGAAGTTTTCCAACGACAGGTGAAACAGAATTCTGGCTGGTCCAAGGTAAGGAGGAAGTCTATTTGGAAGAACCCGTGTTGACCACTTACGTAGAGTCGGCGAAAATCAAGAACGACACGCTCATTTCAGCGAAGATGAGCCAGGTTGAGGAAAGTGCGGATCGTTCCGATTTTGTGCTTAAGGGAGCGGATGGAGAACGTGTCGAGATTGCGTCTGCTGAGGTGGATGGACAAGACGTTCGCCTTCAAACGACAGAAGCTCTCGATCTCACTCAAACGTACACAATCCAGTATGGAGAAGAAGAAACGAAGGTGATTGTCGACTGGAAGCTGATGGATGAAAGGTTCGCTTATGATGGGGACGACCTCGGAGCGACGTTAAACGACGATGGTACAGCTGAACTGAAGCTTTGGTCTCCGATCGCAACCGACGTTTCTGTCGTCCTTTATGATAAAGACGATCAGTATGAAGTCGTGAATCATGACATCGCTATGGAAAAAGGGGAGAATGGCGTCTGGTCTGTGACGCTGGATGAATCGAATACAGGAATCAAAGACCTCAACAGCTACTATTATCAATACAAAATCGAAGCTTATGGCGAAGAAAAGCTTGCTCTCGATCCTTATGCCAAATCCATGGCGGCTTCGAACAATGAGGATAACGATGATGTAGGAAAAGCGGCGATTGTCGATCCTTCTGACATCGGGCCAAAACTTGATTTTGCCAAAATCAAAGGCTATGAAAAGCGTGAAGATGCGATCATTTGGGAAGCACACGTACGCGACTTCACTTCTGATCCAAGTATCGAAGGGGAATTGAATTCGCAGTTCGGCACGTTCGATGCTTTTGTAGAAAAGCTCGATTATGTGCAAGAACTTGGTGTGACGCACATCCAATTGCTGCCTGTCATGAAGTACTATTTTGGTGACGAGCTCGACAGCAGCACACGTGAGCGTGAGTATTCCTCTTCAGGAAACAATTACAACTGGGGCTATGACCCTCACAGCTACTTCGCTCTTTCCGGCATGTATTCCGAGCGTCCGGAAGATCCGGAAGAAAGAATCAAAGAGTTCAAGCAGTTGATCAAGGAAATTCACAAACGCAAGATGGGCGTCATATTGGATGTCGTGTATAACCACACAGCCAAAGTGAGCATTCTGGAAGACCTTGTCCCGAACTATTATCATTTCATGGACGAGGAAGGAAATACCAAAACAGGTTACGGCGGAGGAAAAGTAGGGACGACGCACGAAATGTCCCGCAAGCTTATGGTCGATTCCATCGAATACTGGGTGGATGAATTCAAAGTGGACGGATTCCGCTTCGACTTGATGGGTGACTTGGATGCCGAAAGTGTCCAAGCCGCATACGATGCCGCGGAAGCTTTAAACCCTGACATTCTGATGCTCGGAGAAGGTTGGAGAACATATGCCGGTGATAACGGTGGAGAAGGTGTTCAACCTGCCGACCAGGATTGGATGGATGAAACGGACGGAGCCGCGGTCTTTTCTGATGAAATCAGGAATGAACTGAAATCCGGTTTCGGAAGTGAAGGGGAACCGCGTTTCATCACGGGCGGCGCTCGTAACATTGATACCATTTTCAACAACATCAAAGGACAGCCTGGAAATGTGACGGAAGATGACCCGGGCGATATCGTGCAGTACATCGCAGCGCATGACAACTTGACGCTTCATGATGTCATCGCACAGTCGATTAAAAAAGATCCGGCGAAGCATGAAGAAGAAATCCAAAAGCGGATCCGCCTCGGTAATTCTATGATTCTGACAAGCCAGGGAATCTCCTTCCTTCATGCCGGTCAGGAATACGGCCGCACGAAGCAGTGGAAAGGTGATGGCGTTCCAGAAGCGAAGTCCACATATATGGTCGATGAAAACGGGAACCCGTTTGAGGATCCTTACTTCATCCATGATTCCTACGATTCTACCGATGTGATCAATCAGTTCGACTGGCAGGCTGTATCACAGCCGAGTATCCAACAGGAAACGATGGAATATACCAAAGGCTTGATCGAACTGAGACGCTGGACAGATGCTTTCCGCCTCGGCTCTGAAGAAGCGGTCGAAGAAAACGTAACGCTTTTGGATGCACCTGAAATCCAGGAGACGGACTTGATGCTTGCTTATAAAGCGGTCGATCCTGGCAAGAAAGCGAAAGGTAGCTACTACGTGTTCATCAACGCCGATGACAAAGAACGTACGTTGACGCTTGATGCTGATTTGAAAAAAGGAAAAGTGCTCGTCGACAATGACGAAGCTGGACGTAAAAAAGTGAAAGATCCATCCGGTTTCGAGCTAAGCAAGGATGGGATTACCATCGATCCATTGACGACGGTTGTCATTCATACGAAATAAAGAGAAACCAGCTCCTTTTCTGAGGAGCTGGTTTTTTAATCCGTATTCGAAAGTGACTTAACGGAGGGCGATAGTGTCCTAACGATAAGCCAAAGTGCCCTAACGCCACCTCAAAGGGACTTAACGATCAAGAAGCGGACTTTTCCCTATGCTGCGCAGGCTTCTTTTTCGCCTCCTGCACAATGATCACCGATAAAAGGACGAGCACGACCCCTGCATATTGATAGATCGTCATGATCTCCGCATAAACGAAGTAACCAACGAGCGTCGCGACGACCGGTTCGATGGTGGCTACGATGGAAGCCCGGCTCGACTCCACATGCTCGAGGCCTATCGTGTATAGGAGGAATGGCAAAACGGTCGAGATAAGTCCCAAACCGAGAACGAGCAGCCAGACGCGGATGTCAGTCAGGATAGCCGCATTGTTCCATAGACGGCTGAAAGGAACCACCGCAAAGGTTGCAAAAACAAAAGTATATAAGGTCACCGTCAATGAAGGATACTTTTTCAAAACGACCTTCCCGAAAATGCTGTAGAGAGCGTAAAACAGTCCGGAGCCAAGTCCGAATAAAAGGCCGGCCAGTGACAAGGAGGCTTGAAGTTCCGGAAGTAATCCGATGACGAATGTACATCCGATAAAAGTTGTAAAAAGAGCGATCAGCTTTCGCCCTGTCCAAGCTTCTTTGAAGAATATCCTTGAAAAAATAGTCACGAATACAGGCGCTGTATAAAGGAGGACGAAGGCGATCGACATCGAAGTCGCTTCGATCGCGCTGAACAGGCACCAGTTGAACAAGGCGATGCTGATGACCCCTGTTCCGAAAAAATAGCGCGAGTCTGCTGGTTTTATTTTCAAAAGCTTTCTATTGGAAACGAGGATGCAGCTGAACAGCATGATCATCGCCGAAGTCACTCGGAGAGCGACGACTTGAATGGGGGACAACCCATACTCGTACAATTCGTTTACAAACAGACCGATGATGCCCCACAGGGATGCGCCAAGAAATATCATGATAAACGCACGGTTTCTCGTCATCCGATCCCTCCTTCATACGTGAATTTCCGTCTATTATACAAAAATTTAGAAAGGTTTGAATATAGTTGTTGCAAAAAAATAGGAATTCTTGTTTGATAGAGGGTAAGGATGAAATCGAAACACAAGGGGATGGGACTATGAATCCAGTAATGCGAGACGTCAAAACACACATAGAAACAGAACGGCTGATCCTGAAAATGCCGGAGCCCGGAGATGGAACAGCGGTCAATGCAGCGATTCAAAGATCTGTGAATGAACTGAAACCATGGCTCGGATTCGTTCAGGAAACGCCGACCGTCGAAGACACAGAATCAAACGCAAGGGAAGCGCATGCGAAATTTTTGCTGCGGCAGAATTTAAGGTATCTCGTTTTTCTGAAAGAGGACCGGACGTTCGTCGGTTCGACAGGTTTTCATCGAATGGACTGGGACGTGCCGAAGTTTGAACTTGGGTACTGGATGGATACGGCCCACAGTGGAAAAGGATACATGCGGGAAGCGGTGGAGGCATTGACGGCGTACGCGTTGAATGATTTAGGAGGAGCACGGGTGGAAATCCGCTGCGAATCTGAAAATAAAAGAAGCCGCGCCATTCCGGAATCGCTCGGTTTCGAATTGGAAGGAACCCTTCGCAACGACGATCTCTCTGTCGATGGAAAGCGATTAACCGATACGTGCATCTATGCCAAAGTCCGTGAAAAAGGGGCGTGATCCTGTGTATGACGTGACGATCATTGGTGCCGGCGTCAGTGGTGTGTTCCTTGCTTATACGTTGGCTAAGGAACATCCGGATTTGAACATCCATGTAATCGATAAAGGAAAGCCCCTGGCTGAACGGACGTGTGGATTACACCAGGAAGCGTGCACTTGTGAAGGTCCGTGCGATCGGTACGTAGGATTTGCAGGACTCGGAAAATCAGAAGGGAAATTCAATTATACGAACGACTTCGGTGGACAGCTCGGAAGGAAGATCGGTGAAAAGGCAACACTTGCGCTCATGGACGAAGTGGATGACCTTTTATGCTCCTATGGAGGTGGCCTTGTAGAGAAATACAGTACTAAAAATGGAAATCTTTCCAAGAAAGCAGCGGAGCACTCCTTACGAGTTTTTTCAACAGAAGTGCGGCATTTGGGGACACGGCTCGCTCGTCGGATTTTTCAAAGCATGTACGAGGATATGTATGCACAGATGACCTTCACTTTCGAAGCAGATGTTACAAGTGTCACAAAAGAAGAAGGTTTGTTTTCGATCGATACAAATCACGGACGGTTCCAAAGCAGGAAGGTTGTCTTCGCTACAGGCATGAGTGGGAGTGACTGGCTGAAATCCATGACAGCAGAATTAGGATTGAAGGCGGGGGAGACACGCTTGGATCTAGGGGTACGAGTGGAGATGCGCGGCAATCAGCTCAATGCCATCCTTCAGGAAACGTTTGAAACGAAGCTGCATTACATAACCGAACGCTTCTCCGCGACCACTTACTGCATGAATCCACATGGAAGAATCATACGCAAGTATCAGCATGGTCTGGTGATGCCGGATGGACAGAATCAGAACGAAGAAGAACCGAGTCATAATTTGAATTTTACCCTTTTCGTTCCGCGGCACTTTAAAAATCAAGCGGAGGCCATGGCAGAAGCCCATCATGTGATTGGCGGTATCAATCAAGGGCAGGGCAGGATTGTGGCGCAAAAGTTAGGAGATTTATTGGAGGGAAAACCGTCGGACCATCTTTCCGAAGGTGTTATTCAACCCTCGCTTGAAGCAGAAGCGGGAGATCTATGCAAAGAAGTTCCGCCCCTTTATATAGAGGCACTGCTTGAGTTTTTTGAAGCGTTGGAAGGGCTGCTTGGCGAGGAGATCAATCGGGATACCATCCTTTATGGGGTGGACAGTAAATTTTATGAAGCGAAGATTTTTACGGATGAGCATTTTGAAACCGAGCTGTCAGGTTTGTACTTGATCGGGGACTGTTCCGGGGAAACGCATTCCCTGTCTCAAGCGGCCGCGAGCGGAATTTACTTAGCCCGCATGATAGCTTAGCCTTTTACAATGAGGCTAAGCTATTTTCAACGGCTAGGATCGCTTCTCTCACCTGCGTTTGATCATGAATTCCCATAAGGTGGATCGATTCACTTGGACGTGTGGAATAGTAGGAAATGGTCTCTATATCCTCCGTTGAATCAGCATCCAGATCCTTCAGTGATAAAGGCAGCCGCATGGATTTGTAAAAAGGAATCAGCTGCTTTATTTGTTCTGTTTTTCCTTCGAGTGCCAATTGGACGAGAATGCCGTAAGCTACTTTCTCTCCATGCAAAAACATATGAGTCCCCGGCACTTTGGTCAGCCCATTGTGGATGGAGTGCGCACCGGATATTCTTCCGTAACCATCACCAAATCCTCCGACCATACCTCCTGCCATTATGATCGTTTCAGCGACACGTGTGAAGGCGGACGTGCAATGACCTTTTTCATTGGCATGCACGGCATCTTTTCCTTCCTGGAATAGAATGTCTCTACACAGTTTTGCAGCATGAAGTGCCATTTCTAAAGGGACAGGCTTTTCTTTTATATGTCTTGTCAAAACATCAGCTTCATACCATTTGGCAATCGTATCTCCAATTCCCGCACGGAGATATTCGACGGGAGCATGAACGAGCATGTCAGGGTCTACGATGACCATGTATGTACTTCTTTTGAATATCGTATATTCAATGAAATTGCCATTTTCATCATAAAACACACTCAACGGTGTCCAGGCTGCACAATTGGATACGAGTGTAGGGATCAGGATGACTGGAAGATCAAGCGCCTCGCCGCACGCTTTAGTGAGGTCGAGAATTTTTCCGCCTCCGACGCCGATCAGGACGTTCGTAATAGGAGAGACGTTTTCCTTGATCCTTTCCACTTCCTGATGGGTACATTCCCCGTCATACGAAATGGTTCCCATGCTAAACGGAAATTCCGGCATATATGATTCGGCCATGGCCCATGAATCCTTCCCGTGGATGATGGTCCCATGTTTGAACGGCTCATCTTTGATAAGTTCTGGTAATTCTTTCAGTATACCGGGTTCACACTTGTAAAAGTTCGGAGATCCTTGAACATTTATAGACTCCATCTCAATCCCCCTTTCAAGATATGCCCATTATTATCCATACCTTAAAATCGAATGTCAATGTTGAAAAAATATAATTTAAAAAATTGAGAAAATTATTTACAAACCCTTTCACATGCGTTAAAGTGTTAAAACATAAACGAAAATTCTTATCGAGAGTGATGGAGGGAAAAGGCCCGTAGATATCACAGCAACCTTCCATATGGAGTGGTGCTACATCCTGCAGAATGTTCCTATTCTGGGAGATAAGAGTTTGGCAGTCTTTCATGCGAAACTCTCTCCCGTAAAGGGCGGGAGTTTTTTTGTTGGAACTTATATTATCAGGGAGGAAGCCGATGATTTCATTGGAACAACTGAGCAAAGTCTATCAATCCAAGGGGAAAACCGTGATCGGAGTCGATGACGTCTCATTGGATATCAAGAAAGGTGAGATTTTTGGAGTCGTCGGGTACAGCGGGGCTGGGAAGAGCACCCTTTTACGATGCATGAACATTTTGGAACGCCCGACAGAAGGGAAGGTCATGGTCGATGGAATCGATCTCATGACATTGAATTCCAGGGACTTGAGGAAGGCCAGACAATCGATCGGAATGATCTTTCAAGGATTTCACCTCGCGATGGCGAAAACCGTATTGGAAAATGTGGCATTCGCTCTAAAGGCGTCCGGCGTCAACCGCCAGGAAAGAAAAAGAAGGGCACAGGAATTATTGGAGCTTGTCGGTCTCTCAGATAAAGCTGATCAGTATCCGGCCCAGTTGAGTGGAGGACAGAAGCAGAGGGTGAGCATTGCGAGAGCGCTTGCCAATGATCCTAAGGTGCTTTTGTGTGATGAAGCGACCTCAGCACTTGATCCGAATACGACGCAATCAATTTTGAACCTGTTGAAAAGGATCAATCGTGAACTCGGCCTTACCATCGTCCTGATCACCCATGAGATGGAGGTCGTCAAGGAAATCTGCGACCGTTGCGCCGTTATGGAAGACGGGAAAATTGTTGAGCAGGGTTCTACATACGAAATCTTCGCTGCTCCTGAAAACGAATTGACGAAACGCTTCATCCAAACGGTGATCGATTTCCGTATCCCGGATAAGATCCTTTCAGAAAGGAAAGGGACCATCGTACATATGACGTTCAAAGGGGACTCGGCCAACGAATCGATTGTGTCAGATCTCTTACAGGGGTATAACGTACGGGCCAATATTCTGCATGGGAAGATCGATTACATTCAAGACCAGGCTCTCGGTACCTTTGTGATGGAATTGACAGGAGAACAAAAAGTTGTCCACTGTGCCATACAAGATTTGAAAGAAAAGCTTGGAGAAGTGGAGGTGCTGCAAGATGATCGATCAGCTGATCAATCTCTGGCCAGAGCTGAATAAATCTTTTCTGGAAACACTGATCATGGTAGGCATTGGACTGGTCGTTGCTTTAATCGCAGGTCTTCCGCTCGGGCTGCTCTTGTTTGTGACGGACCGTGATTTATTTCTGGAGAATCGAACCATTAAAAGCATTGTGGGTGTTGTGGTGAACTTGATTCGTTCGGTCCCGTTCATTATTCTACTTGTCTTCTTGTTTCCTTTTACAAACTTATTAATCGGGACAACCACAGGGCCGGTTGCGGCTTCCGTAGCCCTCTCTGTAGCGGCAATTCCTTTTTACGCAAGAATTGTAGAATCATCGGCTCGCGATATTGACAAAGGGGTGATTGAAGCAGCCATTGCCTGCGGAGCTTCCCCTTGGCTGATCATCAAGGATATCATTTTTCCGGAAATTAAGCCCGGGCTGATCAGCGGTTTGACGATCACAGCTATCAGTTTAATTGGATATTCCGCCATGGCAGGAGCTATCGGAGGAGGCGGAATCGGGGACTTGGCGATTCGATATGGTTACTACCGCTACGATAACTTTGTCATGTTCACGACCGTCATCCTGCTTATTGTCCTCGTCCAAATCGTGCAATACACCGGCGATTACATTGCAAAAACTGTGAAAAAGAATTGAATCATATTTAGGAGGAACCATCATGAAAAAAATCATTTTGTTATGTGCCACTTTATTATCGATCGCATTTCTCGCTGCGTGCGGGGAGGAAGAAGAAAGTGCAGATGCTTCTGGAAAAGAAACGATCCGATTTGGAGCTACTGCCGGACCATACAGCGATATGGTCACGAAAGCGATTGCTCCACTATTAGAGGAAAAGGGATACGAAGTGACGAACAAGGAATTCACGGACTATGTCCAGCCCAACAAAGCCCTTGCCAATGGGGATTTGGATGCAAACCTTTTTCAGCATAAAATTTATTTAGAGTCGTTTGCGAAGGAAAACAACCTGGATCTATCTGAAGTTATCATTGTACCGACAGCGCCGATGGGGATCTATTCCAATACATACGAGGATATCGCAAGTATTGAAGAAGGAAGCACGATGGGAGTACCGAACGATCCGACAAACCTTGCTCGTGCATTGATTGTGCTTGAGGATGAAGGTCTTGTTGAGGTAGATGACAGTGTCGATCCATTACGCGCATCATTGAATGATATTACGAAGAATAAAAAGGATATCGAGTTTGTCGAAGTGGAAGCTGGTCAACTGCCGCGTCTAGTCGATAGCGAAGATTTGTCCATGGTTCCAGGAAACTACGCATTGGCTGCGGGAATGGATCTCCTGAATGCGCTGGCTTTGGAAGACATGCCTGATGATTACCGTAACCGTGTAGCCGTGAAGACGGAAGATCTTGATGCACAGTTTGTGAAAGATATTAAAGAAGTTGTGGAGTCAGAGGAGTTTGAAAAGATCATCGATGAAGAATTCAAAGGTTTCGGGAAACCACAGTGGATGAAAGAATAGAAAGGAAGGCTGACGTCCATTCGTCAGCCTTTTTTTATGGTAATTTCTCAATGGGGCGGGATGAATCGTAAAATACGGCACTGTAAAGCACTTATGGTTTTGACTTTTCTTCTTCTTTGATAGGTTATTATCCTCAATGATTTTATGAAAAAATTTAAAACTTTCCGTCTTTTCCTTCGTAAAGTAAATAAAGCAGTCAATAAGATACATAGTTGGAGGGGATGATGATAGGAAAGAATATCATTTGGGCAATCGTTACTGTCTTTGTCATGGTACTGATCAATTACGGAGTCGCTTCTTTTTTTAGTGGTGAATTTATTGAGTATTCCTTTTTGGTTGGCGTTGTCGTCATGACCATCGTGTGGTTCTTTAATTCAAAAGGTGGTTTCGCTTCCAATACGGTCAGGTTGGGGGTCCAGGCCCGGACTGGATTGAAGATCGAAGAGGAAAAACAGAAATTCAACCCCACAGTAGTATTTTATACCGCTATCGGATATACGCTGGTAGCACTTGTCATCACAATCATTTATTACAAAGATTATTTTACTGGTTGAACTTTTTAAAATCGAACAGTCTGGATCTATCGTTGAAGTGTAGAAAAAGAAAACGCCTGGATATTTAAATCCAAGCGTTTTTCGTTTCCTTGATTTTTTATTATCTTCAATGTAAAAGAGTTGTTGATGCTGCCAGGATAAAACTTAAAAAGGATTGGTCGCCCATTGAAGAGACTGCTTGATGAAAATACGAGGGTGTAATTTCAATTGAGAGACCATGTATTCAGCAAGGTCCTCCGGCTGCATGTACTTCTCTTTATCCTGTCCTTCCATGTCTTCGCCTAGAGCGAGTTCTGTAGCGACGAGACTCGGATTCAATGTGAAGACGCGGATGTTGTCCCTTCTCACTTCCTGCATCAAGGCTTCCATCATGCCTTGAAGTGCGAACTTTGATCCACTATAAGCCGTGGAGCCGGCGGTGCCTTTAAGGCCGCTGCTTGATGAAATATTGATGATGTCCCCTTGGTTCTTTTCCTTCATCATTGGCAGGACCGCTCTCGTGACATGATATGTACCGTATACATTCACCTCAAACGTTCGTTTCCATTCTTCTGGCTCCAGTTCAAGGAATTTTCCGTACACACCGATGCCTGCGTTGTTGATGAGAATGTCCGCTTCACCAAGCTCTTCTTTTAACTGCTGGATCGCTCTTTCTACTTGGTCGATGTCGGAAATGTCAGCGGTAGCTACAGCTGCCTGGACTCCGTAGGAACGTGCTTCCTCGGCTACGTCTTCAAGACGGCTTTCTGTCCTTGCGATCAGCCCGACATGGACTCCTTCTTTCGCCATCTGCAAAGCCGTAGCCCGTCCGATGCCGCGACCAGCTCCGGTCACATAAGCGATTTTTCCTTTGATTTCTTGTGCCATGAACTTCACTCCTTTAACTGTTCTTCATTCAAGTCTACGAGTTTCCGTTTTTGAAATCAAAAGATAGCGTCTACCACTGGGATGATTCCTTTGATAAGCTAATGGTGGGAGGGATTTTATGGAAACTTTTGTTATGTTGAGGCCCGTATTCATATTATTAGTGCTTGTATCGATTCTTGTTACGATTTTCCTCATTTTCCAGAAGGAAGAGAAGGTGAGTGGATGGACGCTCTTCTTCGTCACATCGATGAGCTTGATCATCGGGAGTGTCTGCCTTTATAGCAGTGGGTATATCGTGGATGAGTTTGGTCTGGGTGGTGATCCTGTTTCATTTTATCTGTACATCGCTTTATTCCCGGTAAGCTTATTGAATATTTTACTGTACTCCTTCAAACCCAGGCCTTTCATAGAAACTTGAGCCTTGAAATTCAATCACATATTGCCTGTGGAATTGCCTGGAAATATTAGATCATTGTTATAAAGATAGTTACAAAAAACAGCTAGTGATTTTTTATTTTTTGATGGAAGGGATTATTAATACTTTGTTTATAAAAAGGAAGATGAGTTATATATCTTGAAACTGAGTCTTCCGCAAACGGGCAGTTTAGTTGAAGACTCAGTTTCGAGATAATAATACGAAAATTGAAACTTTTCGTTTAACTGATTCGTATTCCTATGGATTGAAAAGATTACTTTATGCAGAAAAACTGGGTAGTAGCTAGCAAGGACAAACCCATATAAGAGAAATTATTTAAATTATTATCTAGAGAATTACTCTTCAATGGATTTAGTTAACCCATTATCAGTCGATAATTCTCAAGAGTGGATAAGAAATATAAAACCATGTTGTCTGTTCTTCGAAGGAGGAAGTTTATTGATTCAGTTTAAACGATTTTTTAAATATAGAGCCTTACCTTATTTTCAAATATTCCTAATTAATAGAGCAAGGGTGAAACTTCCAATCATAGCTATTACAACTGGTGCAGCACTGATAGGTTCTCCCTGGCTACCTTTCATAATAAGCTTATTGGCAAGAACTTCAGCAAAAGTTACTTGGCTTGATCAAAGCCAGGCCATAATTGCTACGTTAGTGGGACTATGTTTAATAGTTTGGGGTGTGTACCTTGCCAATAAACATATGGTAAGAATTGAACAAAATGCTACAGAAAAAACTAAGGCAATCATAAAACAATATTCAATAAACTCAAGCGAAAAAAACGAAATTTCTAAAAATCCGAAGCGTATATCTTATGTGGTTTTAGATCAACGAAAAAAGGATTTTGAAAGCGAAATCGAATGGATTAAAAGGTCTTTACTAAAGCAAAAAGGTGTTATCAAAGATGTAAATTATATTCTTGAGAGGTGGGATGAACCGACTTTGCATTATGAAGGTATTGCACACATTCCATTTGTTTTCTTACTTGGATACCAGCTGTCAGATAAACGAGATATAATATTCTCAGAATGGAACGAAAATACTCGAAAGTGGGTCTCATTACCTCAATCCGTTGACGAGTATCCTCCATTGCTACTTCATAAGAGTTTGGAGGTGGATGCTAATCAGGCATCCGATATATCTATCTGTGTTTCACTAACTGAAGAGATTTATCCTGAACAATTAAAAGGACTTAAAGTGTATGGTAAGCCCATGTATCATTTGAAATTAAGAAAATGTATGCGACATGCAATTGTATGTAAGGAACAACTAGCAGATTATACAGCAGAATTTCGATCGTTATTGGATGACATAAAAAGTGAACATCGCGAGGTCAAAACTATTCATATCTTTATTTCAGCACAAACTTCCCTCGTACATAGCTTTGGAGGAACACTTACAAGAAATGACCCTGAAGTGAGAATTTATAATTTTAATCGAGAGCGTACTATTAAATATCCGTGGGGATTAAAGATTCAAGAAACTAGTGATTCAGAAAACATTAATATGCAAATTTTTACTCAAAGTGAGGAAGAACATATACAAACTGAAAAGAAATAGAGAGGATCCTGAGGAACGAAGTCCATTAAAAATAATGCAAATAGAACAAGTAATTAGTTATACAAATTTAAATAACCTGAAAGGAGAGAAAATTATGTACGATTTAAGCTCTAAATTTAACACCTTCTACAGAAACCATGTAGTTTTATCTAATGATGAACGGTCCAACTTAGTTGAAAAGAAAAATTTGAATGTGCGAAGGTTGAAAGACGGGCTGATTGAATATAACGAAGAAAAAGGAAGAGATTACAAGTTGGCAGAAGAACCTGTCGTACAAGGAAGCGTCGCTATGTTCACTGTAACTCAAAACGAAAGCAATGATTATGATATTGATGTAGCAATTATCTTTGAAAAGGACGCAATACCATCAGGACCTATCGCTACAAAGAACTTTCTTGTGGAGGCATTAAAAAAGAAAACAACACAATTTAATGTTCAGCCAGAAGCAAAGGCCAATTGTGTTCGTATTGAATATGCCGATGGATACCATATTGATTTTGCAATTTACCGACGCTCTAAAAAAGAGGGAGAGGATGAATATACTTATGAGCATGGTGGTGGACTAGAGTGGAGAGAGAGAGACCCACGGTCCATTACAAAGTGGTTCAATCAGCAAAACAAAAACCACAATTATAGGTTGCGTGAAATCATACGCTTGCTTAAGATGTTTAGTAAATCAAGACCGGGAAATTGGAAGAAAATGCCTGGAGGTTTAATTTTAAGTGTCTTGGCAGAAGAAAAAATCCAGGAATATGAAAGAATAGATGAGCGGTTCTATTATTCCCTTAAAGAAATTAAGAATCGATTACTATGGAACAAAGAGGTCAAAAACCCTACAGATTCTTCAAAGAGCTTAAACCTCGTTAGCAGCGATAACGATAAGATGACGAATTTGTATAATCGCCTTTCTGATCAATTATCAAAACTAGACATCCTATTTGAACCGGATTGCACACATGTAAAAGCCATAGAAGCATGGGAGGGTTTTTTTAACCATTCATACTGGACAGAGCAAAAAGAATCCTTAAGTGAAGCTGGTGCATTGAAAAAAGCCCATGCGTCTTACACTTCATCACAAGAGAGTCTAAACTATCGAGAAACAGAGGAATTCATCACTCATTATTTCGGGAGTTCCCTAAAAAAATATCGCTTGGAAATTGACTGTGCAGTGACCCATAGAGGGAAGAGGATAGGGGTGCTTAGTATGATTTTGAGAAGAAGAGAACTTTTATTACCAGGCTACTCTTTAGAATTCTACATTTCTGACACAGATGTTCCTGATCCCTATAAAGTCTTTTGGAAGGTGAAAAACGAAGGAGAAGTTGCGAAAGAACAAGATAGCATTAGGGGACAAATCTTCGAGGGTGGGAAAACGCACTCTGAACCAACATCTTTTAAAGGTAACCATTATGTAGAATGTTATATTGTAAAAAGCGGGTTAGTTGAGGCAAGAAAGCGAATATCTGTGCCAATTAAAGTTTAATGAAAGAATTCGAGGTTGAAAATAAGAAAATTTAATGAGCTATCATGATATCAAGTCTTCAAGTAAAGGGGGCTTTTCCTAATTAATAAGACGCACCGGTATCACGCAAAGGCCGCGTCCATCGCGGATGACTTGCAAAGAAACTTCTAGTTATTTAGGTTGTCGCTCCGAAGGGGCTATCTCCTCAAAAACAACATCTATGTTGATTGGTGAACCCCGAGAGGTGGACGTAGATGTTTACCCTTATTCCTGTGGAGGGAAGCTGCTCATGACGGTGGGGCTTGGATTGCTAAAGCGGTAGATGATAGAGGTTGAATTTTTCATAGAGCTGTGGGACTGAATAGCGCATCCCCTGATAACAACTCCAAAGATGAGATAGGTCCTCTATTCAACCACGAAACACTGAGTCTCTTTAACAAAGTTCTCGATGTGACAACAGATAATCAAGATGAACGACGATGTGATACCTAATAGTTATTTCAAAAAAAAAAACCGGAGCGGATTCCCGTTCCGGTTTTATGCGCCCTTATCTGCTTAGAATCTACCAATTCTCTTTATTCCTTTTAATTTCATTCGAAGAGTTATAGGATAATAAAGGGAATTAACTAATCAAACAAACGAGCACTTTAGTAGTAGTAGAGCGATTCTAGGTGTCTCGAACTTTTGAGAAAAGGACAGTGTTATTTAGCGATGTCAAACCAACAAAAAAACATAAATATCACGTATTGTCGAAAGGAATATGTAAATGAAAGCCCGTAAGATTTCTAAGGATATTGTCTCGTTGACTGCTCTTTTTTCTGCTATTTTGTTTTTTTTATTAATCTTATCTGGGTTGTTTTCAATTCTCACTAGAGAAGTCATTACAGTTCAATCACTATTTGAAACTTTGGTGGCGGGTACTGTGACTGGGGTCTTTACTTATTTTGTTTGGAAGGCTACAAAGCAAAGCGCCGATATTCAAGCTAGTATGTTTGAAGAACAAATACGCGCAGTGGAGGAGCAGAAACATAAACAAACCTTAATACGTATTCAGATGCTGAATGGATTTAACAAAACCCTGGGTTCCATTGAAAGGGGAGTCCCCACTCTATATAAACAACTCGTCACGATTAGTCACTTAGAAAAATCAATTGGTCAAGTTGACAAACTTAATAAAGATTATTTTCTCTTCCATTATGGATCATTGGTGGACGATGTGATTAAATGGGTGGATGAATATGATTATTATTTCAACAACTTATATATTATTGAATTAATAAGAGAGGATTATGATAAGATACGTTCTATTGATGATTCAATTAGGGTCATCCACACACGTTTAGTGAAGCCTTATTTTGATTTTCAAGAAGGTAAGATAGACTTTAGCAGTCTTTTGATTACTATCGGAAGGACGCAGGTGTCCATTAACCACCAAATACCAATCGACCAACCTGTTCCGATAGAGCAGCCATGGTCCTCAATAATAAGAGAGTTGCAAGAAAAATGGAACGCTACAAAGGATATGTTAAAACCATAGCAGTACATGAACGACGATGTGATACCTAATAGTTATTTCATCACTTGATCTTAATTGCACAAAAGAGCAGTATGGTATCCGACCAATACCTGTACCGTTCTTATCGAGACAGCTCCCAGTTGTCAACATCATATGTGCTATAAATCCTCTTTAAAAAGTTATTGGTGCTGTTGGTGTCTTTTGTATTTCCATCACCTATATACCTAACCATTTTGGGATCTGATAATAAAGAGAATAAGTAATCGAAATCCTCATCATTGTACTTACGAAACTTTAACCTTTGGGTCTCAAATTTCACTTTTCTATGTACTCACCTTTCAAATTCAATCATCTAAATGTCTCACTTATATAAGAAATACCCTGTTTCTTTAAGACTTGACTTCAAGATATTATATCCGAACTATCAAACGAACTCTTAACCTTGGAATGTATACGGAGCATATGATTTAAGCAAACTTTCTACCCCGCCAGCATGGTAAGGCATTAGTTTATTTGCGGTATTTATATCTATCCACTTAATTTCATCTATCTCATCTTTATGTAATATTTGTATAGCACCTTCTACGATCTTCGCTTTGTAAGTAATGAACAGAGCATGATGAGGGAGCAGAATAGTACAACAAGGACTATTAATTTGAAACTTATTATAAATTCCATCGTCTCATTCAGTAAAGGGGGCGTTGTTATGCTTAGAAAAGTTATTCTATCTATACTAATACCTACTTTTGTTTTAGTTGTGTTGTCTGGTTGTAATAGTGGAAGTTCGGAAAGTTCTTATAGTGGATATTTAATAATTGATGAAAAACAGTACACTTGGCAAGGTGATATTGAAAATAATAATTTTACAGTCGCAGATAAAATTGGAGAAGTTAATAAAAAAGTAGATAAAGAAGTAGTGCCAAAAGATAATTTTTCATCCAATATTTTAGAAGTTGGTGAAGAAATATACACCTCAAACGAAGATGGTAGAGTTGTTATAGTAAAAAGAGAACATGATGGAAATTATGATAAATTTACGGAAGGTGACTACTATAAAGAAGAGAATAATGAAGATTAAATCTTACCTTGTTGTGTTAACGGGTGCGATAGTAATAGAGGAGTAAGAGATATCTCGAATCTGAGTCTTACATAAACGGGGGCTTTTCTGTAGCAAGGATAAAATTCTCTTTACCAATATAAGAATACAAAACTCAACTGTTAATAGGAGGTAATCAAGTTGAAAGTACAAAGAGTGAAAGCAGAACAAATTTATAATCTTAGACACAAAATACTTAGACCTCATCAACCGTTCGAAGCATGTCAATATAATACAGATCATGACGATGATGCTTTTCATATCGGGGCGTTTAATGATAAGGGCTTGATAAGTGTGGCTTCTTTTTATCTTGAATCACATCCTGAATTTCAAAGCTCTAATCAATACAGATTAAGGGCTATGGCTACTGTGGAAGAGTTTAGAGGTATGGGGGCGGGAAGAGAAGTAGTAAATTTCGCTGAGAAGAATTTGAAAAACCTTAAAGCTGACCTCCTTTGGTGTAAAGGAAGAACTTCTGTCCAGAAATATTATGAAAAGCTGGGTTTTAAGCCTTTTGGTGACGTTTTTGATTATCCTCCAATTGGTCCTCATGTGATTATGTATAAAGAATTGAATTAGAAGGGTGAGAGCCAGATACCTAATTTTTATCATGAATTCAAGCCTTTCGCTAATGGGGGCAAAACTGGAGTAAGACTCTTATTAAGACAAGTGTCTTCAAAAAACCTCTAAAAAACGTGAAGTCCTTAGCTGTTTCGAGAGGCTTTGCACCAAAGAATTCAACGTGACGCCTCGATAGAAGCATTTTTACAAAGATGCAGAAGCGCGTTTATAGAATAACGCGTCTTGGGAGTTTTGTGCATTTATGATGATTCGGTATTGAAGCTGTTCTTCTCGGTGGGAATATAAGTTTTACTAAAAGAAATAATATTCCCAGTTCTGAATTGAATTCTAAATCTTACCTAACCAAAGCCCATCTATAAAAAAAGAGACTTCCGAATTCGGAAGTCTCTTTTTTAACTAGTAACGATTATTTTTGAACGTTAGCAGCTTGTGGTCCACGGTTACCTTCAACAATTTCAAAGGAAACTGTCTCGTTTTCTTCTAATGTTTTGAAACCTTCGCCTTGAATAGCAGAGAAATGAACGAATACATCATCTTGCCCTTCTACTTCAATAAAACCAAAACCTTTACTTTCGTTAAACCATTTAACATTACCTTGTAACATAAATTGTTACCTCCTGCGTGGAACTGATCCACAATGTATTACTATTATTGCTCTGCATATTCATTCCAGACGAAAGTGACTTACTAGTTACTTTTGCTTTCAATCG
Organism: Halobacillus trueperi; assembly: GCF_003386945.1. NCBI lineage: Bacteria > Bacillati > Bacillota > Bacilli > Caryophanales > Bacillaceae > Halobacillus > Halobacillus trueperi. The sequence continues at coordinate 95,354 of NZ_QUAE01000008.1, read as the reverse complement.
TAAACGAACAAGAATAATTAATTTTAAGTATACCAACAAAGGATCTTCCCGTCAACCAGGGGGGGGCTTAGTAACCAAGCCAGGTGGGGGTCATGCACCAAAATTAACTTCATAAGTCTTTATACAAAAACTTTTCTGTACAAATATTTTAAGTGGAATATCTTGAGTCTACAGTTTTGGTGATCAAGGAGCTATCTTCGTAACCGAAGTGGGGATATGGGATTTATTCGATTTATGGATTTTTATGAAATGGAAGCCCAGTTTTGAGAACGTATAGCGAAAAAGGAGTTTTTTCACAGGTAATTTCTATTTTATTACCATTTTTTGAAACTTACTTCGTTCGTAATCGTACTTGTAGTAAAGAAGGCAGAACGGAGGTTATCTTTATGATGAAAAAATTTCTATTTATTGCGATTACGCTCTTTATTACAGCCGGCTGCGCATCTACCCAGTCTTCGGGTGAAAATACGGAAGAGGAAAATACGACGGAGGGTGATCTCACAAAGGTACTGGAGCAAATATTCTCAGGACCTGAAAAAGAATTAGAACGTTTGTATGAAGAGGATAATTATGAAGGAATTTCTAACTACTACATGGCCCAATTCGAGTCTTATTTCACAGAAGAGTTTATGACTCAGGCGGTGGACACCAATCTGCTTAGCAGCTTTCACCAAAAGGCGTATGGAAACGATGTTCAGATGGAAATTGGCAATATGAGCGTTGAGCAGAGCGAGGAAACAGAAACCGCTTATGATTTTGAGATGCAAATCCTTATAAGCAATGGTGAAACAGCGGATGTCAGTGGAAGAGTGAATACGAACGAAGAGGGGAAAATTACTCGAATCCACTACAATGACATTCAAACACTATTGCACGCTTTCGATACGGCCGTTGAAACAGAGGATGGACTATTCGAATACGACCGTTCCAAGTTAGTGAGTCGGACTGAGGATGAAGCCTATCAGCCTAAGTATCCGACAATCATGCCTTTTGAAGTGGACGGTGTAGAAATAGAAGCTGGAGTTATGGAGCAAAAGGATACCGTACTAACCTTCATCTTTCATGCTGAAACGAATGAAACGATGGAATTGATGACTGTTAAGGATGGCGAAATCTCCTCTCAGGACATAGAGACAGAAGAGGTATCGATCGGTGACCAAACAGGGCAATATGCTGGGAACGAAGGGGAGACTCAACGGTTGATGTGGAAAGATGGATCGATCATGTATGAATGGAAAGGGAAGGTAGACGGCTTATCAAAAGATGATCTGATCACAGTGGCAGAGTCTTTTGAATAAGGAATGCTGCTACACTGTTTAAGAAATGTTGTTCTCATGTATTAAATCCACTCCTTTCATTCAAGGGAGTGGTTTTTTCCTTGTACACTGAATTGCTTGTCATTTATATGATGAATCGGCATTACATACGAAATACGGATAAGGCTGGGGACACATTCAAAAGTTACATTCTATATCTGGTGAACTTTCTCTGTTAGGGAAGTGTACTTTTTTATTCTTATGAATACATAGCTTCTTATTTAAAATGTGAGAAAATTTGTAAGGGACTAACAATATCCGTTAGAAAATCTTGTATAATGGGTATGAAGTATAAATCGGTGTTCATGACAAAATACATTTAGTTTTAGAAGGGAATCTTGCTTTTTCGTGGTATTTTCTTTTCAGTGTTATGCGCCCGTTCAGTAAAATCCAGAGGAGGTGCCGACGATTGATTATGATGAACGAAAAAGAAAAAGAAACCTATGACGATCTTATGAATTCCTTTAAAAATGCTGAATCGATAGAGGAAAGCCGCTATTATTTTGGAGAAATCCAAATGTACTTAGACAATCTTCAATCAACCAATGAGCTTCCCATAACCAAGCCCCAATTGGAAGAATATCAACAATTGAGAAAGGATTTAGTTGATTCTACATCGAAAAAGGAAGTTAGGTATTATGAAGATCAGATCCATGAATGGTTAAATAAAATCCATCGTCTAAGCTGACATAAGTTGTTATTCCAGACATTTTTTTGAAAAATAGTATTTATTTTCTGATAATAATAGTGTAAACTGTAGCTAAGGTGTTCATTATAGTGGGACATTTGTATTTAAAAAAATAACAGACTTAAACGGAGCGGCGAGCTTGGTTGAGGATTTAGTGCATAGTAGCGTATGTTTCTAAGTTTCTACCAACCGCCGCTTTTTTAGTCTAGGGGGAAAATTTCTTATGAATACGCTAATTATTGCTGGGTGTATTGGAGGGATGACAGGCATTGTCTCTCATTTAATGAGAAATGGAAAAGTGTTGATCTTCCCTAAAAAAAGAGCACGTCCCAGGGGGATTTATTTAGGATTTCTGGCTGACTTCCTTATTGGGGCGGCAGCTTCAGTTTTCGCCGTTACCTATATAATCTCTGAGCCAGACGCATTAAGAACGCTTATTGGAGTTTCTATATTAGCAGGGATGACAGCAGAAAATGTTTTATTAAAAAGGGAATTGAATGTAGAAAAATCGAAAGTAGAAGGATTGGATCGTATCAATCAGAGATTTAAATAGATTTATACTATTCCAATCCTTATTTTTTCTTTAAAATTTGATTTCCTCTCGAATCCTCTTCTTCATCTACTCATACTCCAAAATGATCTTCTTTTCCTCTTCAAGCGGTATTTTGAAACAATTTGTATAATCTGCCTCAATTCCTCGTATCATTATTTTGATTGAATTGTATGTAGATATTTACCAAATACTAGAGCATAGATTAGTTTAGGTTCATAGTGTAGGAGTAATAAGAAGTATTCCACTGGCTCCAGCAGGCGAAAAGCCCGGCGGTAACTTCAGCACTTACCTATTGCATAAAAGAGCAATCCTCTTTATTACATATGTATAGTGACTACCCTGTATATGACTCTAAATCCAAAGTATAAGAGGGATCATTGGTTTGTCTTAATTTCGATTATTACAATAAAAGATACCAATACCTGTCACGCTCAAAAAAGAATGAATCTATGAAAAACGCCTGTCCCTATTTTGGGACAGGCGTTTGAGTTATGCTTTCGTCTTGTAATTTGTAATGTGATCCTGCAGTGTGTCGTCACTGCCGAACAGGAAGTGTTTCTTCATATCCGGGGAATACGTGGAGTTTACAGCTGTACGGCCGACGGTTTCTGCCACTTCACGAAGCATAGCCGGAGAAGCTCCACAGCAGAGTCCCAGGTAGTTTACACCAATGCTGTGCGCTTCTTTAGCCCATTCCGCAAGCTCATACCTGTTCGTATAGAGCGGATCCAGGGACGTTGGGAACGTTGTTTCCGTTGGTAGTGTACAAGCACAGCCACCGTCCGGCAGGTTGAAGAAGGTAGGGTGTTCTTCCGTCGTGCGGTATGGAATGGGAAGAGCACCTACATAACCGTCCACCGTATGACGGATCTTCTCTACATACGGCTGCATCGTTGCTGGTCCGCGGAAGCAGTTCATCCCGACTACAAGGGCGCCTTTTTCTTTTAATAAGCGGCAGGCTTCTTCTACTTCGTAGCCATCTCGCAGAATATTTTCACCCATTAAACCGAATGTGATCACGGCAGGGAGATCTTGTTTTTGAATTTCTTCGAGAGCGATCAGCGCTTCTTCATAGTAATAGAAGGTTTCTCCGTTCACAAAATCTACGCCTTCTTCCTTACACCATCCGATCATCTCCGCAAACATGCTTCTTGTTTTTTCAACAGCTTCAGGATCATCCGGGTTGAACAGGTTCGTGTTGGAAATGTTCCCGGCTACGAGTGCTTCTTCCTCAGGGTGCTCCTCGGCAACCTCTTTGGCTAGACGTATGGCCTGACGGTTAAGAGGCTCTAATAAATCCTCTTTGCCTATGATTCTCATTTTCTCGCGGTGGCCGTTATAGGTAAAGGCTAAGACGACGTCGGAGCCTGCGAGCATATAGTCACGATACGTCTGTTTTAGTGCCTGGGGGTTATCGAGAGCTACTTCAGGTACAAAAGAACCCGCCTGTAAATAGCCGCGGCGCTCCAATTCAAATAAGTATCCTTCTCCACAAATAACGGGTCCATCCTGTAATCTTTGTTCTAATGATCGTTTCATTTCATTCCACAACCTTTCCTTTTTTTAAGAGTCATTCATTTATAAGAAAGCTAATGCCCTTTTTACAGAGACACGCTGACTTTCTGGATGGGTATGGGCTGGAATTGTTTCAATCCTTTTGAGCCCCACGGTCATTCTTCTACTTCAAAAAAAAATAAAGGACCTCCTTGGATAAGGGGGTCCTTTATGTATAAAGAGTCTCCTTATCTTCAAGGTATCACTACTACCTTCTGGATTTAGCACCGTGCCGATGGCTGGTTGCTGAGGTATCAAAGGGCCAGTCCCTACACCTCTCTGGATAAGTTTTATTATTATGTAGTTTTTGGAAAAGCAGCAGTTGAGCCCTTTACGTAAGACGTATGCCTGGATTAGGGATCAAACTGAACATTCATGTTGAAAATTAGGCGTTTATTATTTCGCTTGCGATTTACAATACAGGAAAATGAGTGAAGAATCAATGGAATTTTCAGAAAAAGTTTTGGACTTTATTCTGATTCATTTTATTTTGGTGCCTTATTTTGGTGCCTGACCCCCAGTACGTTACCACTTTAGCTAGGTGGGGGTCAGGCATCAAAAACGAGTGATTTACAAAGGTTAGTGATTCGTCAATCAGATGGTTCGGTAATTCATCCATAGAAATATTTGCTTTCAAGTATATAGCTTTCTTTTACAAGGAGGACAGAAGAGGCGGGCAAGGATTTATGATTTTTAGTGATTGTATTAATTCGTTTAAAACAGACATATGTTATAGAGTCAATCAATAGGTACACAGGGTGAAGCTTTTATGAAAGAGATCAAAAATAAATTGTAACGATGGTATCCTTTTCTTCCATACGAGATTATGTGTTTGATGGCTATCCATGACCATCATTCGATTATAAGTTCTGTGAAAAGGTGTGAATGCTGTGGTCTTTATGTTTGATAAAGATCGATTCGTAGATGAACGCATGTTGAGTGTCAGTGTGAAGAATAAAGGTCTTAATTATGGATTGGGCTGCATAGATGGGATAAGAGCTTTTTGGAACGATGAGAAAGAGGAATTATTTATTTTCCGATTAGAAGATCACATGAAAAGGTTGCACGGATCCGGAAAGAGTTTGTTCATTAACATCCCTTATTCTGTAGAACAATTGTCTTCCATAACAAAACAATTGCTGCTCTTAAACCAAGTCACTCAAGATGTTTACATTCGACCCATTTGTTTCAAGGGAGCCAATACGTTGCGACCTGATTTAAATGATCCTTTCAATCATTTGGCTATCTATACACACTATACAGAATATGAACCGAAGCCATATTTAAAGGTATGTATTTCTTCATGGACTAGAATAGGTAGTAATATGATTCCTCCCCAAACCAAACCCACAGCAGGCTACATGAATTCGGCATTGGCGAATGATGAGGCGACTACCAATGGCTATGATGGGGCTATCCTTCTAACGAAAGAAGGGAATGTCAGTGAGGAAGCTACAGCAAATATATTCATTATCCGTGGCGGGGATGTGTACACTCCTCCTGTATCGGATGACATTCTTCCGGGGATTACCAGAGATACAACAGCACAAATCTTAATGGACGAGATGAACATACAAGTACGTGAGCAAAGTTTTACAAGGGTAGAATTATATGAAGCGGACGAAGTGTTTTTAACAGGAACAGCTATTGGAATTAAGCCTGTAGTCGAGATTGATCGAAGAGTGATTGGGAGAGGTCAGGTTGGTCCCATGACGTCAAAAGTTCAAGAAATCTACAATTTAATTGTGCGAGGACAGCTGCCTTCCTATATGGACTATTGCACTCCTTTGTATGCGAAGGAAGAGAAGTTTAAATAGTTTTTTTATTCATAAGGCTAAGTTGTTACATCCATAAATAAACAGGAAACAGCATACACTCCTTCAATGCAGAAAAGTCCGGGAAAAAGAGTGATTGGATATCCACGAACATACTAACTAATACCTTGAAGGCAAGTCTTCTATACACAAAAGAAAGGCTCGTTTTGTCGTGTTTTTATGTATTTGAAACTTTTCCCATTAACAACCGAATAGATAACTAGAATCCCTGAGCTATCATATTTTGAGGGGAGGTTTTGGTGCCTTCCGCCCACTACGTTACCACTTTAGCGAAGTGGGGGTCAGGCACCAAAAAGGCACCAAAAAATTGAAGGAGTACAGTATGTGAATTTATCCAGGGGGGTAAGCTTATGGTTTCTTTACAAAAAGTTCGAGAAGAAGAAGCGACTAAATTACATAATATCATGCAATTTTATATTTACGAATTTAGCAAATACATACCAGATATTAAGTTAGAAGACAATGGATCTTACAAGCCTTTTGATTTAGAAAAGTATTGGACAAATGATAATTTCCACGCTTATTTTATTAAGCTAAGGGATGAATTAATTGGATTTGCTCTTGTAGAAAGTGCTACATTTTCAAGTCCTAATACAATTCAGGAGTACTTTATTTCAGCTAAATATATGGGGAATGGTTATGGCAAAGATGTTGCGAGGAAACTGTTTACAATGTTTCCTGGTGAATGGGAGATTACCCAGATAGAAAATAATGAACCTGCACATGCTTTTTGGAGAGGATTGATTACCGAAGTAAGTGGCGGAAACTTTATAGAGCATTATAAGGACAACTTATATGTCCAGAAATTTCATACTTAAAATGAATTAAGCGGTAAGGTCATCTAAATTAGATAACTTTCAGAATGGAGGGCAATAGCTGCAATGTGGTTAACACTAGTCGTGATAGCCAAGCAGAAATGTTGTAAAAAGGCTGGTATGAAATTAAGTCATAATATTTTTCCGATCGGAGGGTTAAGAATGATTGGTGAGCTCAATAAAACTGAATTCGATAAATGCGAAAAGTTAATAAATGAAGAGGGTCATCTTGAAGTTAAAGCGGTCATTGAAGGGAACAACCCAGGTCGAATTTTTGTAGATGATCCCGATTTTCCTAAAACAGGACTGATCTGGCTGGGGAATCATGATGGGTTTTTCTTTATTTGAGATGAAGAAAATGAGGCCTTTAATCACCATATCAATGATTTTATTGATACGGTGGTTGTTCCTGAAGCAAAAAAGCTGAGATTAAATAATTTCATAGCCATTGGTAATCATTCAAGATGGGAGAAGACGATAGAGAGAGTCTTCTCCCATCGTCATATGCAGAAATCAAATCAGAACTTTATGACAATAAGGACAATTCTCTTGAACACATAGAATTTTTACTCTCGAAAATATTAGAATTCTGGTCTTCTCCCAAGCATTTTTTTCAAAAGGGAATGGATTACGGTATTGTCTACCAAAATAAGATTGTGAGCTTATGTTTTTCAGGATTTGTAGCTGGAAATGTCCACGGAATAGATATCGAAACACTAGAGGAGCATCAGGGGAATAAATTAGGCCGGAAGACAGCCCACTGTGTTGTAAACGATTGTGTAAGTAAAGGGGTGATTCCATACTGGGATTGTGAGGAGACAAATAAGCCTTCGAATGTCATTGCTGAAAATATAGGCTTAGACAAGTATTTAAATTATTTCGTGTATATTTTTCCGATTGAATAATTGGGTGAGTTCTTCGATTGACAGGTACGATTGCTTAATAAAAGCAACTGGCCTATATTCTGATGAGGAATTGACTGAGTAGATACATGAGAAGTAAGATGGCAATTCCTAACACGCTGAAGCCTAAACGTTTACGTTCTGACAAATGTTCCCCTTTTATCGCTTTCCAATCAGGGTAAAAAAAGCTGATTACTCGGACAGCAATGACCCCGATAGTGATTAAAACAACAGCTAGTACTTCCATAAGAATGACTCCTTTTTACAATACTAGTTTCCTTACACCTGCTAAGTAAAACAAAAAGGAGAAGACAGCTCGATCGTATATTAACCAGAACTAATAGAGAAGGAGATGGAAAGATTGGATGCCAAGATTCGGGAATTAGTAGAAAAAGAAGGTTTTTCAGGGTCCGTTGTTGTTAAACAAGGAAAGGAACTCGTCTACTCTAAAGGATTTGGTTACAGAAACCTTGTCGAAAAGCTGCCTAATCAAAAGAATACAAAATTCGGAGTAGCTTCTGGAAGCAAGTTGTTCACAGCTGTCGCCATCGCTCAACTCGTTGAACAAAAGAAGTTTGCTTACGATACTCCTCTCCATCAGCTATTGGAGCCGTGCCCTCCTTGTATTGATGAACGTGTAACCATCCACCATTTGTTGACGCACACTTCAGGAATTCCGGATTACTTTGATGAATCCGTCATGGATGACTTTGCAGAACTGTGGGAAGAGAAACCGATGTACAAGATGGAGAAGCTCGAGGATTTTGTGCCCATGTTCAGTGATAAAGAGAAGATGTTCGAGCCGGGAGAGAAATTCCACTACAATAATGCAGGGTTCATCGTTTTAGGGTTAGTCGTTGAAGCAGTCGTAAACAAGCCTTTTACAACACATGTAACAGAAAACATCTTTAAGGCTGCAGGTATGCAGGATGCTGGTTATTATCGTTTGGATCAGTTGCCTGGCAACACCGCTCTTGGATACATAGAAGAGGATGGTTCTCTGAAGACGAATGTGTATACTGTTCCTGTTGTCGGAGGATCAGATGGAGGATCGTTCGTTACAGGTCCTGACATGATTGGGTTTTGGAGAGCTTTGTTGAATGGAAAACTTTTGGGTGAAGATCAAGTTGAACGGTTGTTAACCAAACACGTAAAAGTCAAAGACGGCCTTTCATATGGATATGGACTTTGGTTGGATGATGTTAACAAAAAGACAGTTTATCATGTGATGGGCTATGATCCTGGTGTCAGTTTCCATTCATGCGTTTATCCAGAGGATCAATGGATGGTAACGGTCTGTTCCAATCATAGTTCGGGGGCTTTCAAGATCATCAAAGGGGTCGAAGAACTATTTTTGAAATAAATAAAGTGGAGGGGAGCCCTCCACTTTATTCTGTATTGAAGTTCTGGGTGCCGAAGTCTGTGATTTTGGTCTTCACTTCCACTTTTATTTTCATATCAGTGAAAATCTCGCTCCATTCTTTTTCGTGCTTTTTCCAATACGCCGGTTCGTGGATTTGCACCCATTTGGATAGGTTGAGAAAATCAATTTGATATTCCTGCTGAGCTAGATTTAACACGCGTTCCATTTTCTCTTCATTCACTTGGTTCGCAGCTTCCTCGAGTTCTTTTTTCCATCCTTTTTGAAAAACCTTTCTCCCAATGCCCCAATCTTCTGCTAGCACACTGGATATATGGACTTGGACCGTCATCTCCAGCTGATCTTTGTTAACTTTTGTTTTATACTTTGTCTTGGAATCTTTAATCTCAAGAACGACTGGTCCATCATCGATCACTTTTTCATCCAAGTAAATAAAACCACCTTGTACTTTATTATAGATATATCGAACGCCTTCTATATCTTTAGTATCTATCCATCCCACGTAATTAGAGCTTTCTGCTTCGATAATCCCGGCCCCTGATAATTTGATTCTTCCTTCTTCCAATGTAATTCCGGGTATGAGAAAACTTTTCTTTTCAGAAATAGATTGAGACATGTCGCCAATTGTCAGGTTGTTGGGATTGGTATTATTGATTTGATAATTTTCACTGAGAGACTTGATTTGTATAGCTGGGAAAATTTCCTTTTCTGACTCCGTATTAAGGACGTCAAGAACAGGCTCTCTTGTCAGGAAAACGGGAGTTGTCCTCCTGAATTCATGATCGCGGATGAACAGGTCTATGACTTCGTCTGCACGTTCTTTTTCTAACATGGTGGTCGATGTCACAATTGATTTCAAGTGTGTATAGTTAGGTGGTCTATTGCTTTCTAAAGAATTATTTCGAATAATTTCAAAAAAACTCTTTCCCGATAGAGCTATGTTTTGAAATGGTGTACTTTGTTGGGAGCTGTCCTGCTGTGTCGGGATCTTCCCAGGCACGACATACTGGTTGATCATGGTCAATTCATCGTTTTCTTCATTGACGTCCAACCCCACGCCTGTAATGATTCCAACGTCCTCGATTTCTTTGATGTCCCAGCATCCGGTTAACAATAAGAGCATGATCAAACCGGGAAGGATGATTTTATACCACATATGTATCCCTCCTGATCAAGGATACAAGTAATAATAGTGCGGGCAGAACGACAATAGCTATGACGGAAATCACTTGAATGTGGGTCGAGTAGTGGAAGACCTCTGTAAGCCCTTTAGGTACCAAAGTTAAAACAAAAATCAGGCCGCCAGCGATGGGTAAAAACCAGCGGCTTGGCGTGAACATATTTTTCAAACCCAGCGTCAATGTATACATATAGGCCGTGAATGATGTGAACGCTGTCGTCAACCAGCCGAAAAGAAAAACCAGTTCAAAACGCTCGAAAAAGAAACCTTGAAATTCGATGCTTTTTGCCATTTCAATGGTCGGGAACGTGATCTCCTTCAACTCTTCTACACCAAGGACCCCGATGGAAATCACGTGAAAGGCAACATAGATGAGTGCGGTCAAGCCAATACTCGTCCACATGGTGAACAACAGTTTTTTCGCTTTCTTCTTTTTTATCAATTTAGCGAAGATCAATAACAGCTCCATGCCGAGAAAGGAGAAGAACGTGATCTTCGCTCCACTCATCGTAACCAGCAGATTGTTTTGCAGGACGGGGCGGACATTATTGACGTCGAAATTTTTGATGCTTAATAAGCAAAGGACGATGAACATAAACAGCATAATCGGAAAATACAGTTGGAAAAAACGTACGATATCCCCCGCCCCGTTATAAATTAAATACATGCTGACGAGGAGAAAAGAGCCGACGACTACATACAATGGCGTCGAATCGAGCAGATAGTTTTTTATAATGCCACCGATCACCCTCAAAATATAGGCGGCGATGACGAGACTGTAGATCGTGAACAGAATGTTGAAAATGTAGCCTATGAATTTCCCCATGATGATCGAAGTCATTTCAAAAAAAGTGAGGCCAGGATAGCGGACGGCTAGTGCTACATAGATACAGGTAACCACAGAAACAGCGATCGCACCGAAAAGGATACTCAGCCACAAGTCTTGGGAAGCAACCGCCTTGGCTAGATCGCGAGGCATGAGGATGATACCGATGCCGATCATCGACGATATGAATACGACGACAAGCTGGAGGGTCGTCAATTGTTTTAAATCACTCAACGCGTCCGCCTCCTTTTTTTAACTTGAACCGGATCAAGGAATCCTTCCATCGTTTCACGTAGAAAGGTGTAAAAGGTTCCATATATGGGATAGTGAAGCTTTGCAGATGGATCAGGTGGATGCTGACAACGAAGACAGCTAGAATCAATCCATAAATACCTAGAAACGCTGCGGCAAAAAGCATGACAAAGCTGATGGTTCTGAGCGCCAGACTTAACGCATAATCGGCAATCGTAAATGAACAGATGGCAGCGAATGAAACGACTATGACCATCAAAGGACTGACGATGCCGGCGGTTACAGCCGCTTCGCCCAGGACGATCGCACCTACGATACTTACGGCAGGGCCGATCGGTTTCGGTAAGCGGATACCGGCTTCCCTTAAAGTCTCAATCGTCAATTGCATAATTAAAGCTTCCATGAATGATGGAATGGGTACACCTTCACGGGTTTTCGCAATCGATATCGCCAAATCTGTGGGGATCAATCCATGGTGATAAGAAATCAAAGAGATATAGACGGATGGAAGCATGACCGATAATAAAGCAGCCATGAACCGCAATAATCGAATAAGGGAGGCTGGAATCCATTTGAAATTGTAGTCGTCGGCCTGTTGGAACAAACTGTTCAGTGTCGTAGGCGCAAGCAGTACAGAAGGAGACCCTTCTACGAAAATGGCTACTTTTCCTTCGACAAGGGCGCTGGATACTTTCGTCGGCCGCTCTGTTTCCTGAATCTCTGGAAAAAGGGAGTAGTTGTTCTTTTCCAGCAATTGTTCCATCACTCCGCCATCAGGAATGTAATCTTCCTGTACGGCATTGATCCTTGCCCGGACATCCTTCAACAATTCCTCATTCACAGAACGATCTACGTAAGCGATGGAAATATTCGTGAAGGACCGTGTGCCGACAGTGAATTCTTCCAATTTCAAATCTGTCGTCCTCAGGTGAACACGTAAAAGGGCTACATTTTGTTCCAATGACTCGATGAAACCATCACGCGATCCCCGCAGTGTCATTTCTGATACAGGTTCTTGTATGGAACGATAGGCGAACCGGGCTGTATCAACGGCATAGACCGTCGTTTGTTCTAAAAGAAGGGTAAAGCCATCGAGCAGGTAGCGATCGACGTCGTTTTTCTTCTCCAGCTGCAGCAAAGGTTCTGCGGAAAAAGCATGAGGAAGAGGACTCTCTTTGTGCTTCCACTCTTGAAGTGGAAGCAGGATCGCGTCCTGGATTTGCTTCGTATCCGTGATGGCAGGTATGTAGATGACGTGGACGGGATGATTTTCAAGGTCCAGTTTCTTGATGGTCACATGGTGGTTTTTCTGTTTTTCGCGAAGGATTTGATCGATGTCTAACGTTTGTTCCATGTGCTCACCTCGAATCCCGACTGTTTTTTCATAGTATGTACAGTTGTTTTTTATTTACACTGACGTAATATTGTTCATTTAGTGTATATTTACACTTAACTATGTGGTAACATATGCCATAAAGAAGGAAAGGAGAATCTATATGGGGAAAAGAAAGGTAGCGGCATGGATTTTTACTGTAGTCTTTGGATTGGTCGGATGGTTTGTTTATGGTTTAACTCGAATTCTGTACTCAGGAAATGAATACATCTACATCGGTTTTATGTGCATCGCCATCGGTTTGACGGTCAACTACTTTATTTTGAACATTCATAAGAAAATCACCAAAAAGTGGACATGGATTCTGGTGGTTGTGGTATTCCTTGTTCCTTCTGCCCTCTATGGAAGTTATGACTGGTATATACGAAGCATCGAAATTGCGAATGCAGAAGTCGATTTATCCAATTATCAACCGCACAAGGAAGGTTCTGACCTTGCGCGCCTGGAAGAGCCTGCTGACTTGCATTTGGAAGAAAATCTTCCTGAGTTAGATGGGGCGACAGCTTTATACCCTGTTTATGCAGCGTTTGCTGAAGCCGTTTATCCAGAAGGTACATATGTTCATGATGATCGGAGTGAAAGTCCTGTCATCGTCTCGAAAACGAACGGAGCATATCAGCGTTTATCCAAGTTTCAAACGGATATCATTTTTACGGCTGGACCTTCCGAGGAACAGCAGCAGGCCTTGAAACAGATGGAGAAAACAGCCATAGGTAAAGAAGCTTTCGTATTTTTTGTACATAAAGATAATCCGGTTGATTCTTTAACATTGAACGAGCTGAGAGGGATTTATTCCGGTGACCTTACGAATTGGGAACAAGTGGGCGGGAGAGATCAAAAAATCATCGCCTTTCAAAGGCCGGAAGGAAGCGGAAGTCAAACAGGACTGGAAAATATGATGGGAGAAACCCCCATCATGGACCCGCCCAAAGACCAGAGGGTCGACGGAATGGGTGGGGTGATTGAAAAAGCGTCGGATTATCGGAACCATCGCAACAGCATAGGATTCAGTTATCGGTTCTTCGCTACGAAGATGGTGGAAGGACATAACATCAAGCTGTTGAATATCAATGGAATCGTACCAAGTGTCCATCATATCAAAAGCGGGGACTATCCTCTGACGGGGAACTTTTATGCGATTACGAATGGCTCGAAAAATCCTCACGTCGAACCGTTCATCGAGTGGATGCTGTCGAGCCAGGGGCAGAGACTGATTGAGGAAACGGGATATATCCCTGTAAAAGAAACCAATCTTCCTGCGGAGTAAGGCTACTCTTTTAGCAAGGGAGTTTCTTCTGCTATTTCATTTTGTGGATGTTATTTCATTACATGGATTTTCATCAAACTTCACAAAATAGGGGAGAAGGGAGGTCTTCCGACATGGGTGAAAAAGCGAAAAACAAAAGTAAGAAAGACCTGAATGCACTTCGTCGTGAAAAAGGGGAAAAGAACGGTACGGGCAAACAAGACCCATACCGTTAAGGACGGTAAAAACGCCTGCTTCCAATGGGAAGCAGGCGTTCCTTTTTTATACCGTTTGCGGCCGTTCTTCAATCGTATCGTTTAGCTTCCTGAATTTATTCTTGATGACGGATGTATCTGCAAAAAGATCATGGATCCCCTGATGGCGTTTTGTGAACGCAACAACCAGATAAGGAATTCCGAGGATCGCCATGCTGATGTAACGGCCGATGCATTCACGAAATAGGATTTGCCCGTTTGACAAGGCTTCTCCTTTGAATGAAACGACTGACAAACCTAAGATCATTTTTCCTAGCGTAGCCCGGAAAAACTTAGTCATCAAAATGAAGTAAGCGAAAAAGATGATCGATGTCGTAATGTTTGCTGCACTGAACATGGGTACCCAAAGCTCTGCGTCTTCCAGGTTCACAAGTCGCAACAATGGGCGGGTCACAATGGTATTGACGCTCCAAATGACGATCAAGTCGATGATGTAGGCAAGGAATCTTGAACCGAATCCTGCAAACAACAGTTTTTGGAGGTCATTTCTCTGATGATGGATCAACGATGATAGCTGCCCATCGTTTTCGTTATGATTGGTGTAATCCATACCGTTCCCTCCTTAATCTGTGTACATATACATCATGCGTGGTCCTTGACGCTGGCTGATCAATTCTTCGATGTAGCGGATTTCACTATTCGGCATCAAACTTTCAGCGAGCGGCAGGTTGAAGAAGGATCCCATTGTATTTTTGTATTGGAACACCTGCGGATCTCCACCGATTTCTTTTTTCAGTGCCTTCAACGTGTCTTCACGGAATCCGATGTCATCGACCAGTCCGTTTTCCACCGCTTGTTTCCCTGAATAGATCCGGCCGTCTGCCAATTCTTTCACACGGCTTTCCGGCATATCACGTCCTTCAACGATGACATCGACGAACTGCTGGTAAGACTCATCGACAAGTGTTTGAAGAATCTCTCTATCCGCTTCGGTCATTTCCTTCGTCGGGCTCATGATATCTTTGAACTCTCCACTTTTGATGGTATTGAACTTCACACCATATTCATTGGCCAGTTCCTGATAATTGATGCTTTCCATAATGACACCAAGAGAACCTGTGAATGTATCATTACTTGCAAAAATGCGGTCAGCAGGCGCAGAAACATAATACCCGCCGGAAGCGGCCATGTTCCCCATGGAAACGTATATCGTCTTTCCAGCTTCTTTTACTTCAAGCAGTTTGTCATGGATTTCAGCACTTTCATAGACGCCGCCACCTGGTGAATTGACATACAGGTGGACCCCTTTGATGGAGGCATCTTCTTTGATTGCCTCTAATTTTTTCATAAAGCGGTTATGCTGATATCCACCGCCCCCGAAAGGATTCGGGTTTGTGCCTGGGTTGTCGATGATGGCTCCTTCCAAGTTCAACTCAACAATCCGTTTGCTTCCTGATCCTCGTTCGACGACTTTTTCTTCCAATTTCTCATTGCTTGCGAAAAGGCCCATTGTCTCATTCTCTGCTTCATCACCAGTGAAAACCGTTCCGATCAGCTGGACGACAAGAGCGAGAATTAAAATCGTGGCTGCAATGATACTTGCCGTTATTCTTTTGCTCATATGTAAACTCCTTTCCATCTGTTGTTCAGAATTCAACCATACCATATGGAGATGTCCGAATGATATGAAATGAACCTTCAAGTATTTCTGAACACCTCTTCTACGATTGAAGGTTTGTAAGGTTTCATATTTGGTTGTATTTTTTATTATGCCTCCATTTATTTTCTGCGGAAACGATCCTTGTCCATAAAAGTTTAGAGTCGAAAGTCTAAGCTTAGTTGCTTGAAGGAACGGGTAGAGAAGGGGAGGAGGGATTGGACTTTGAGTCGAAATAAATTGAGAGTCATCATCATTACTATCATTATTGTATTTTTAGTCGGACTAGTTGGATTATCCATCCGCATGGCGCTCCAGCCGGAGGTATGGGATGAAAAAAGGACGGAAGCAATTTCCGTCCTTCAATCCGGGTTCACGTGCACAAGTTGGAACCTCTCGCAAACGAGCTCCATATCTTCGCTGTATTCATAACCGATTTCTTCCGATTCCTTTTTAAAAAACTTTTTATGAACCTCTAACCAATGGTTATAGGAAAGGTCTCCTTCTCCTTCCGCTCTGGCAAACGCTTCGGTTACCTCGTTAAATGGGACCACTTCCACTTCTGTCGTTCTGATAATGGCTGCAGGTTCATCTTCTCCATTTAAAATGATGTTATATTCTCCGACTTCAGGGAGCGCTTCTTTTTCCACCTCATAAGCTTGACGCGCCGAGCATGTGGCTGTCTTGACTCCGTCCATAACCAGTCTTGCCATGCGATCAGGGGCAGTTCCGAATGACCATGCTTTGACGTTCTCCGGTTTTTCTTTTCCTTTCCAGTAGGAATCCCAGTACTCTTTTGCCTGTTCGTTCATGTGTGAACACTCCTTTTCCAAACTTTGGTGGAATTATCATTTACTTTCATTATGGGATGTTATAATGAATTCCATGCACTTTTTCCATTTTTAGAAAGGGGGGAGTTCCTTGTATCATGCCAGACCGCCGCGTTGGGTCATACCCTTATTTGCCCCCATTTTCATATCGGACCTACGTGAACAGGAGATTACCATACTTACGGTTTTATCTTTTGCAGTAATACTTCTTATCTTTGGTATTTCTTATCAATTAAAGGTGGATCGAACGATCGAATACCACGTGTGTTTTTTTCATTTTAGAGTTTGGGGGAAAAGATTTAACCCCGAGGATCTACATAAGATTGTTTTCAAGGATGTCGGCTGGGGGACACCTGCTGGAACCATCAAAAAGAAGAGAGGCTTCCCTATTCGTGTGGTGAACTTTGACTCGGTGGAAGTCTTAGCTGACCTTGAAGATTTTGCCGAGCGTTATCATATCAGAATGGAGGAAAGGAAATATTACAGAACGGTTTATGACAAAAAGAAGAGTAAAGAAAGGCAAGGGGCCTAAAAATAAGGAGAGAATATTCATGAAGAAGCGGCTGTGGTCGCATCCTTCCTTCTGATGGCAGCCTTATAATGATCAGGGATTTCTAGGATAGATTTTTGGTGGTTTGTTACAGCATGAGATGGATCCATATCGGATAGAGTCGAAAAAATCTTTCCACACTTTTTTCATTAAAGAGGAAAATGGGGCGCTTGAAATGATCAAAGATGGGGAAGGGTTTTGGGATGGTTCTTTCACCTTTAGGAAAGGGAGCTTCAAATACATATGTTAAAAGCGCTAACCCATGATTCTTTCAGATATTTCAAGCAAGGAAATGGCGCTGACGAGGAAGCTCGCGGGCAAGGGAAAAGAGGATAGGTAAAGAGATTTCCATGTAATTGACTATTATATTAAGATTCATTTACATCTCTTCGACATCCGCCTGTGCTGGTGTATTTTCCATTAAAATAGGACATGCGACACGTAACATACATCAAAGGAGATACCGACGATGAACGTTGAACAGATTATGCAACTACTCAACCAAAAAACGAAAAAGAAAATAGATCCCCAATCGCTCATCACCGGTGTCACAGACGACTCACGGGACGTTGAGGAAGGGTATGTCTTCGTAGCTGTCAAAGGCTATCAAGTAGACGGTCATGACTTTATTGAAGAAGCGATCAGAAAAGGTGCGTCTGTCGTCGTCACAGAAGAAAAGGTGGAGCACGACGGAGCGGTTTGTCTGCAAACGGAAAGCTGCAGGAAAGCGCTTGGGCTGATCGCGACGGCTTTTTACGGAAACCCTTCTGACGATAAAATCGTGATCGGTGTGACAGGGACGAACGGGAAAACGACGACATCCCATATAATTAAACACCTATGTGAAAAGAGCGGTTATTCATGCGGGATGTTCGGAACCATCGATTATATGGTGAATGACAAAGTCGTTCCCGGCATTCAAACGACACCGAGCGCCCCATTGCTGCAAAAGCTTCTCTTTGAAAGCAAGGATGATGTCGTCGTGATGGAGGTCTCCTCCCATGGACTGGCTCAGTACCGCCTTGAGGGTGTAAAGTTCGACTATGCGGTATTTACCAACTTATATAAAGACCATTTGGATTACCATGACTCAATGGAATCTTATTTCGAAGCGAAATCGAAGCTATTCCATATGTTGAAACCTGGAGGGAAGTCTGTCATCAACACGGATGATCCATGGGGTGAAAAGCTGGCACACCTTTTAGAAGAAAAAGGTTCTTCCGTTTGTAAGGTCGGCCACCATCTGGAAAATGAAATCATTCTGAAGGATATCGATACCGATGATTTCGCAGCCTGCATTCATTACGGCGAAGAAGACAGGAAAGTAACTTCCCCGCTTAAAGGTACTCATAACGTCTACAACACATTGGAGGCATTTGCTGTCGGTCTTCAGCTCGGGTTCTCTTTTTCTGACATGGAAAAGGCGATGACTTCCTTACCTGGCATCCGGGGACGTTTCGAACTCTTCGAATTTGAAAATGGCCCGACCGTCGTCATCGATTATGCCCATACGGCAGACAGCATTGAACATGTGCTGGATACGGCAAGGCAACAAGGAGCCGCGTCACTGACGCATGTCTTCGGTTTTCGTGGGGACAGGGACGTATCAAAAAGAGGGGAAATGATAGGTGCTTCCGCTATAAGAGCAGACGATTATATCCTCACGCTTGATGACTTGAATACGGCTACGTTTGATGAAATGGTATCCACTCTGGAAGACCTGCAGAAAGAATATGGCGACTCGTCGGGCAGGATCATCCCGGACCGGACGCTCGCGATTGAAGAGGCGATCGTGAACAGTGGAGCGGGAGATTGGGTTGTCATCACTGGTAAAGGCCATGAAAGTTACCAGCAGCATTATCATTATCCTGTGAATTCGGACAAGGAAATGGTAGAAGATATGAAACGGAAGTTGAAGTCAATGAAAAAAGATATTATGGCATGAACCTGCTTTTGAAGGCGGGTTCTTTTTTTATTCCATAATGTAATCGAAAATCTTTTACCTTTAAAGGTCTAGGCTACGGGAGTTGGAAAATTTGCACTCAAAATGAGACTTTCAGGGAAAGATCGTCTTGTTGAAGCCATGATACTGAAATAACTTTGATGAGTTGAATCTTACATTTGATGTACCGTATATATCTAACACCTTTACTGATACTCAGCGGCAAACGTAATTTGTAGTGAATCATTTCTATTGAAGATTCCTTTTAAATGACAGAAAACTTTGACAAATGACAATCCTTATCAAATAATGAAGATATCATTGAAGGTCGGAGGGTAATTATGCATAGATCATTTCTCTTTTCTGAACCAACACAGAACACGTCACTACCACAACAATTTAAACTCCTGGATTCGATTATTCAATCCAGTTATGATGGAATTTTCGTTGCGGATTCAAATGGTGTCGGTTGGACGATGAATGACGCTTACACTCGAATTACAGGAATTCCTAAGCGTAAGTTGCTACATAGAGAGTTAAAGGAAGTCATGAAAGAAGGGATCATTTCTGATTCAGTTACGTACAGAGTACTGCAGCAAAAGAAAGCGGTTACGATTGTACAAACTGTCAATGGAGTGGAAGTACTAGCTACAGGAAGCCCTGTGTATGATGAGAACGGATCAATCATCCACGTGGTTACAAATATTAGAGATTTATCGGACTTAAATTACTTGAAGTTTGAATTGAATGCCTCTCACGAGGTCACAAATGAAATATTAAATGAGTTTAACCAAGTGGTGGGAGAAGAGAGAGAGGAAGCATCATTTAAAGGGATGATTACAAATAGTGATGAAATAATCAAGGCTATATCGGTGGCAAAAAAAGTAGCGAAAGTAGATTCTACCGTGATGTTGACGGGAGAATCAGGTGTTGGTAAGGAAGTTTTTGCTGACTTTATTCATAATCATAGCCATCGTGGAAATCATGCATATGTAAAAGTGAATTGTGGAGCTATCCCTTCCTCTTTATTGGAAGCAGAGCTTTTCGGTTACGAAAAAGGAGCTTTTACGGGAGCGGCCAATAATGGGAAAATCGGCTTGTTTGAGAGAGCGAACGGAGGAACAATCTTTCTTGATGAAATTGGAGAAATGCCGTTTGAGCTACAAGTAAAACTTCTAAGGGCGCTGCAGGAGCATGAGATTCAAAGAGTGGGAGGTACACGTCAAATCTCCCTTGATATTAGGATAATTGCTGCGACGAATCAAAACTTAGAGCAATTAGTCGAACAAAGGAAGTTTCGTGAAGACCTGTATTACAGACTGAACGTTGTCCCTATTCACATTGCCCCTCTGAGAGAACGTACATCAGATATTGCACCGATCGCTTACTACTTCTTAGAACAAATCAATGAAAAATATGAAATGAATAAAACTCTTAATCCTAGTGTGATACCAGTATTAGAGAATTACAATTGGCCAGGTAACATAAGAGAACTTGAAAATGTCATAGAAAGAACAGTGGTTACTTCAGATCAAGATGAAATTACCGCTTCAGATCTTCCTATTAAAACAAACACAATGGACCGTTGTCATAAAAGCAAAACTCTAAAGAAAATGGTCCAAAAGCTGGAAATCGATATGATAAAAGAAGCGTTAAGGGAACATCATACAACAAGGAAAGCTGCTGAAGCATTAGGGATAAGTCAATCCTCTCTTGTAAAGAAAATGAATAAGTTCCAATTATCCGATCAAGAATATGTTCATGATTAAAGAGACGCGCTCGCGTCTCTTTTTTTTGATTCGTTTTTTACCTAATTGATTCGAAATTGAATCGGGTTTAGCATGTTTTCAATTACAGAATACTGAATATTTGGAATGTTTAAACCTTTAGAGAGTTGGCATGATTATTGCATGTAATAAGATGACAACCTTAATAAAGGGAGGAATGACAGATGACAAGAGAACGGATTCACGGAAGAAACGTTTATACTGTTAAACAACGTCCTTCTAACATCAGAAATCTATTTGAACAAACCGTTAAGAAATATCCCACTCGGGAAGTCATCGTCTACGATGAAGAAAGAATTACATATATAGAATTACAGAAACAGGTACACACGTTAGCTGATTATTTACAGACAAACTGTTCATTGAGAAAGGGAGACCGACTTGCTTTGTTACTTGGGAATCGACCTGAGTTTATCCAAACCTTTCTCGCTTGTGCGTATTTAGGTATCATAGTCGTTCCATTAAATATCCGTTCTTCAGAAGAAGAACTAAAAAGTATGTTGAACAAATCAGGAGCCAAAATGATATGTGGGGAAAAGATTTTTGAAAACTTCATTCAGCAATGGAAGGCTGAAAATCCCAAAGCACGAGTGCTGTTAACGGATAAATCTGATCATGATTATGATGAAATGGCTGATATTTTAAAAAAAGAATCTAGTGCTCCAAGTTATCCCGAAATTGAAGAAGAGGATCCTTTTTATATCATGTTCACATCAGGAACAACAGGAGATCCCAAAGGTGCGGTCGGGAGCCATGTAAACGTCATCCATAGTGCTTTACATTATCGTGAAGTATTTCAAGCGAAAGAACCGGTTCGAACATTGATTGCGGTCCCATTATTTCACGTCACAGGACTGATTGGTCAACTCTTTTACATGTTATTGATTGGCGGTACCAATGTATTAATGAAAAAGTATCAAACGGGACCATTTCTAGAACAAATTGATAAGGAACGCATCACATTTCTATTTAATGTCCCAACCATCTATATCATGATGATGAGTCACGAAAAATTTGATTCAACCGATATGACTTCCCTCGATATTGCAGCTTTTGGAGGCGCGCCAATGTCTCAAGGTACGATAGAGTCTTTAATGAAAGCGCTTCCTGATTTAAGTCTCCACAATGCATACGGGGCCACAGAAACAACTTCTCCTGCTACGATTATGCCGAAGATGAAAGGTTATTCAAAAATGGCGTCCATAGGGCAGCCTGTCCCCACGGGGGAGTTAAAAGTTGTGAATGAATATGGAGAAGAAGTCGCTCCTGGTGACGTGGGGGAGCTGTATATCAAAGGGCCGATGATTGTGCAAGGATATTGGGAAAATGATGAAGCCAACATGACTTCTTTTGATCAAGGATATTGGAAGTCCGGCGATATGGCTGTAATGGATGAAGAAGGGTTCTTCTATATGATGGATAGAAAAAAAGACATGATAAACCGAGGTGGAGAGAAGGTGTTCTCAGCAGATGTTGAAAACGTACTCTATGGTCATCCGGATGTATTAGAAGCAGCGATTATCGGGGTGCCTGATTCCATTTTTGGTGAACGAGTGAAAGCTTTTATTGTTCCGAGAGATGGTGCCGAACCATCAGCGTCTGATATCAAGAACTACATGAAAGAGCAAATGGCCGATTATAAGGTGCCTGAATATGTAGAAATCATCCGTTCACTGCCCCGAAATCCTGGAGGGAAAATATTGAAGAATCAGCTGGTGAACGCCGAAGAAAAGAAATGATTGAATAGAGGAGGAATTTTGTATGTTTCAATTAGATGGAAAAGTTGCCATGATTACAGGTGGAAGTAAAGGGATAGGTCTTGGTATGGCTCATTGTCTAGGGAAATTGGGAGCAAAACTAGCCATTGCAAGCAGAGGAGAAAAAGATCTTGAATATGCCCGCCAGGAACTCTCCGAGAAAGGTTATGAGGTGCTGGCTACTCCCGTTGATGTTTCAAACAAAGAGAGTGTTGAATCCTGGATCGAGAAAGTGGTTCATGAGTTTGGACAGGTTGATATTCTCGTCAATAATGCCGGTACAAATATTCGTAAGCCGTTAGTTGAAGTAGAAGGAAAGGATTGGGAACGTGTCATTGACACTAATTTGAAGGGAGTATTCCTTGTGGGCCAAGCGGTTGCCAAACAATTGATTGAGCAAAAGAAAGGAGGACGGATCATTAATATATCCTCCATTTTTGGTGGTGTTGGGGGGATTTTCCAATCGAGCTATGCAGCAAGCAAAGGAGGAATGAACCAGCTTACGAAAGTATGGGCCCATGAACTTGCTGAAGAGGGGATTACGGTCAATGGTCTTGCACCTGGCTACATTAAAACACCGATGACAAAAGGCTGGTTGAACGATGAAGAACGTCTGAAGAATATCATTGATCAAACCATGGTTAAAAGAGTAGGTCATCTCGAAGATTTAGAAGGCCCATTAGCTTTACTAGCCTCAGATGAATCTAGTTATTTAACAGGACAAACGCTTTATGTTGATGGTGGTTGGACAGCAAAATAAAAAGGGGGATGAGTGAATGGAACCGACTGCGAAAAAAATGGATTGGGAAGAACCGAAGCAATCGAATAACCTGATTTCTAACTTAGCAATGTTTTTTGCGAAGATAACAGAAAAATGGCTTCCGGATGCATTTGTTTTTGCTGTTATTCTGACAACTATAGCATTTATAAGCGGTGTTTTTCTTACAGACAGCTCTCCGTTTGACATGGTGCTTCATTGGGGGGATGGATTTTGGGCACTATTAACCTTTACTGCCCAAATCATTACAACCTTTGTGATGAGTTATGCGTTAGCGCTGACAAAACCTGTTTCCAATATGCTTGAAAAAGCTGCAGGTCTTTGTAAAACACCGACTTCAGCCATATTAGTCGTAACTTTTTCCGCGCTGATTGCTTCATTGATCAGCTGGGCACTCGGTCTTGTTATTGCGGGAATCATGGCTCGTTTAGTAGGTGCAAAAGTACCTACTGTCGACTACCGTGTGCTTGTTGCTTCTGGTTATTCTGGATTTGTCATTTGGGAAGGAGGCCTTTCTTCTACCCCATCTTTATTTGTTGCTACAGAAGGGCATAATTTTCAAGATATGGTTGGCATCATCCCTACGACGGATACCTTGTTCTCGCTTACAAATCTCATCTTAGTTTTAGTCATTTTCGGTACATTACCATTTGTAATGAACTTGATCCATCCTAAACGACCGGAAGACCGAGTTACGATCGACCCTTCTTTGTTAAAGGATGCGAATGTATCCCATGATCAAATTCGTGTTGAGAACATGAACCCGAATGACAAAATGGACAACAGTCGGCTCATCACTTTGGCAGGGGGCTTGCTGGGACTCTTGTATTTAAGCATTCAATTCTATCAAAATGGATTCTCTCTTGACTTGAATATCGTCAATCTCATGTTTCTAACGGCGGCCTTGCTATTGTATAGTAACGTCAAAGAACTTGGAAATGGCATTAAATCAGCTTCGGGAAGTGTCGGGCAGTTCGCCCTGCAATATCCGTTTTATGCCGGAATTATGGGGATGCTTACCGCTTCAGGTCTAGCCGTATGGATATCTACGAATATTGCAAGTGTCGCCAATGAACAAACCCTTCCGTTCTTTGCCTTTTTATCATCTGGTTTGTTAAATATGTTCATCCCTTCTGGAGGGGGACAATGGGCGGTACAAGCGCCTATTATGCTTCCTGCCGCTTTAGAAATGGGAGTGAACCCAGCCAAAATCGTTACCGCAGTGGCTTGGGGAGATGCTTGGACAAATATGATCCAGCCATTTTGGGCCATCCCGATGCTTGCTATCGCTGGGTTACGAATTCGAGATATGATGGGATTTGCAACGATCACGCTCCTATACACCGGTGTCATTATGTCCATTGTATTCCTTGTTTTTTAGGTCGAATGCAGAAAACGCTTACAAATGAAGGAGGATTGTATGCTGATGGCTGAATTAACGAAGCAGGATAAAGAACAAATCAACTGGGCGGGGATTGAAGATCTGGTTAGAGAGCAGTTTCCTGATCTCCAAGGTGATTTTCAAGTAGAGAAATTCTCTGCAGGATATTCCAATTTAACTTACAAAATCAGGGTGGGAGATTGGGAAGCCGTTTTGAGAAGGCCTCCCTTTGGTTCAATTCCTCCGAAAGCACATAATATGGAAAGAGAATTTCAGCTATTGATGAACATCCACCCTGTCTTTTCGCTGGCTCCTGAACCTTACTTATATAAAGAAGATTCTTCCTTAATGGACAAGCATTTTTATTTAATGGAAGTGAAAGATGGCATTGTCATTGACGATACGCTGCCGGATAGTTATGAAAAGATGGATGGGATACGACCGGTCATTTCTGAAGCAGTGATTGACTCTCTCGTTCATCTTCACTCCATTGATATAAAAGAGAATAACTTGATGGACCTTGGGAAGCCTGAAGGGTTCTTAGAAAGACAGGTAAATGGATGGATAAAAAGGTATAACCGGGCGAAAACGTCTGAAATAGAAGGTGTTGAAGAGATCGAAGACTGGCTGCTTGAAAACATCCCTTCGTCTCCAGAGCCCACTATTGTTCACAATGACTTTAAGTTGAATAATATGCTGTTTTCATCCTCTCACCCAGGAGAAGTCACCGGTGTGTTTGATTGGGAGCTATGTACGGTTGGCGATCCTTTGACGGATTTAGGAAGTACGTTAGCTTATTGGACAGAGCCAGGTGACGAAGAAACGGGCCTATCATCCGTAACCGAACAACCGGGGTTTCTTTCACGTGAACAGATGCTGAAGTTATATGAAGAGAAAAGCGGCAGGGATCTATCTCATATTGATTACTACCTCGTGTTTTCTTTTTACAAAATTGCAGGCATCTTGCAGCAAATTTACGATCGTTGGAAAAACGGAAGCATAGAAGATGATCGATTCTCCAGTCTGGATGTCGGCATTAGAAACCTAATGAAAAAAGCACAACAGTCACGTGAAAACCCTCTTCGAGTTTGAATCAACTATAAAGAAAGTGGAGTGATGAATCATGTTAACAACGGTATCGAATAAGACATCAGAATTACAAGGGAAACTAATCACCTTTATGGAAGAGTATATCTATCCTAATGAAGAATTATATGAAAAACAGTTAAACGCGATGGAGTCAAGGTGGAATATTCCGCCAATCATGGAAGAATTGAAAGAAAGAGCCAAAGAACATGGACTCTGGAATCTGTTCAATCGTGAAGAAGGGTACGGTACAACTCTATCAAACTACGACTATGCTCATTTATGTGAGATTATGGGACGATCTTTGATTGCACCTGAAGTCTTTAATTGTAATGCCCCTGATACGGGGAATATGGAAGTATTGATGAAATATGGGACGGATGAACAAAAAGAAAAGTGGCTCAACCCACTATTGGATGGCAGCATTCGTTCTTGCTTTACAATGACGGAGCCTGATGTAGCTTCATCGGATGCGACGAATATTCAGAGCCATATTGTTCGTGAAGGTGACGAATATGTCATCAATGCTAAGAAATGGTGGTCATCGGGTGCCATGGACCCACGCTGTGATATTGCTATTTTTATGGGGAAAACAGATCCACACGGACCACGTCATGAGCAGCAGTCCATGGTATTAGTTCCTATGGATACTCCCGGGGTAGAAATAAAACGACATTTACCGGTTTTCGGTTATGACCATGCTCCTCATGGTCATGCAGAAATCCATTTTAATGATGTAAGAGTTCCGGTATCCAATCTCATTTATAAAGAAGGCAAAGGATTTGAAATCGCTCAATCCCGATTAGGCCCAGGGCGAATTCATCACTGCATGCGAGCCATAGGTGCAGCGGAACGGGCGATTGAACTTCTTTGTAGACGAGCAGCAGAGCGTGAAGCGTTTGGTACCCCTCTAGCTGAAAAAGGAGTAATTCGGGAAATCGTTGCAGAATCCCGAATGGAAATTGATCAAGCAAGGTTATTAACGCTTCATGCTGCACAGAAAATGGACCAAGAAGGAGCTAAAGCGGCAAGAAAAGAAATTGCAATGATAAAGGTTATAGCTCCTCGCATATCTCTTAATGTTATCGACCGGGCGATCCAAGTATTTGGAGGAGCAGGAGTTACGGAAGACTTCCCTCTAGCTGCACATTGGGCAAATGCTCGCACCTTAAGAATCGTGGATGGGCCTGACCAGGTGCACCTAAGGGATATTGGAAAATTAGAGTTCAAAAAGTATCTTTAGTAGATAGGAATAATACTAGTTGCTAGTTTTTTCTTCTATCTACCACTCCTTACACCCTATGAAGGAACTCTGAACCCTTTTAGAGAAAAGTATTAGGGACAAACGAAAAAGGATGTGAACGAATGGGGAAAGAAGTTCTAATCGTCATTGATGTGCAAAAGGCCGTCATGGAAAACGCGTATCAGTGTGAAGAGAAAATCACCAATATGAATCGAGCAATCCATCGGGCGAGAGAAAAGCAGATTCCGGTAATCTACGTTCAGCATGAATATCCGGAAGGTCCGATGAAACGGGGCGCAGAGGGGTGGCAGCTGCATCCGGATTTGGAGAAGCCGTTGGAACAAGATGCCGTCATCTTCAAAACGGTTCCGAACGCTTTTGTGCATACATCCCTTAAGAAGACACTTGATAAAGTTGAAGCGGATCATCACTTTATATGTGGGGCGCAGACGGATTATTGTGTTGACTCTACTTCCCGAGGCGCTTTTGATCATGGCTACCGTGTTACATTGATATCAGATGCCCATACCACATGTTCCAATGAGCATTTGACAGCTGATCAGATTATCGAGCATACACAACATACGTTAACGAACTTTTGGAGTGAAACGGCAACGATTGATTTGAAGTCTTCCCATGAGCTCGGATGGGAGAAAGTGAAGTAAACATAAAAAGGTCACCGTTTTCGACGATGACCTTTTTTGAGTAGTTAAGATGATAAGAGTAAAAGTGATTGAAGTTTCGTCTTTTATCTTGAAAGGAGTTGAACCTATGTGGAAGGGAAACACAGTCATTGATCGGTTGAACATCGATTATCCGATCATTCAGGCCGGCATGGCAGGGGGAGTGACGACGTCTGAACTCGCCTCAGCGGTCTCGAATGCTGGAGGGCTAGGGAATTTAGGAGCGGGTTACATGGCCCCCGAAGCTATGGTTGATACCATCAAGGAAATTAAGCGATTCACAAGTCGAACGTTTGGTGTGAACGTTTTTGTCCCTCAATACCCACAAGCGACAGAGGAAGAAACAGCCGGGGCGAATAAGTGGTTGGAACCATACCGCGCCGAGCTAAGAATTGAACAAGAACCGACTCTGAAGCAGGACCTTTCTCTTTTTGAAAAACAAATCGAAGTACTGATGACAGAACAAGTTCCTGTCGTCAGTTTCACATTCGGGGTACCGCCGCGTGAAGTGATCAAGGACTTGAAAAAAGAGGGTCGTGTTGTGATCGGAACGGCTACCACGGTGGAAGAAGCAATAATCAACGAAGAACATGGAATGGATATGGTTGTCGCGCAAGGAAGTGAAGCGGGCGGTCATAGAGGGACTTTTTCCGGAGCTTTTGATCAAGCCATGATCGGAACAATGTCGCTCGTGCCTCAGGTGGTCGATCACGTGAAGATACCTGTCATTGCGGCCGGTGGAATGATGGATGGCCGTGGGGTTAGGGCCGCTCTTGCCCTGGGAGCACAAGGCGCCCAGCTGGGAACGGCCTTTGTCACTTGCCGGGAAAGTGGGGCGAAAGCTCAGCATAAAGATGCGATTTTGAATACAAAGGAAACCGACACCGTTGTCACTTCGGTCTTCAGTGGTAAACCGGCACGAGGCATTCGGAATTCGTTTATCGAAGAAATGGAGAAAGGGGACGGCCATCACCTTTTAGCTTATCCCCTACAAAATATGTTGACGAAAGAGATTCGTAAAGAAGCGGCCAGCCAGAACCGACCCGAGTATATGTCGCTTTGGTCAGGGCAGAGCCCCAGGCTGAGCACCAGCCAATCCGCTTCCTCCATTGTGGAGTCGATCGTTACCTACGTAGAAAGAGAATACGAGGAAGCTGTGGGTAAGAAAAGATGATGAAAATTGACGGACCCGTTACCAATCCAACAAAACGATCTACGGTCATCGACATTAAAAAACGGGAGAATTAATTCTCCCGTTTTTTCCACTTCCAACCATTTGTGATGATCCCAACTAAGCCGGTTATTGTAAGTATGTAAGCTACAAAAAGTGGTATATCTTGAAGTTCAGCTGTAAATAGCCGGAATATGCCGACCATGAATATTAAAAAGCTGCTAATCAGTGCAATTCCTATTTTCATCTCTTGATTCATAGGATTTCCTCCCTTTCTTTCTATACTAGATTAACATACATAGTTGTTTTGGTTCATGCTATAGTAAAGGTGATTGATTTTTCTGAATTTATCAAGGTGGTGGAAAAGTGAAAGAAGAAAGCTTATTTCAACAGATGCGTTTTGTCAGAAAAAGGAGCCTTGCAGCGCTCGATGTGACGACAGAAGAGGTAGCGGATGCGAAGCCGGAAGGGTTTTTGAATAACATCCGTTGGAATTTCGGTCATATCTTCGTTTCCCAGGAAAACTTATTGGCAAGGTTTACAGGGGAAGAAGCGCATATGCCTGAAGGATATATCCATCGTTTGATTCAAACATACCAAGGACGCTTATCCGAAGAAGGGGAAAGCCCTTTGACCTTGGTGGGGGAATCGTTTTTCGAACGTTGGATGAAGTGTTGAATTTCACGATCTGGCATGAAGGGCTCCATCAAGGCACCATTTCTTCAATGAAAAGGGCCCAAGGGCTCGAAAACTTATTCTGATGTTACATAAGGCGCTTGAGAATCTAACACGGACAGGCAATGGCGTCGTCCTGGGTGTATTCGTCGTTTCGCTGTTCTCTGAACAAGCTTTTGATCTGTCCTTTGTTTTCTGTTTTCTCATCGGCTATTTCATCATAGAAATGATCAGGATTCTTCCTGATGGAAAGGAGGAGGATTGATGGAACGAGCTGGATTTTGGAGCCGGTTTTTCGCCTTGATTTTGGATGGATTGATCATTACCGTACCTATGAATCTTTTATGGTCTTGGTATCAGGGAGATTGGAGCACGGATGTAACGGACGGATGGTTATGGCAGGTCATTTACGTGAGTTATTTAACAGTACTTCCCGTGATATGGAGCGGGTATGTCGTAGGGAAAAGAATACTTACAATCAAAATCAGGAAAGAAGGAGATCAGCCTGTAGGTCTATTCCAGATGTTTATTAGAGAAGTCATCGGTAAATTTCTCCTCGGAGTGATTACATTCGGAATCGCTTCTGTGGTGAGTGCTTTTATGATCGGTTTTAGAAAAGACAAACGAGCCATTCACGACCTGCTTGCTCAAACCTATGTCAAAAACATTCCCTGAAAAGTCGATGGAACCTTCCATCGACTTTTCCTATCCATCCCCATAAAATCTACCACGATCTTTTGTGAAAAAGCTTCCGATTGTGGAAGAATCCGTTTCGAGATGTTTGTGGGAGTTTAGGGGCTCAGGGAAACAGTTCGCTTTCCGTGGGAGTGCAAGCAGCCCCTTCAGAAAACCCCTGAAGAAAGCCTTGCTTGGTCGAAATAATGAATGATGGATTCCTTGCCATGGATACGGGGTCAGGGAAACGACGATTTGCGGTGTTTTGAATCAGTTCGTAGAAAAACATACACGTTTGTGCCTCCCTGCGCTTTTCATGCGGACGTTTCCCAGACCCTGTTCCCTCACCTTATTCGTGCAGTTGCTATGGTTGAAACTACTATATCGGTGTGGTTTATCAGGTCTTCATTCAATCACGGTCGTTTAATTTAAGAAGGATTTCGAGAACCACATATGGTAAAGGGGCGGAGGGAAACGGTGAGACTCCTATGGGGTGTGCGGGACAGATGAGACCCCGCAGGACGAAGTCCAAGGAGGCTCAGCGCCCGCCCCATGGAAAGCGAACCTTTCCCCGTAGCCTCCTAAAATTTCACAAACGCCTCGAAATCAAGACTTCAAGAATCCTCCCATAATGCTGAATCAGTCTACAATGAAAGTTTCCTATGTTTCTTAAAGGAATGAATAAAATGAGGTGGACTCTAGTACGCTCTAATAGAAGGTTGAAGGGGGTACGTTATGCATAAATGGAAGAGTCGTTCACCACTTGGTCAATTGCCGGCATTCAAAAAGGATCCACTCGCATTTCTTATGGAAATGGAAGAGACACAGAAG
Source organism: Halobacillus trueperi (assembly GCF_003386945.1). Taxonomy (NCBI): domain Bacteria; kingdom Bacillati; phylum Bacillota; class Bacilli; order Caryophanales; family Bacillaceae; genus Halobacillus; species Halobacillus trueperi. Next base: position 64,152 of record NZ_QUAE01000008.1, on the reverse strand, counting down.
CCTGTGGCAAGGTTCAGGTTTGCTCATAGACCTGTGTTCATGTTGATGCATCCGGCTCTGATTCAAGAAGTACTCGTAAGAAAAGCGGACTCTTTTTACAAATCGAAGCCTTTTCAGGAGTTAGAACCACTTTTAGGTAAAGGGCTTTTATTAAGCGAAGGGCAGCATCATAAACGGCAGCGACGAAAAATCCAGCCTTTCTTTACTCCGAAGCATATCCAGCGCTATTGTGACACGATGGGGAGAGTCGTTACGGACCATACCTCTCTCTGGAAAAACGGAGACCGACTGATTTCCGAAGATATCAGAGGGCTTACGCTCCAGATCATCACAGAGACGATGTTCGGTACAGAAGTGAGAGCAGATCATGATCAAGTGGGTCAGCAGCTGGATACCGCGATGGAAATCGCCACCGAAAGGATCCGTAGTGTTTTTAAGTCGCCACGTTTATGGAAAACGGTTCGGAACAAGCTGTTCGATGATGCAGTCGATAAGTTGGACGAGGTGGTTTATTCCATTATCCATCAGCCTCAGGTCTCCGGGGAGCACCTTCTCAGCGTCATGAAGGACGCTGAAGATGCAAACGGGAAGAAAATGGATGACAGGCAGCTTCGCGATGAAGTGATGACCGTATTTCTGGCCGGACATGAAACGACAGCCTCGGCATTGACATGGACTCTCCACTTACTCATGGAGCACCCCGATTGTTATCAGAAAGTGGAAAGTGAAATCGAACAAAATCTTTCAAGTGATACGCCTTCCGTGGAAGAAACGGGGAACCTTTTGTATACGAAAAAAGTGATTCTCGAAAGTATGCGCTTGTACCCTCCGGCATGGATGTTTGGCAGGCGTGCCAAAGAAGATGTGAACATTGGATCCACGTTCATTAAAAAAGGGGCGACCGTTATGGTCAGTCCTTATCTGATGCACCGGCACAGGAGGTATATTGATTATCCGGAGGAATTCCTTCCAGAACGCTTTGAGGATGGACGACTTCTTGGGGGGCCTGATTATCTGTACCTCCCATTCGGTGGCGGGCCCCGCGTATGCATCGGCCAGCACTTCGCCATGCTTGAAATGCTTGTCATCCTCTCATCTCTCATTAAATCGTTCAAGTTTGATCGTTCTCCAGAGGCTTACCCTGTCAATCCCGAACCATTAATCACGCTCAGGATGAAGCATGACCTGAAGCTTCACCTGTCAAAAAAGGGTACAGGGATCAAGTAAGTCGTTATTTTCTGTACCCTGTCTTTTTGTTCATGTACAATAACAACAGATGAAATGACAGGGATAGAAGGTGTTACTTTGAAAACAATTATTATTGGAGCAGGAATATTAGGGGCTTCGACGGCATACCATCTCGCGAAAAAAGGGGAAGAAGTGATCGTCATCGACCGGAATGATCCGGAACAGGCGACTCGGAATGCAGCAGGTATCGTATGCCCGTGGCTTACAAACCGAAGCAATAAAGTGTGGTACCCTCTCGTCACAGGTGGGGCGAAATATTACCCGGCACTGATGGAGGAGCTTGCAGAGGCTGGCGAAACACAAACCGGCTATAAGCAGGTAGGAGCCATCAATATATTCGATACGGAAGAAAAATTGGAAAAGAAACGAAAGGTTGCGCTTGAAAGAAAAGAGCAGGCCCCGGAAATGGGGGAGATCTCCTGCCTTTCCCCAGAAGAAACGAAAGAGATGTTTCCGCCTGTAGCTGAACACTACCGAGCCCTTCACATTTCAGGAGGAGCTCGAGTGAACGGAGCAGAAGTGACATCCTCTTTACTAAGGGCAGCCAAGAAAAGTGGAGCAACTTTTATAAACGGAGATGCTGCATTTCTTTATGAGAACAAGCGTGTCGAAGGCGTTTATGTTCATGGAGAAAAGATCTTTTCTGACCGGGTGGTTGTTGCTAACGGGGCATGGACGAAAACGTTGTTCGATCCGATTGGGATGAGTCCCCATGTGACCTTTGAAAAAGCGCAGATCGTTCATGTGGATATGGAAAACTACGACACGGAGAATTGGCCTGTGATGCTTCCGCCGTTCAACCACTATATTCTCACTTTCGGGAAAGGGCGGATCGTCATTGGCGCGACGAAAGAAAAGGCGCATGACACCAGAGTCACCGCGGGTTCTGTCCATCAGTTGATGGATAAAGCTCTTCGTGTAGCGCCTGGACTTGCGGATGCCACTTATGTCAAAACAAATGTCGGATTCCGGCCTTTCACTCCAGGTTCAACCCCGGTCATTGGAAAGGTCCCGGGTCATGAAAACGTAGTGGTGGCCAACGGTTTAGGAGCTTCTGGTCTGACAAGCGGTCCTTATATTGGATCTGAGCTTTCAAAGTACTTGTTAGAGGAAGATACCGAACTCGATTTTACCAACTATACAGCAGATCATTTGTTCAATTAAACACAAAAAGGTTCCCTCATCGAATGAGGGAACCTTTTTGTGTATTTAGTTCTCCTTTTTTAAAAGAAGTTCCTCACTATTAAAGAAAGTGCTCGAATAGAGACCACTGCTTATTAGTGGTTTGCTGCTTTTTGATTGTCATTTTTTACTTCAGGTTCATTGACTTGCTCTTCATCAGGAGGATAGGTCCGTTTGACGAAGAAAGCGAGAACCAAACCGGCAAGGGACAAAGCCGTGACGATGAAGAATGCGATATTCACTCCGTAAATCGAAGGGTGATCGATCGACGGATTGCTTTCGGCGGATTGAGCGGTTGTCGTCATCACTGTGACAAGGATCGCTGTACCTACTGATGCCGCTACCATCCGCATCGTGTTGCTCATCGCAGCCCCGTGTGGAATAAGTTTCTTAGGCAGTTGGTTCAATCCCGCCGTCGTCACAGGCATCATGACCATGGATAACCCGAACATCCGGATCGCGTATAAGACAGTGATCGCTGTGAATGTTGTTTCGATATTCAAGAATGAAAAGGCGAGCGAAGCCCCTGTAATAATCGTGAGTCCGACAACGGCAAGCAGACGCGCGCCTATTTTATCAAAAATACGACCGGTGATCGGTGACATGAATGCTGTGATGACCGCTCCCGGAAGCAAGGCGAGTCCGGATTCGAAGGCAGAGAAATCACGCATGTCCTGCATGTATAAAGGAATCAAAGTTTCTGCTCCGATCAACCCTAAGAAAGTAATCATCGCGATGACGGTCGTGATCGCAAAAACCGGGTACTTGAAAACACGGAACTCAAGCATCGGGTGGTGCATCCGTAACTGTCTTCGAATGAACAAGGTCAACGTGACTGCACCGATGATCAAAACGGTGACCGTGTCGATGCTCGTCCATCCCTGGTTTCCAGCTAGTGTGAAACCGTATAAAAGTCCTCCGAAACCTATGGAAGAAAGGATGATGGAAACCGGATCGACTTTAGGATAGGATAGTTCGGTTACATTTTTCAGGACGAAGTAGGCGAGAATAATAATTAAAATGGCCAAAGGTAAAATCATCCAGAATAGATATCTCCACGTGTAGGCGGATGTAATGTAACCGCTGAGTGCCGGTCCAATCGCAGGTGCAAATGATATGACAAGTCCGATGTATCCCATTGCCGCCCCGCGTTTATGGACGGGGAAAATCATGAGAAAGACCGTCTGCATCAATGGAAGCATCACACCTGCTCCAGCAGACTGTACGACCCTCCCTAAAAGAAGAAGGGGGAAGTTCAATGCCAATCCACCAAGAATCGTTCCGAATGCAAAGACACTCATGGCAGATATGAAAAGCTGCCTCGTTGTAAATCGTTCAATAAGAAAAGCACTGACAGGGATCATCACACCGTTCACGAGCATGAATACGGTAGTCAGCCACTGGGCTGAGTTCGCTGTCACATTCATCTCATCCATGATGGGAGGAATGGCTGTAATCATTAGCGTCTGATTTAATATCGTAATAAAGGAACCAGCCAGTAAAAGGGCTGCCATCAGCACTTTGTTGGTACCTTTGGATGTCATAATGTCGTCCTCCTATGAATCAACTAATATAACATTATACTCCTCGCTATGATAAGAGGACAACTCATCCAACTCAGTTTACTGGTTTAATATTATGTAAACTTAATGATTGCTTTTCTACGTTACATCTCAGGAAAAACAATGTTTGGATAAGGGAGAGAATAGGCTTATCCAGTATCATCTTCGAGGCAATCTAATAAGGAAAACCCCAATGGAAGAGCACATCCATTGAGGTTTTCCTTATTTTTTAAGATGCTTGCAGAAGTCATTTAGAATAAGTCACATCTTATTGCTGAAATAGACAAGCATGAAAGAGAGTAGAAAGAGCGACCTCAAAAGAGCTTAATGCCTGTGTGTCTGTTTATTTTCCCGGAGTCCCTCATACGCTTGCCGCCCTACAGAATGGTACTCGATGTTTCTACCCTCGAAGTCCTCCGGTGCGTAACAATTGCGACCATCAAATAGGACAGCTTCCTTCATGGTCGTTTCATATACGTCTAAAGATAAGTCACAAATCGAAGACCACTCGGTGCAGATCATCGCAATGTCGGCACCTGTTAAGACCTCATGGATTGAATCACTGACAGGACAGAAGGGGATGCTTTTGACGACAGGGTCATAAGCGGTTGGATTGGCTTCGAGTTTTTGGAGACGTTGGATCAGCGAAACGGCCGGAGATTCACGGATATCATCGGTATTCGGTTTAAAAGCAAGTCCAAGGACCGCCACGTTCTTCCCTTTCAAGCTTCCATAACGTTTTAATGCTTTTTCAACTAAAAGGTTCTTTTGCCTTTCATTCACATCCATGACCGTAGACAGGAGCTTAAAGGGATGACCGGTTTCCTTTGCGACCTGGACCAGTGCTTTCGTGTCTTTTGGAAAACATGATCCGCCAAATCCGATTCCTGCACGCAGGAATTGTTCTCCTATGCGGCTGTCCATTCCCATTCCTTGTGCTACTTGCTCTATATCACCGCCTAACTTTTCACAAATAGAAGATATTTCATTAATGAAACTGATTTTCGTCGCTAAAAAAGCATTAGACGCATATTTGATCATTTCCGCACTTAAAGGGTCTGTCAGCAATCGGGGAGTTTTGAGTTTTCTGTAGATCTCTTCAAGGAATTGTCCTGCTTTCAAGTCTGTAGAGCCGATGACAATGCGGTCTCCATAAAAGAAATCATTAAGAGCAGATCCTTCTCTAAGAAACTCTGGGTTGGAGACGACATGGAACGTTCGTTCAGAACGAGACTGCATCCATGACTGTACTTTTTGATTGGTTCCAGGAGGGACCGTACTTTTGATGATGATCAGTGTTCCATCGTTGATATAGAGGGAGAGGTTTTCGACGGCATTCTTTACATAAGAGAGATCTGCCGACCCGTCATTGTTCTCCGGTGTTCCGACGGCGATGAAAACAGCTTCTGCACCTTGAACGGCTTCTTTCAGGACCGTCGAGAATTGCAGGCGGTTTTCAAGGAGGTTGGATTGCAATAAATGTGAGAGGCCGGGCTCATGGAGAGGACAATGTCCATCTTGTAAGGAGGATATTCTTTTTTCATCAATATCCACGCAAGTGACTTTATGACCGAGACTCGCAAGGCACGTTCCAGTGACCAATCCGACGTAACCTGTACCGATGACAGCGATTTTTTTCATATTCATCTTCTCCTGTCCCTAAGCGAAAGAGGCGAGCTTCACTTCGCCGATCGCATCTTTGTAATCTCTGATCAGTTGTTCGAAGATTTCTTCCCATGATCTATCGAGCGCCTCTTGCCGCGCCTGTTTCCTCATCGATGCCAGTTTTTCTGGATCAGATAGAAGATCTAAGATTCCTTGAGTGAAAGAGTGATGATTGTAAGGTGTACATAATAAGCCTGTCTTTCCGTGGCTCACAATTTCTTTCACTCCACCTGCGTTTGCCGCGACTACAGGTGTTCCGGAGGAGAGGGATTCAAGAACGACGTTACCGAATGTTTCCGTTGCTGAAGGAAAAATGAATAACGTAGAAGATGCGTAAATGCGGGCAAGGCTTTCTCCATCCTGATAGCCCGCGAACGTCATGTTCTGTGGGGCCACCGATTGAAGGTGATTCTTTAAGGGTCCGTCTCCTACGATGAGCCAGTGAATGTTTTTATTCATGTGATGGGGGAGGGTTTTGGCTACATTCATGAGGGTATCCAATCCTTTTTCCGGCGCAAGGCGTCCGACATAGGTTAATAGAATAGGCGCATCGATTTTAAACTGATTTCTTACGCTGCCATCATTGTGATTGGGAGAAAAGAGTTGATGGTCCACACCCCTCTGCCATAGTCCGATATTATGAAGGCCGTGAAGCTCTAATTCTCTTTTCGTATGAAGGGAAGGGACAAGGGTTTTTTTGAAGGGCTGATGAAACCATTGCATATATTTCCAGACAAAAGAGGAGAGGAAAGATAATTTATAATAGTCTAAATATTGATCAAAATGCGTATGATAAGAACCCACGAGTGGAATGCCCATCTTCTTACCGAAATGCAGTCCCGCAAGTCCGATGTTGAAAGGAGTGGCGATATGGATCAGGTCGGGCCGGAAAACTTCAAGGTCTCTTTTGATTTTGATTAGATTAGGAAGGGCAAGACGGCATTCTGGGTATAGCCAGAATGGGACGCTGTTAAATCTGTGGATATGATCGATATACTCCTCTTTACTTCTCATGTCTGGAGCATACACCCTGTAAGGGATGCGTTTCTTTTCAAGATATCCGGTCCACCGTTGTAATGTACGAGCGACTCCATTGACTTGTGGTACATACGTATCTGTGAAAATCGCTACTTTCATGTTCCATTCCCCCTTTAACCGAAAAACGTTGCTCCCTGTCCTTCGGTACTTATCTATTCGCTGGAAAAAGGGTTTATGCAGGAGAGGGTAGAATGGAACACAACTTTACATGAGATTGACAAAAGAAGAGAACGACAAAAAACCTGCCTATGCAGGTTTTGTCAGAAGGTTATAGAGGCTGCTTTCGGGTTGTAATGGAAAGTATGGCGATGGAATGAAGAGAGTTTTGTGGAAGGCTGTGTATATTTACGCTGATTTTTTTGTAAGAGAGTGTTGGCTTACGGCTTTTAATAGGATCATCTTGTCTTGGTTTGTCAACTTGTTCCAAATGCCCACTTTAATGTTCATTTTTTGTTTCCTCCTCAGAATTTAATGGAGCTAGCAAGTTATTGACGAACAGACATCACCGCTTTGTTCATACTTAGCATATACCGTCATTTAAACAAGATTAAACAACAAAAATATCTACAATATTCGAGGGTCTCCAAGTTTTGAAGAAGGTTCAGGCATAAAAGTGTCGAATATGTTTAAGGAGCCTGTAAAAAAACAAAGAAAGTGGGCTCAAAACCTGAGAAAATGTAAAAAAGAAGAGGAGGAAGTTTTCATGATTTCTTATCAAGTTCAATCAGAAAAAGGTTTTTCTGAAAAGATCGGGGAACTCGTATGTATGCTTGAACACGCACGTGCGGTGACGATCCAGGAAGTAGCGGACCTCACGCAGGAAGAACTTGATGAGTGCGAAACCGATGGAAACTCCATTGGTATGCTTCTCTCCCATATGGCAGCGATTGAGTTTGTCCATCAAGTCATCGGTTTTGAAGAGAGAGATTTAACTTCGGATGAAGAGGAAGAATGGGGAGCGGCACTTGAACTGGGGAGCAGGGCCCGCGCGAAATTCCATTCTTTAACGGTGGACGACTATTTGGATCTCCTGGAGACGACGAGAGATATGACGCTTGAATACTTGAAAGAAAAAGACGATGATTGGCTGTTTGAGGAACGCTCCTGGCCGAACGGAGTGAAATACAATCCTTACTACCTCTGGTTTCATGTCATGGAAGATGAAATCAGCCATCGGGGACAAATTCGAGCGATGATCCGTTCGAAGAAACAAAAAATAGAACCTCTGAAAAAATGATTGAATGTGAAAATTAACATATTGATTAAAAGAAGCGAACCGGGGACACTTTGCCCTGGTTCGCTTCTCTACCTATGAACTCCTTTAGCGTTTAAGTTGCATACTAATGATCTTGTGCATTCTTATCGGTTGGTTTTAAGCTTTTATCGGTAGGTTTCGGGTTTTTACCAGTGACTTCCAGGCTTTTATCGGTGACTTTTGCACTTTTATCAGTGACTTTAATGATTTTATCAGTATTAGAGTATAGGTTGACCAGCGGAACATCATTTTTACGATACATAGCTTTCTGTTCTCATGATGTATTCTTCAATCGCCTCCTTTAAGGGACGGAAAGACTCGTTCCAGAACGTCTGCTTGTTAAGGTCTTGACCAAGGAATCTTTCACAAAGCTCATCCATCGGCAGATCTCCCGAATGACTTAAAAGGCCATCGTACTTTTCAGGGAATGACTTTGGACTTTCTTTGTATTGTGAGTAAATCCCATTACTAAACAGATAGCCGATCGTGTAGGGGAGGTTATAAAAAGCTTTCTCGGTATCATAAAAATGAGGGATGCTCATCCAATTATAAGCATTCACATGTTCCAGCTGATCTCCGAACCATTCCCGTTCTTTTGCTTCCATCAAATCGATGATCTCAGAAGAGGCGAGCTTTCCTTGTTTCCGTTTCTCATAAAAATCCTTTTCAAATTCAAATTTAGCTGGAATGAACGTGGTGTATTTCAGTCCGTTGGTGATTTTCATTTCTAAGAGGGAAAGGGCGTCTTCTTCTGTTTCCGCGAGATCAATGGCAGCGTCCAATACAAGATTTTCCGCGAACGTGGATGCTGTTTCTGCAAGTCCTGTCCCTGCATGCTGGGCGAATCCGGGTTGTTCATGCAGCAACTTATTGTGGTAGGCATGTCCAAGTTCATGAGCCATTGTTACAACATCCTGATACGTTCCTTGGAAGGAAAGGAGCACGCGGCTTTCTTTCGCATTCGGAAACGATGCACAAAAGGCACCGTGGCGTTTATTTTCATGTGGCTCCGCATCCACCCATCCATCATGGAAGGCTTGTTTGGCGAAGTCTCCGAGTTTCTGACTATATCGGGAGAACTGTTTGATTACAATTTCCGTTGCCTCTTCATATGTAAGTGTTGTCTTAGTAGTGAAAGAAGGTGCATATAAATCATACCAGTCCGGTTTTGGGATGCTGTCGACCTGTGCTTTCCTTATTAAGAATCGATATAAAAGGTCCTTATGCTCATGTAATGCTATCATCATGCTGTTGACGGAGGATTCCGAAATTCTATTCTGTTCATACATTTCTTTTAGTGGATTCGTCCACCCTCTTAACTCATACAAATCATTCCGGAAACCGGAAAAATGGTTAAAGATCAGGGCAAACCGCTCCTGGTTCTGTTTGCAAACCTCAATGATGGACGATGCAATGGAAGCCCTGACAGAACGATCCTTGGATAACATCGCTTTCATGAACGCCATATCGAACGACAATTCTTTTCGCTCACCATTTTCCTCCACAGGTACTCGAAGGCGGGCGAATTCCTGCTCATAAAGGTCTTCCCATCCCTCAAAACCATTCATGGACAATGTGTGGATGACCTGTTCCAATTCAGGGGCTAACCGATCTTTCACCTGTTTCTTCCGTTCCATTAAAGAGGTGCGGATATCAGCCAGTTCCTCTGCTTGAATCCATTGGTACCAGGAAGATTCATCAATCGCTGCGATATAGTGGTTGAATGTCAGCAGCAGGGTTTCCATTTTTGCTTTTAATCGTTGACTCTGATCCATAAAGTAATGGCCCTCAGCATCCTGGACATCCTGTGAGGATAGGCAGATCGCGTATTCATCGATGGCAAAAACATCGGAGTAAAGCTTTTGTACTTCTTCTACAGTCAATAGGAAATCTTTAAAGTTTTCAGGAGTTCTGGAGTTTTTAATCTGCTCTTGAAGCGTTCTAATTTGTTCATTTTTTGAAAGGAGTACATCTTCAAGCCCGTCAGGAAAGAGACGCTCCAAATCCCATTTTTTCATCACCGTGTTCTTCATATGATTCCTCCTAAGGTTTTGATAGTATTAGTGTAATAGACTTTGGAAAAATCTTCATCATCCTCGAGGCGGACTCCTACTCCTATTCCCGACGCAGGATCTCTCAATGATGCTATGTGGAAGGCTCGATAATTCGATAACCGGGGTTCGTTCCCATTTTTGTGGTCAGGGGTGGTTGGGAAGCTACTCGCTTTCCTGTGGGGGAGCGCCGAGCTTCCTCGGGCTGAAGCCCTTTGGGATCTCGCCTATCTCCTTCTCCCACGGGAGTCTCGCAGCTTCCCAACCACCCCTTTCCATGCATGTGAAAAACGAACCCATATACACGGATGGACCATCTTCCGTAGCCACTGCTTTATAGTGAAAAGTGCTCTATAGCACGCGCTGGTACACAGAGGCTGTCGTTTGGAAGTTGAAATCACCAACTTCCTGTGAGCTTAATAACTGGTTATTCTGGAAGTGGTTTCGAGATACTTATATGGAAAAGGGGCGGAGGGGAATGGGGAGACTCCTGCGGGAAAAAAGTGCATGGTGAGACCCCACAGGACGCAGTCCGAGGAGGCTCACCGCGCTCCCGCGGAAAGCGAGTCATTCCCCGCAGCCCCCATCCACTCAACAAAAGTCTCGAAAACGAGTCTTCCGCAATCGGGAAGAGTTAATGGAGCAAAATGTTGATTTTAAAGGAGGAGAAGTAGATGAAAGTGCCGTTCATAGATGGACATAATGATACGATGATGAACTTTGAGAATGGGGTGAAGCCCTTTTTCAAAGGGACGAAAGAAGGGCACATTGATTGGCCGAGAGGGACCCGTTCTGGTCTGGCCGCAGGTTTCTACGCCGTTTTCTGTCCGAACCCTGATACCGATCCACTCCCTGTCGCCTACAAAACAGAGAAGGGTTATGAGAAACCGTTTCCACGCCCGTTGTCTTATGCTTATGCTTGCGCGTACACCAATAAGATGGTCGCGCGCTTCTTAAAAATGGAAGCAGAGTCGGGTGGGAAATTCAAAGCGGCACGTACCGTCGGGGACATAGAACGGGCCATCGCGGGAGAATACATGGCCGGCATTTTACATATCGAGGGAGCAGAGGGGATCGATAAAGACTTGCATGCGCTGTCTGTCTTATATGAAGCAGGGTTACGTTCTGTGGGACCTGTCTGGAGCAGAGCGAACGGGTTCGGTGAGGGAGTTCCGTATCGTTTCCCTTCCTCTCCAGATACGGGGCCCGGCCTTACGGAAGCCGGGAAAAATCTCGTCCGCGAGTGTAACCGATTAGGAATCATGATTGACCTTTCCCATTTGAATGAAAAAGGGTTTTGGGATGTCGCCACCATCAGTGATGCTCCCCTTGTAGCTACTCATTCCAATGCTCATCAAATATGCCCGGTTACTAGAAACCTGACAGACAAACAAATCGATGCAATCGGAGAGTCGGATGGATTGGTTGGGGTCACCTACAGTATTAATCCCAATATGGTGACAGAAGATGGTGCGAATAACGAAGGAGCCGCTTTAACTGACATCACGAAGCATATCCATTACATGATCGATCGCATCGGAATCGACCATGTCGCTTTAGGTTCGGATTTCGACGGAACCCGAGTGCCGACGGCTCTTAAGGATGTGACCGGCGTGCCGAAATTGTTAAATTTATTAAAAGAGGAAGGATTGAGCCGGGAAGCCATTGATAAGATTGCCTATAAAAATTGGCTTCGTGTCTTAAAGGAAACATGGAAAGACAATAGCTGATCCAAGCTTCCCATAGAAAAAAGCCGAGGATGCCTCATGAAAAGGGCATCCTCGGCTTTTGTTTATCATCCATTATTTGGATCTGTGTTTTTGATAGGTGATTCCTTTTGTCAGTGCTTGCATTTCCTTATAAATCTGCTCCGTCAATGGAGGCGCCTCAAGGTAGCGCAAGTTGTCGTTCAGCTGCTCCACGGAGCTTGCTCCAAAGACAGCGGTCGCGACGGTAGGGTTTTGCAGGACGTATTGAAGCGCCAGCGTCTCTGCCGTTTTCTCATCACTAGTGAATGATTGCCATTGCTTCGCGATTTGCAATACTTCTTCCTGGCTGTACTCTAAAAATCCATTTTCTGCTTTTTCCTGGGCTTTCTGTTGTCCTTTTGAGGATAACATCCCTTTCGCCAGCGGCCCCCTTGCCAGGACACTGATCTCATTGTCTGCAAGCAGGTTGAGAATTTCTTCTTCCGGGCGGCGATCAAGCGCATTGTATTGCATCATGACACTTACGATGTTGGATTTTTCCACATATTCTTTAATGACATTCGGACGAATCGAAGAGATGCCGTATTCTCTGATCAGTCCGTCTTGTTTGAGCTCTTCAAAAGCTTCGATGCTTTCCTCTATCGGATCATCAATGGTGCCGCCATGCAGCTGATAAAGGTCGATATAATCGATGCCCAGTCGTTTCAGGCTGTCTTTCACACCTTCTTTGATGTGCTTTTTGGACGGGTCCCAGTGCCAGTCCTCTTTATCAGGATTAAAGTTGTTACCGACTTTCGTTCCGATTAATAGGTCGTCTCTTTTTCCTTTGACCGCATCTCCTACGATTTTTTCGTTTTCCCCAAAATCGTATAAGTCGGCCGTATCTAAATAATTGATGCCGGCATCGACGGCGCGGTCGATGATGTCTTTTGCTTTGTTATGATCGGTCCCGAGCGACATGCATCCAAGACTGATTTCTGATACGTATAAATCTGAAGATCCTAATTGACGTTTGTTCATGTAATCATCCTTTCCATTGTAAGTGTAGCGGATTGTTCCGGTTCGATGCCACTCTTGTGATAAAATGACGATAGAATCAAGAGAGGATGAATGTTTTGAAAAAATTTGAAGAAAAAACATATGAAACCGAAACGATTTATAAAGGGAAAATTGTTCAATTGGATATCGACAGTGTTACTTTACCCGATGGGAATACATCTAAACGAGAATTGATCCGCCATCCTGGTGCTGTAGCTGTCATCGCAATTACTGAAGAAGGAAAGCTCGTTTGCGTGGAACAGTACAGAAAACCGATGGAGAAAAGCATCATCGAAATCCCTGCAGGCAAGCTTGAACCGGGCGAAGAACCGAAAACATGTGCGCTTAGGGAATTAGAAGAAGAGACGGGGTACACGTCCGATGACCTTGAATTCATTACATCTTTCTATACTTCTCCTGGGTTTGCCGATGAAATCGTTCACCTTTACTTTACGGACCAGATCAAACCGATGGAGGAGCAGCCGGACGGGGACGAGGACGAGTTCGTCGAACAAATAGAACTGACGGTGGAGGAAGCAGAAGCTTTGGAGAAAGAAGAGCGGATCCATGATGCGAAAACGGCCTATGCCATCCTTTATATGAAATTGAGAAATGCGAGATGATGGAGACGTTTTTCGTCGATCTACATATTCATATCGGCAGGGACTGGAACGGAAAGCCTGTGAAAATTACCGGTTCCAAATCGCTGACACTCTCGAATATTTTTAAAGAGGCAGCGAATCGAAAAGGGCTCGATATGGTCGGTGTCATCGATGCTCAAGCTCCTGCCGTGCAGGAAGAAATGATGGATCTGATCGATCGGGGTCAAGCCGTGGAATTAAAGGAAGGGGGCATCCGTTATAAAGATACGGTCCTCCTTCTAGGTTCTGAAATTGAAGTATATGATGCGGCTTGTTCCGGTCCCATCCATGTGCTCTGTTATTTTCCAACGATGAATCGAATGCGGGCGTTCTCCGCATGGCTTTCACAGAAGATGAAAAATGTAAATTTAAGCTCTCAACGTTTTTATGGCACCGCTCGCGAACTCCAGCAATATGTGAAAGAACATGATGGAATCTTTATTCCCGCTCATGTGTTCACTCCTTTTAAAAGCCTTTATGGAAAAGGGGTGAAGGAAACATTACGGGAAGTTCTTGATCCTGATAAAATCGATGCCGTAGAACTTGGGTTAAGTGCTGATACAAATATGGCTGATTTGATTGGGGAGCTAGAACCGTATACTTACGTGACCAATTCCGACGCTCATTCCTTAGGGAAGCTTGCCCGGGAGTATCAGCGAATGGCTTTAAAGGCATTGAATTTTGAAGAACTGCGCCTGGCTTTACACCAACAACAGGGAAGAAAAGTCCTTACCAATTATGGGATGAGTCCCGCCATGGGGAAATACCACCAGACCGTTTGTGCCAAATGTCTGTCGCCTGCTGAGGTTTCTGCTACTCAATGTGAAGCATGTGGATCCAAAAAAATCGTCAAAGGCGTGAAAGACCGTGTGGAGGAGTTGAAATCTAGTTCTCAGAAGAAAGAGAGACCTCCGTATATCTATCAAGTGCCTCTATCATCTCTCCCTGGAGTAGGGATGCGTACCTACGAGAAATTAATCGATGCTTTTGGTACCGAAATGGCCGTCATTCATGAGGTTTCTTGGAAAGAATTGACGACGGTCATTCCTGAACAAGTGGCTGAGCGGATCATAGCCATGAGAAAAGGGACACTCACCATTCAGGCGGGTGGGGGCGGACGTTATGGAAGAATTCAATAGAAACTGAGCTGGATTTGGTCTACTTTTTCCATCTCTCTCATAGATTGGTCATAGACCGGTGAAGAGAAAGGTGGATAAAAGATGCAGCAGGGTATGCGAATGGTTAAAAACGACGTTCAAACACATATGAATATTTTCGTGTTCATTTTCGTTCTATTTCTCATGGGGATGATTTTTGGGGCAGTCATTGTAAACAGTATGAACTTTGTCCAAAAGCAGGATCTCTTCTTCTATTTGAAGCAGTTCTTTGAGCAGCAGACGATGATCGGGGGAACGGGGAAGGCTACCCTGTGGAAAGATAGCGTTCTTTACCATCTCAAGTATATGCTTCTATTATTTTTGTTAGGAATCTCTGTCATCGGGATGCCGATCATCACGGTTTTACTTTTTATCAAAGGATTGGTGATCGGATTTTCCGTCGGTTTTCTAGTCAATCAGATGGGCTGGTACGGTTTGTTGATTTCGTCGGTTTCAATTGCCCCTCAAAATGTCATTATTATTCCTGTATATCTGATTGCAGGCTCTCTTGCTTTGATTTTTTCACTCACATTGTGTAAACAGCTGTTCATTCGTCGGGTTCACCAGCCGATCATGAAGGGCTTTCTAAGGTATAGTGCACTGTTCGGAGCATTGATTGCAATCCTGATGGTTTCTTCCGTTGTGGAAGTCTTTCTCAGCAACACTTTTTTGGAATATGTCTTGAAATGGATATACAAGTAAATGGTATCAGATAATAATGATTATCGTTAACAGATTAAAATAATTATAATTTGACACTCGTTCTGTCTCTGATTATAATGAAATTGGTATTACGAGGGAGGGACGAACGATATGGAACATCGTATAGATAGAATTAAAAAGCAGCTGCATTCCCAGAGTTATAAGCTGACCCCGCAGCGTGAAGCCACAGTACGGGTACTTTTGGAAAATGAAGAAGATCACTTAAGTGCGGAAGATGTTTACCTCCTCGTAAAAGAGAAAGCACCAGAAATTGGTCTAGCAACCGTCTATCGAACATTAGAATTACTATCAGAACTTAAAGTTGTCGATAAAATTAATTTCGGAGATGGCGTCTCCCGATATGACTTGAGAAAAGAAGGTGCCGAACACTTTCACCATCATCTCGTATGTATTGAGTGTGGATCTGTGGAAGAAATCGATGAAGATCTCTTAGGGGATGTAGAAAAAATCGTTGAAAGTCAGTGGGGTTTCGAAGTGAAAGATCACCGCTTGACATTCCACGGCATATGCCGTGTGTGCCAAAAACAGGCCGTAACGACATCATCTGCAAAATCAAACGAAGATTAAAAAAGACCGCCGCTATGAGGACATAGTGGCTTTTATTTTGTTTTCTATTCGTTCAGTAAAAGCAGAGGAAGAACTGTCCGGGCCGGCCTTTGTATGCGTTTTCTAAAATCTCTGACTCTTGTATTTTTATTTACAAATGAACGAAAATCGTGTACGTTAAACCTAGATGGGACTTGATCTGTTTTTTCAATGGCTCCGTCACCGTATTCTCTCACCATTCTACGTATATTTGTAGGGAATTTAGGCATATCCTTTACAAAAAGGTACGGAAGTGAGGGGAGTGCCAATGACTCGTTTGAAGAACAGTTTAAGAGATTTAATCAAAGTCCTGATTGTATTCACTGTTTGTACTTGCGTTTTTTATATGGCTTTACGAATGGTGCATGAAGAATACGAGCGCCAGCATCGATACGATCCGCCAGGTGGTACGGCAATTAAAGTCTATCAACCCCTGGAGCAACCATGGACGGATCGGCTGTCGATATTTTTTCGGTTAGGAGAGTAGATGGACGATGCAGCATGCGCTGGAAGATTTTTTTCATTATTTAACCGTAGAGCGCGGATTATCACCTAACACGATTCAATCTTATAAGCGGGATCTGTCTCAGTACGATCGATTCTTACAGCAGGAATTAGCAGTAAAAAGTTGGGATGAAATGACCCGCTCCCATATTATGAAGTACTTGCATCACCTCAATGACCAGGGACGTTCGTCAGCAACCATCGCACGGTTATTGTCATCCATTCGTCTTTTTCATCAATTCCTGATCCGGGAAAAGGTGACAGAGCACGATCCGAGCTTACATATAGAGACACCGAAGAAAGAAAGGAAGCTTCCGAAAGTGCTCTCTTCAGACGATGTGGACAAGTTGTTGAACATTCACGCCAAAGATCCGCTTTCGGCAAGGAATAAGGCGATGTTCGAAATGCTGTATGCCACTGGTCTAAGAGTGACGGAACTCGTTTCTCTCAAAGTGACGGATCTGCATTTGACGATGGGTTTTGTCCGTTGTCTAGGAAAGGGATCGAAAGAGAGGATCATTCCTCTCGGTGACATGGCCAAAGATGCGGTTGAAAATTATTTGCAAGTCGGTCGCGATGCTCTCGTGAAGCATAAACAGACCGAAGAGCTTTTCGTCAATCATCACGGAAATGCCTTATCCCGGCAAGGTTTTTGGAAGGTGTTGAAAGCGGTTGCTAGGGATATGGGCGTGAATAAAGAGTTGACGCCACATACGCTGCGCCATTCTTTCGCTACACACCTGTTGGAAAATGGAGCCGACCTGAGGGCTGTGCAGGAAATGCTTGGGCATGCAGACATCTCGACGACGCAAATCTATACCCATGTCTCGAAGACAAGGTTAAAAGACGTTTATCGCTCGTATCATCCACGGGCATAAACTCTTTTGTGTTTTAAGTTGTCTGACATCCTACATCTTATGAATGTGGGGTAGTTTTTCACGAATTTGGGAAATTAAACATTAGGAGGGATCTTTGATGAATTCATTCAAACGTGTATTTTTAGTAGTTATGGACTCTGTAGGAATAGGAGAAGCTCCGGACGCAGAAAAGTTCGATGATAAAGGAGCCCACACCCTGGGGCATATCGCAGAGCATATGAACGGGTTGGACATGCCGCATATGGGATCGCTTGGACTGAGCAACATTAGCCAGATCCAGGGGATTGATAAGGCGGAAAAACCGAAAGCGCATTACACAACGATGGTGGAAGCGTCGAACGGAAAAGATACGATGACCGGCCACTGGGAAATCATGGGCCTATATATCGACCAGCCTTTCCGTACATTCCCGGACGGCTTTCCAGATGAGCTCCTCGATCAGATCAAAGAAAAGACCGGTCGTGGCATTGTTGGAAATAAACCGGCCTCAGGGACGGAGATCCTTAAGGAATTAGGAGAACATCACATGGAAACGGGAGATTTGATCATTTACACTTCTGCCGATTCTGTCTTGCAGATTGCTGCCCATGAAGATGTCATTCCACCGGAAGAGCTTTATGAAATCTGTGAGTTCTGCCGTGAAATCACAAAAGATGAAAAATATATGGTCGGACGCGTCATTGCCCGCCCGTTCATCGGGGAACCGGGGGCATTTGAACGGACATCCAATCGTCATGACTATGCCTTGAAGCCATTTGGACGCACAGTCATGAACGAGATGGCTGATGAAGGACTAGATGTTGTCGCGATCGGCAAAATTTCTGATATTTATGACGGCGAAGGCGTAACAGAAGCGATCCGCACGAAAGACAATATGGATGGGATGGATCAGCTGGTGAAGACACTGGATAAAGATTTCACTGGCATGAGCTTCTTGAACCTGGTCGATTTCGATGCGAAATTTGGTCACCGTCGTGATCCACAAGGATATGGAGAAGCGCTACAGGATTATGATGCGCGCCTGCCTGAAGTGTTGGATAAGATGAACGATGATGATTTGCTGATTATCACAGCAGACCACGGCAATGACCCTGTCCACCACGGTACAGATCATACACGTGAACTTGTTCCATTGCTTGTCTATCACAATGGCATTAAAGAAGGGCAGGAACTTGACCAGCGCCAAACGTTTGCCGATATCGGTGCGACCGTTTCTGAAAACTTCTCGATCCAAATGCCTGAACACGGCAAGAGCTTTTTAAAAGATATTCAATAAGGGAGGAGAAACAAAATGAACCAAACACAAGTAAAAGAAGCTTCTCAATTCATTCAAGGAAAATTGACTCATGAACCAAGTGTCGGACTGATTCTAGGATCCGGCCTTGGTGTACTTGCGGAGGAAATTCAAAATCCGATAACCATTACTTATACGGAAATCCCTCACTTTCCTGAATCTACGGTTTCAGGACATAAAGGACAGCTGGTCGTTGGTGAATTAGAAGGACGACAAGTAATCGCGATGCAAGGTCGTTTCCACTATTATGAAGGTTACGATATGAAACAGGTGACTTTCCCAGTACGTGTAATGAAGGCTCTTGGTGTGGAAACACTATTCGTTACAAACGCTGCTGGTGGCATTAATGAAACCTTCAAACCGGGCAACTTGATGATCATCACCGACCATATCAACAATATGGGAGACAGCCCGCTGATCGGCCCGAATGATGAGGATCTTGGTCCACGTTTCCCTGATATGTCTGAAGCGTATGACCGCGCTTTGATCGATCATGCAAAACAGTCAGCCGAGCGTTTGAACCTTCAAGTACAGGAAGGGGTTTATGTAGGAAACACAGGACCTGCCTATGAGACAGGCGCAGAAGTACGTATGCTGCGTACACTCGGCGGAGATGCCGTAGGAATGTCCACAGTCCCAGAAGTGATGGTTGCCAACCACGCAGGAATCCGAGTGCTTGGTATCTCTTGTATTTCCAATATGGCTGCCGGAATCTTAGATCAGCCGCTTACCCATGATGAAGTCATCGAAACGACGGCTCAAGTGCGTGAAGATTTCCTAGGGTTCGTGAAAGAGCTTCTAAAAACATTACCAGCATAAAAAATCGAAAGCGTCTTGTGAGGCGCTTTCGCATTTAAACTTTTAAGTAAAGGGTGATCGAGATGAGAATGTACGACATTATTGTAAAAAAACGCGATGGCGGGGAACTGACGAAAGAAGAAATTGAATTCTTTGTTGAAGGTTATACAAAAGGAGAGATTCCTGACTATCAGGCATCTGCTTTCACGATGGCGATTTACTTCCAAGGCATGACTGCAGAAGAAACAGCTACGCTGACACAAGCGATGGTGGACTCTGGAGAAACCATCGACCTTTCAGCAATCGAAGGTAAGAAAGTCGATAAGCACTCCACAGGTGGCGTAGGCGATAAAGTAACATTCATCGTTGGACCACTCGTTGCTTCTGTCGGCATCCCTGTTGCTAAAATGTCCGGCCGCGGCCTTGGACATACAGGTGGAACGCTTGATAAATTAGAGTCCATCAAAGGCCTGGAAATTGAGATGACCAAAGAAAAATTCATTGAGAATGTCAATACACACAAGCTTGCGGTTGCAGGTCAAACTGGAAACCTGGCTCCTGCAGACAAAAAATTGTACGCTTTGAGAGACGTGACGGGGACCGTAAATTCCTTACCATTGATCGCTGGTTCTATCATGAGTAAGAAAATTGCATCAGGTGCAGACAGTATCGTCCTTGACGTGAAAACAGGTTCTGGGGCTTTTATGAAAACGCTTGAAGACTCTGAAGCTCTCGCTCGTGAGATGGTGAACATCGGAAACAACCTGGGTCGCAACACTGTAGCTGTCATTAGTGACATGAATCAGCCACTTGGCTATGAAGTCGGGAATGCGAATGAAATTAAAGAAGCGGCAGAAATTCTACAAGGGAAGAATGTAGAAGACTTACGTTTGCTTTCACTTGAAATCGCTTCCCATATGGCAGTGCTTGCTGAGAAGTTCTCTTCATATGAAGAAGCGTATGAAGCAATCGAAGCCAATATTGAAAACGGGAAAGCCTTCCAATCCCTTCGCACACTCATTGAGGCTCAGGGTGGAGACGTTTCTATGATTGATGAACTGGATCGTTTACCAAGAGCAGCTCATGAAATTGAAGTCACAGCTGATCAAGATGGTTTCGTATCTGCTATTGATGCAGAATCCATTGGTATCGCCGCCATGTATCTAGGAGCAGGCCGTGCGACGAAAGATGATGAAATCAATCATGGAGTCGGAATCAGCCTTAAGAAGAAAATCGGCGATCCTGTCAAAGCAGGGGAAGCTCTTGTCGTATTAATCAGTGATGATGAGCAACCGAACGATTCTATCCAAAAGGTAAAAGAAGCTTACACCATTTCTGGTGAAAAAGTCGAGAAACCAACACTGATTCATAACATCATTAAATAAGATTTTGAACTTAGAAAAGAAGCGAACCATCTACACCCGTAGGTCGGTTCGCTTCTTTTTTTGTCTATCCAGGCATGGGATTGTGGAGAAGAACAATAAAATGCGAAGGGGGGATTGGATATTCATAAACAGGGCGGTTCATGATATTATTTTTGTAGAAGGGGGCGAATGCATGATTCGGTTTTTGGAGTTGCTCGTCGTGCTGGCCGCTCTTGTCCTTGTCTTGTCCAATTGGTTTTTTTCATTGAATGTAAGCTTTGACCTCGTAGCACTTGTGTTGTCTCTTTTATATTTTTTTACGGGCATTCATTATCTAAGAGACGATCGCGTCATCAGAGGAACGGTCATTCTCGTAGTTTCTTCCATGATGGCCTTTATTTTTATCGAAAGTTTCATACCCATTACATAGGGAGGGGAAGACATGGATCAATGTGTATTATGCTCACCAGAAGCGGATAAAGAACAGAAAATCATTTTTGAAAACACCTCCTGCTACTTTGTTCAAAAAGATCAACGTATATTAAAGGGCTCAGGGTTGATCGTACCTAAATCACATAAAACAACCGTATTTGACCTTTCCAGAGAGGAATGGATCGATACGCAGGAAATGATTCAACAAGTTAAAAGCTGGCTTGATGAAACACTTAAACCGGACGGATACAACATCGGTTATAACTGTTACAAAACAGGTGGGCAGCATATCTTCCATGCTCACATGCACATCATCCCCCGCTTCCAGGACGAACCCCACGCCGGCAAAGGCATCCGCCACTGGCTCAAACAAGAAGAAAACAAACGTCACATCTAAAACACGACCTGCCCAGGTTGTGTTTTTTGCTTTCTCCTACACCTGTTTTATTCCAATATCGCTCTCTTTTCTTGAAGACTCAGTTCCGAGACTTTTGTTGAGTGGATGGGGGCTGCGGGGAATGGCTCGCTTTTTGCGGGTGCGCGGTGAGCACACACCGCGTATCCTTAAAGGAAGCCTTGTCTAGTTGAAATAAAGAATGATGATTCCTGGCCATGGATACGGGGTCAGGGAAACGACGATTTGCAGTGTTTTGGACCAGTCAGTAGAAAGACACACACGTTCATGTCTCCATACGGTTTTCATGCGGACGTTTCCCAGACCCTGTTTCCTCGCTTTATTCGTGCAGGACCTTTGGTTAAAACGACTCTAAAATAGCGTGGGTGAGCAGCTCTTCATTACAGAACTCGTCAGGTTACTGTTAGAGGGGATTTCGAAAACCTCATTTAGCAGAGGGGCGGAGGGAAACGGTGAGACTCCTATGGGGTGTGCGGGACAGCTGAGACCCCACAGAGCGAAGCTCGAGGAGGCTCAGCGCCCGCCCCATGGAAAGCGAACCGTTTCCCGCAGCCACTAGAATCACACAAACATCTCGAAATCGAGTCTTTTTAAGGTGAATGGCTTATCGGGTTATGTATAGAAGATGATGGTAAGGGAAAGCTAGGGGCACTTAAAGCAATGGGAGGTTTAGGTTATGAAAAAAATGATGGGTGTGTGTCTCGCTCTTTGTTTAGTTGTCTCACTTTTTCCGTTAAACATGACTTTTGCAGAAGAAAGGGATTCAACTGAGATCGTCAATTCGGCGAAGTCGGCGATATTGATGGAGAAGAACAGCGGGATGACGCTTTATGATAAGGATTCAAATAAAAAGCTGCCCCCTGCGAGTATGACGAAGGTCATGACGCTGTTGTTGATCATGGAAGAACTCGATAAAGGCGGCATCAAGCTGGATGAAAAAGTCCGAATCAGTGAACACGCCGCTTCTATGGGAGGTTCTCAAATTTTCCTTGAAGCTGGCGAAGAGATGACCGTTGAAGATTTGCTCAAAGGGATTGCTGTTGCATCTGGAAATGATGCGAGTGTCGCTATGGCTGAACGGATTGCCGGAAGTGAAAAAGAGTTTGTCGCTCAAATGAACCAAAAAGCAAAAGATCTCGGTTTGAAGAATACACAATTCCAAAACCCAACAGGTCTGCCGGCTGAAGGTCATTACAGTACGGCTCATGATATGGCGGTCATGGCAAGAGAACTGCTGCTTCATGATGAAGTGACCACGTACACAAAAATTTATGATGATTATTTACGTAAAGGACAGGACAATGAATTTTGGTTAGTCAACACGAACAAGTTAATTAAGAATTATCCAGGAATGGACGGACTGAAAACAGGTTATACAAGTGAGGCGAAATATTGTCTCACGGCCTCTGCTAAGCGCGATGATATGCATATGATCGCCGTCGTGATGGGAGCAGAAAATCCGAAAATGAGGAACTCGGATGTGACAAGTCTTTTGGATTATGGTTTCAGTCAGTATGAGGGTGTCAAACTCTATTCGAAGGATGACACGATGAAAACCATGAAGATTACAAGAGGGAATCCTCTTGAGTTGAACCTTTCCCCTGAAAAAGATGTCGTCGTTTTGAAGAAGAAAAATGATAAGAAGAGTAAATATGAAACAGAGCTGAAAGTAGCGGAGAAATCAGACCTTCCATTGGAAAAAGGGGCCCATATGGGATGGGTGATCGTGAAGAATGGGGATCAGGAAGTAGCTAAGGTTCGTCTGGAAACGGTCGAAACCGTGGAAAAAGCAGGTTTTCCTGCCCTATGGCAGCGTTCGTGGAAGAATTTGACGAGCTTTCAGAGGTTTTAGCATTTTCTCACTAGTTATGTTTTTGAGCAGGAAATGACAGCGAAAAGTACGAAAAGACATAGTGACTCTTATAAAGTCAGAGGAGGTAATTCACTTGAGTCTTCAAGTTAATTTTGCTGTCAGAGAGAATGTTTTGCTCGTTCGATTAAATGGAGAGCTGGATCATCACGAAGCCACAACTCTTCGGGAAGCTTGGCAGAAGGAGCTCGCGAACAACGGTGTCGAACATGTGATTGTCAATTTACAAAAATTGTCCTTCATGGATAGTTCAGGCCTTGGTGTGATGCTCGGTCGTTATAAAGAGGTACAAGCAAAAGGGAACGAAATGGTGCTTTGCTCGATTTCGCCTGAGGTTCGGAGATTGTTCGATATGTCGGGAATGTTCAAAATCATGAAGCTCGTGGATGATGAGGCATCCGCGCTTGAGATGTTGGGGGTGGCATCATGCGAAATGAAATGACGCTGGAGTTTACGAGTGTGAGTGAAAATGAATCCCTTGCCCGTGTATCTGTTGCCGCTTTTGTCAGTCAAATCAATCCGACGATGGAGGAGCTTACGGATATTAAAACCGTCGTCTCTGAAGCGGTCACGAATGCCATTATTCATGGTTACGAAGAGAAAAATGATGAAAAAGTCATGCTTACTTGCGCCATTGATGACGGAGAAATCGAACTGATCATTCAGGATCGCGGTCAGGGTATTGAGAATATCGATATTGCGAAAGAACCGCTATACACGTCTAAACCGGAATGGGAACGCTCGGGAATGGGTTTTACCATCATGGAGAATTTCATGGATCGCGTAGACATTACATCAGAGCCCGGGGTCGGAACGACGATCCGAATGACGAAGCAGTTAACGTCAACCCGCGCTTTGTGCAATTGAGGCGCCGCCTATGAGCGATACGACAAAAGAACGTCTGTCCGACAAAGATGTCAAAGAGCTGATCAAAAAGAGTCAGGCGGGCGATCAAGAGGCGAGGGACTATTTGGTAGAAAGAAACACCCGTCTCGTATGGTCGGTCGTCCAGCGATATCTCAGGCGTGGATACGATCAGGATGATCTGTATCAAATCGGCTGTATCGGCCTGCTCAAATCGATCGACAAATTCGACTTGAGTTATGATGTGCGTTTTTCTACGTATGCCGTACCGATGATCATCGGTGAAATCCAGAGGTTTATCCGGGATGATGGCAGTGTGAAAGTGAGCCGGAGTTTGAAAGAACTGAATCATAAAGTCCGTGCCAAGAAAGAAGAGCTGTTAAAAGAATACGGACGCTCTCCGACGGTTAATGAGCTTGCTGATGCGTTAGGGCTTACAAGGGAAGAAATCGTCCAGGCGGAGGAAGTTGGACGAACCCCTCAGTCCATTTATGAAACGGTATATGAAAACGAAGGCGACCCGATTACACTTGTCGACCAGATTGCCGAAGAGGAAAGCAACTGGTTTGACCACCTGACCCTCCAGGATGTGATGAGTAAACTGGACAAAAGGGAGCGGCTCATCATCTACTTACGTTATTACAAGGATCAAACGCAAACCGAAGTGGCGGAACGTTTAGGCATATCGCAAGTGCAAGTATCGCGGTTGGAAAAGAAAATCCTTGCTGATATGAAGGAAACGATGAATGATACAAGCTGAGGGCTGTACCTAAAATGGTACAGCTTTTTTTATTTTGTGGTGAAAAAATCGTGTAACTGAACCTTCTTGTAGCAGCTTCAAATACACGATTTTTTCCATTATCCAATAACCAAGGACTCTTCGTATGATTTTTTCGATCTCACACATAATAAGTCTAAGAAAAATTACACAGGGGAGGCGGTAGGATTGGCGACTCCTGTCTATATACGTACAAAACAATCGATCTATGTTCAACCCTTGGCAAAAATCCGTTTGCAGGATGTGGCCCGTGTGACGGGTCAAAAGCGTCATAAACCTGTCTTGGAGCAGATGGTCTTGCATCAAGTGACCGAAGAAGATCAAAATATCGTGGTCATCGATTCGTTCATGATCATTGAACAAGTGATCGAGAAATTTCCGGAGCTTGAGGTCGAACTGATCGGACCGAATCAATGCGTGGTTCATGTTGAAAAACACCAAAAGCAGCCGTCCCCTCTATTGATCAGTGCGATATGGGTCCTGCTTTTTATTGGAGCAGCGATGGCGATTATGAACTTCCATTATGATGTGAGCATGCAGGCCGTTCAACAGAAGCTGCACTTCATGTTGACAGGGGAGGAAGTGGAACATCCGTTATGGATCCAGGTGCCGTATTCCATCGGTCTTGGGATAGGAATGATCTTATTTTTTAACCACTGGTTTCAGAAACGATTCAATGAAGAGCCGAGTCCGATGGAAGTAGAGATATTCAATTACCAGGAAGATCTGGACCATTATGTAGCCATTAAGGAGAATAAGGTGGAAAAACAGGATGTGGATCGTTGAAGCACTCATTGGACTTGCTGCTGGCATTGCTGTCGGAACAGGCTTCGTTGCTTTTTTGACAGTCCTTGGGATTGTCCCAAGGCTCATGCAGTTGAGCCATTCGGAATCAAAACTCCGGAGTTATGAAATGGCTGTGATTCTAGGCGTTTTCGCAGGGATTTACCTTTCATTTGGGGATGGCCCGGTGAAGATGACCATGATTGGTCTTGTGATATGGGGACTTTTTCATGGGATCTTCATAGGAATGCTGGCCGCTGCTCTGACGGAAGTCTTGAATGTTTTTCCACTTTTATTCAAGCGAATCGGTGTGGATGGCTTTCTGTTCACGCTATTAATGGCGCTGGTTCTTGGGAAAATCGCGGGTTCTTTGTTTCAATGGATCATTTTTGTCAGGTGAACGATCTGTGATTAGGAGGAAGTAGTGTGGGTAAACAACCGCTCAATGAAAAGAACTTTGATAAGGCGAGAAAATCCTATCAACCAAAACCGCCTTATGTCATGAATTGCTTGAAAGCATTTATTGTAGGTGGGTTGATTTGCGTGTTTGGTGAACTTCTTACACAAATGTATATCCACTGGTTTGACTATAGTGAAAAAAATGCCATCAACCCGACGGTAGCGACTTTAATACTACTCTCTGCTCTCGCTACAGGTTTCGGTGTGTATGATAAGCTCGGACAGTTTGCTGGTGCTGGTTCAGCGGTTCCAGTCACTGGGTTCGCAAACTCGATTACCTCAGCGGCATTGGAGCATAAATCCGAAGGACTTGTTCTAGGAGTTGCCACCAACTTATTCAAGTTAGCAGGATCTGTCATTGTATTCGGAGTTGTCGCTGCTTATGTATTAGGAATCATTCGTTACGTATGGTCGCTTATTTTTTAGGAGGAAAAGCATATGGCTAAAACTGGAACACATTCATGGACGTTTACCGATCCGGTCTACTTACAATCCACGGGCACGGCTGTCGGTCCTATGGAAGGAGAAGGTCCACTGAAAGAAACATATGACGTCATTCATGAAGAGCTTCACTGCGGTGAATCCAACTGGGAGCTTGCGGAACGCAAATTGATGACAGATGCGGTGTACACTTGTCTGCAAAAAGCAGGGGTCGACCAATCCAATATTGATTTGTTTTTAGCGGGAGATCTTTTGAACCAAAACGTAACAGGAAACTATGTGGCAAGACAGTTAGGCATACCTGTTTTGGGGATGTTCGGCGCCTGTTCGACCAGTATGGAGACTCTTGCCACAGGTGCTGCGCTCGTCTCATCAGGATATGCCACACAAGCGTTAGTAGCCGTCAGTTCTCACAACTGTACAGCAGAACGCCAATTCCGTTACCCGACAGAGTATGGAGGGCAAAAGCCGGGTACCGCTACATTTACCGTCACAGGAAGCGGTGCTGCGCTTCTTTCAAAAACACCATCAAAAATTCAAGTTGAAGCTGCAACGATTGGTAAGGTTATGGATTATAGTATTAAGGATCCATTTGATATGGGGTCTGCAATGGCACCTGCGGCATGGGACACCATCAAAACGCATTTGGAAGACATGGGGCGTGTTCCAGGGGATTATGATGTCATCGCAACGGGGGACTTGTCTTCTGTGGGAACCCCTATTCTTAAAGATTTGATGAAACAGGATGGCTATGATATCAGTGATGTTCATAAAGATTGTGGGCTGCTGGTCTATCATAGCGATCAACCTGTGTTTGCAGGGGGAAGCGGATGTGCGTGCTCAGCGGTGGTGACTTATGGGAAAATTGTGCAGGATTTGATGAGTGGTAAATACAAGCGTGTGTTAATTGTTGCGACAGGTGCGCTCATGAGTCCGATGATGCTTCAGCAGAAAGAATCGATTCCTGGAATTGCACATGCTGTCGTCCTCACAAGAGGGGAGGGTGGATCTTGACATTTTTATGGGCTTTCATCGTAGGAGGGGGCATTTGTGTGATCGGGCAGATTTTAATGGATGTATTCAAATTGACTCCAGCCCACGTCATGTCTTCCTTTGTTGTAGCTGGAGCGGTACTGGATGCGTTCGACCTTTATGATAACCTCATTGAATTTGCTGGTGCAGGAGCGACTGTGCCGATTACAAGTTTCGGGCATTCGCTTTTGCATGGAGCTATGGAACAGGCGGATGAACATGGCTTTATCGGTGTGGCCGTCGGTATTTTTGAACTGACATCTGCCGGTATTGCATCCGCCATATTGTTTGGCTTTATCGTTGCTGTTATTTTCAAGCCTAAAGGATAACTCGAGATCAAGGAGTGGAGGTTTATGCCTACGAAGAAACAAGAAACGCCCATCGTCATGAAGCTCGACCAAAACCGGAAGACGATGAATGAACGCATTGGCGTAGACCAATCATTTGATGCCGGTTTCCGTACGTTGACCTTACTCGGTGTGGAAGTGAACTTCTATTATGTCACAGGGTTGGTAGAGACACCAATCGTTGTAGAAGTGATGCGCCAATTAATGGAAATGAATGATTCGGAGGACCACGTCGATTCCGTATTTAAATCCATAAAAGATGAAATCCCTCATCAACAAGTAGAGACGACTTCCGACATTGATAAGTGTATCACCCAGATGCTTTCCGGATTGATGGTCATTTTCGTCGATGGAGAAACAGAGGCCTTCATTGTTGATGTGCGGACATATCCCGGGAGGACTCCAGAAGAACCGGATACGGAAAAGGTCATCCGTGGTTCGAGGGATGGGTACACAGAGAATATCATAGAAAACACAGCTCTTACACGTCGTCGTATCAGAGACGAACGGTTAAGAAATGAAATCATGCAGGTCGGGAATCGTTCGAAAACAGATGTTTGTATTACTTACATCAAAGACGTTGCCGATCCAGGGCTTGTTCAATTGTTAAAAGATGAAATACAAAAAATCGATATCGACGGCTTGTCGATGGCGGATAAAAGTCTTGAAGAGTACATTGTCAATCAGGGAAGGAATCCGTTTCCGCTCGTAAGATATACGGAACGGCCGGATGTCGTCGCTTCGCATTTATTTGAAGGACATGTAGTCATCATGACCGACACCTCACCGAGTACGATCATTACTCCGACTACGTACTTTCACCATGTGCAGCATGCGGAAGAATTCCGGCAGTCCCCTCCTGTTGGGACTTTTGTACGGTGGGTGCGTTTTTTTGGGATTTTTGCATCTGTTTTTCTTTTGCCATTATGGATGTTGTTCGTCATGCAGCCGGATCTGCTTCCAGAACCGCTGGCCTTTATAGGTCCCAACGAAGAAAGCAGCATTCCCATCATCTTTCAAATATTGATTGCCGATTTAGGTTTGGAGATGCTCAGGATCGCAGCCATCCATACACCGACTCCTTTATCGACGGCTATGGGACTTATTGCCGCTGTCCTTATAGGGCAAATCGCTATTGACGTGGGAATGTTTGTCCCTGAAGTCATCCTTTATGTAGCTGTTGCTGCCATAGGATCCTATTCAACGCCGAGTTATGAATTATCTGTGGCCAATAAAATGGCACGTATTTTGTTTGTGATTTTAGTTGCTATATTCGGAATCAAAGGACTTATGGGCGGATTCTTAGCTTATGTTTTGCTGTTAGCGAATACGAAGTCGTTGAACACCCCATATTTGTGGCCTTTTCTGCCATTCAACGGAAAAGCGGCCATACAAATTATCCTACGTCTTAGTATGCCATCACTAAAAGTGAGACCGAGCGTTGTTCATCCTCAAAACAATCACCGTCAAAAATAATCGTATTGCCCGTTCTTTAGCAATGTGATAAATTAAAATAAATCTTGATGTCCTTTGATCTCCAAGGGGCATTTTCTTTTTATCATTTCTCCGTTTGTAGAAAAGGTGGGTTACGATGAATCATGATGTTAATGAAAAAGGGCAATTGCTAATCGGACAAGTTCCAGCTGCAGACCTTGCCGAACAATATGGCACCCCTCTTTATGTATATGATGTTGGTGAAATCAGACAAAAGGCACGGGCATTTGTGCAGACATTCAAAGAAAATCAAGTAGCAGCTCAAGTCGCCTATGCAAGTAAAGCTTTTTCTTCTGTCGCGATGCTTCAGGTTGCGAACCAGGAAGGTCTCAGTTTGGATGTCGTTTCTGAAGGAGAACTACATACAGCCCTTGAAGCAGGCTTCCCCGTAGAAAAGATTCACATGCACGGGAACAATAAAAGTATCCGTGAATTGGAAATGGCCGTAGAACATGAAATCGGATGTATCGTAGTCGATAATTTTTATGAAATCGAACTCCTGCACTCCATCCTCAAAGAGCAGAAGAAAGAGATGGATGTCTTGTTGAGGGTGACACCGGGGATCGAAGCCCATACCCATGATTATATTTTGACAGGGCAGGAAGACTCGAAATTCGGTTTTGATTTGAGCAGCGGCCAGGCTGAAGAGGCATTCATGAAAGTCCAGGATGATGCCAATATCCGTTTAGTCGGACTTCATTGCCATATTGGTTCACAAATCTTCGAGACGAGCGGTTTCGAAATGGCCACGAGAAAACTCTTTACTACTTTGAACGATTGGCGTGACCGCTATAAATATGAAGCGACTGTACTGAATTTAGGCGGCGGGTTCGGTATTCAATATACGGAAGAGGATAAACCGCTTGACCTGGATCAATATGCTCACGCTCTTATCCGTGAAGTGAAAAATCTCTCTTCGCAGTACGATTATCCTATGCCGGAAATCTGG
This sequence comes from Halobacillus trueperi, assembly GCF_003386945.1. Taxonomy (NCBI): domain Bacteria; kingdom Bacillati; phylum Bacillota; class Bacilli; order Caryophanales; family Bacillaceae; genus Halobacillus; species Halobacillus trueperi. Next base: position 33,596 of record NZ_QUAE01000008.1, on the reverse strand, counting down.
ATTGAGCCGGGGCGTGCGATTGTCGGGGAGGCAGGTACTACGATCTACACCATCGGTTCCCTCAAGGAAGTCCCTGATGTAAGGACGTATGTATCTGTGGACGGAGGGATGACAGATAATATCCGTCCAGCCCTTTATCAGGCAAAATACGAAGCAGCGCTGGTAGAAAAAATGGATCAAAAGCCGGAAAAAGAGTATTCCATAGCTGGAAAGTGCTGTGAATCTGGAGATATGCTAATATGGGATGTGGCGCTTCCTGCGGTTGAACATGGAGACAGACTTGCAGTTTTCAGCACAGGAGCGTATGGTTATGCTATGGCTAACAATTACAACCGCTTTCAAAAAGCGGCCGTCGTGTTTGTCGAAGACGGAAAGCATCAGCTTGTCGTCAGAAGAGAGAGCTATCAAGAGATGACACGACTAGATTTATCTTATGAAAAATGAGAGGGGTATGAGAAATGAAACAAGCAACGATTGAATTTGAAAATGGAGAGAAAATGCTGATTGAACTTTACGATGATACAGCACCAAAGACCGTTGAGAACTTTGAGAAACTGGCCAATGATGAATTTTACGATGGATTGACATTCCACCGTGTCATCCCAGACTTCGTGATCCAGGGCGGGTGCCCGAAAGGAACAGGAACGGGTGGTCCAGGCTATACGATCAAATGTGAAACCGAAGGCAATCCTCACAAGCATGAGCGAGGATCCCTTTCCATGGCCCACGCTGGAAAAGATACAGGAGGAAGCCAATTCTTCGTCTGTCACTCTCCTCAGCCACACTTAGACGGCCGTCACACAGTTTTTGGCAAAGTGGTTGATGGTGTGGATACGGTCGATCGTGTTCGTGTCGGAGATGTGATGCAAAAGGTCCGCGTTGAGGACAAATAATTACTAACAGAGCCCTTCATGATTGTCACACTACTCGTATTGATTTTTTTAGTGGCACCTTTGAGTCTGTTCATCCATGAGCTTGGTCACCTATTGCCCGGCCTTTACTTTCGGGCAGATCAAAGTGCTCTGCACCTTGGCCGGGGGAAAGTGATCGGGCGATGGGAAAAAAGCGGGATACATGTGTACATCCACCTTTTTTTCTTCCAGGGAGCTTACTCGGTGAATGAACGGAAACCTCCGTTCAAAGATTTCGAAAAAGCTTGGATCAGTATTGGCGGTCCTTTACTCAATGCTCTAACAGCTTTCGTTTTGTTCTTATGGTTTAAGGAGCAGGGCGGTGGTCTGCTTCGTATCTCTTTTCTTTTTAATACGTACCTTGCCCTCGTGAATCTTGTACCGTTTTCTATCAAAGGAAAGGGTTCTGATGGATATCGGCTTTGGTCAATTGTGAAAAGACGGTTTTAAACAAGCTTGAATAATCCAGGGCTATGCTATATTCTATGTAGCGGGGCAAATCACAAAAAACCGGGGGCAACGTATAATGAAAATGAAAAATTGGATGCTGTTTACGTTTTTATCGTTGTTCAGCATCGGTTGGGGTTTATACTACTGGTTCGTCATCGTCATGTAAGCTTGACATATAGGAAGAATTAGACAATGATTGAAAGTAACCATTTTCTCATCTGGAACTCTAGGAAAGTTATTTTCATAATTGAGGGGTTAATATGTTAATTCGTTATAAAAAATCATTTGAAAAGATTGCGATGGGCTTGCTTTCTTTCATGCCTGAAGTTTCAGACGTTAAGACACTTCAGGAAATTATAAAAGAATACGATTCCAATCCGGATTGGAATCTGTTTTTGTGGAAAGAGGAAGACATCCTCGGAGCGGTCGGTGTCCGTTTGGAAGATGGCAAAGCCATCATCCAGCACGTGTCCGTCAACCCGTCTCATCGTAATGCTGGGATTGGTCGGCAGATGATCCTCCGTGTCCGTGACCATTTCAAAGATGATTGTCATGTATGTGCTGATGTAGCCACAGAGTCATTCATCGAGAAATGTGATGAAGAAAGTGCCTCTTCACAGTTATAAAAGATAAGGAGGTGTCGATTCACGGCACCTCCTTTGTTTCGTTTATATAGGAATTTAAAATGATGTTCTTCTCATTTTATGTTTCATTAGAAGGAATTCATCAGACATGTCACTCGGAGACCCGTAAGCGACGTTCCATTGTTGGCAGAGGAGATGTACTTCTTTACGGAGTTCATTATCTATGATGGGCATATTCCAGCTACGGTAAGGGACCTCTTTGTCCAAACGTGCTTTGAATGCTTCCAGCTGTTTTTCCAGGCGTTCTCCATCCAAGCCGAGGAGTGGGAGTTCTTTCTCATGTTCTACTTTCTTTCTTAAACACCGTTTAATGAGGGTCCTTGCACCATTTTGATTGCCTCTGCGATCATGGTACATGGCTACAGCGATTTGGATGAGCCATACCCAGATGGAAGAACGGTTACGAGGATCGACTTCTTTCCAGTATTCCTCAAGGATCTCATGACATTCGAAATAATCTCTTGTACCGTGGAAATGAGCAAGAAATTCAATATAAGCTTTAGGATACATATAAACCATCCATCCCTTTGATACAACCATGGAAAGCTTGGTTGTTGATTAAAATAAGGTTCTTGTACTTCTATCTATAGTATAACTTAACGGAAGACGTAAAACGAAAGACATTGATCGCCATTAAATACATGCTGTCACAGCAGGGTGTTTTTTGATACCATTATAAAAAGAACATTGGAACGTAAAGGAAGAATGATATGAAAAAAAGCTACCAAGTGAAAGTGGAAGGTTTTGAAGGACCTCTTGATCTTCTTTTACACCTGATCAATCGATACGAAATCGATATTTATAATATTCCCGTTTCCCAAATTACCGATCAGTACATGAACTATATCCATACGATGCAGGAACTTGAGCTGGATCTCGCGAGCGAATATCTGGTCATGGCTGCTACATTACTTGCCATGAAAAGTCAGATGCTTCTTCCTAATCAAAACATGGAAGATGAATTCGAAGATGGGGAGCTTGAAGATGACCCTCGCGAAGATTTGATGCGACGTTTGATTGAATACCGAAAATATAAACAGGCTGCAGAGGAACTGAAAGAAAAAGAACTCGATGCCAACCGCATCTACACCCGACCTCCACTGAATATGGAAGGCTGGGAAGAAGAGATGCCGGAAGTGCGCCCGGGAGAAGCCTCTGTTTACGATATGATTCAAGCGATGGGCAATCTATTAAAGCGGGCCAAAACGGAAAAACCACAGGAAGCAAAGGTCCGGAGAGATGAGATTCCTATCCAAATGAGAATGGAAGAAATTCTCGGTAAAATTGATGTTCAAGCAGGTGGCACTCCTTTTCATCAGTTATTTGAAAAACGAACACGACCGCATATCGTTGTTACCTTCATCGCTTTACTTGAATTGATGAAGAGCAATGACATCGTGTGTGTTCAACAACAACATTTTGATGAACTAATCGTATATAAGATGGAGGATGCACCATGGAGTTAGAAGACTACAAAGCCATAACCGAAGGCCTGCTTTTTGCGGCCGGAGAAGAAGGGATCACAAAAAAGAAACTGACCAACCTACTAGAGTTGGATGCGAAAACGTTCAAAACATTGTTGGAAGAAATGATGAAAGACTACCAATCGAAGCACAGAGGTCTCACCATCATGGACTCACAAGGAACCCTGCATTTGACCACGAAGCCGGAGCATGCTTCGTATTACAAGCGTCTTTTAGATTCACCAGGATCGACAAGGCTGTCTCAAGCAGCTCTTGAAACGCTTGCAATCATTGCCTATCAACAACCGATCACTAGAATAGAAGTGGATGACTTGAGAGGGGTCAAAAGTGACCGTGCCATTCAGACACTCGCCAATCGCAGTTTGATTGAAGAAAAAGGCCGTAAAGATGCCATCGGACGCCCGATCCTATATGGAACGACCAAAAATTTTCTTATCTATTTCGGCTTGACTTCCATTGAAGAGCTTCCGCCTCTTTCTGAACTCAAACAAAGCGAAGGGGAAGAAGAAGGAGAAGCTGATCTCTTTTTCGAAAAATTCAACGAAGACCCCTTCTCCGACGACTAAAAAGCTGTTCCCTACCAGGGACAGCTTTTTTTCTATATAAGCTTCCGTTTCTGGAAGACTCAGTTTCGAGACTTTTGTTGAGTGGATAGGGGCTGCGGGGAATAGCTCGCTTTCCGCGGGAGCGCGGTGAGCCTCCTCGGACTGCGTCCTGTGGGGTCTCACCATGCACTTTTTTCCCGCAGGAGTCTCCCCACTCCCCTCCGCCCCTTGATCATATAAGTATCTCGAAACTACTTCCAGAATTAGCAGCTTTCCAGCGTAATGAAAGTAATGGATTAAACTTTCAAACAAGCAGCCATTTGTATCCTAACGCTTGCTATAAAGGGCTTTTCAACTAGAATGTAGTAGTTATGGAAGACGCTCCATTCGTGTATGTGGCTTCGTTTCTCATATCCATCGAATGGGGTGGCTGGGAAGATGCGAGACTCCCGCGGGAATGGATTGGCTGGCGAGACCCCGCAGTGCGAAGCACGAGGAGGCTTGCCGCCATCCCCGCAGGAAAGCGAGTAGCTTCCCAGCCACCCCTGACTCCCAATACAGCAAACGAAACCCGATTATCTCGAAACTGAGTCTTCAAGAATACTGCCATATACTTTAAGAACGCCGATTGTGTTGTGCTCTTAATATGGATGGATTTTTCTATTACTCATAAGCTTGTACGCTTCTGCATAAGTTGAAGCAAATGATGTGAATAGGAGGAAGTCCTCTTGAGAAGGTTCTTTTATGTAGCTGTGGCCATGACTTTACTACTTCCAATCTTTATGGTGGATAAGGTAAAAGCGAATCCTAATATATCAGTATCTGCGGAGCGGGCCGTTCTGATGGATGCAGAATCAGGCCGGGTCCTGTATGAAAAGAATGCCTATGATCCTACACTGATTGCCAGCACCACAAAAATCATGACCGCTATCATAGCGATTGAATCAGGAATGATGGAAGAGAAAGTGAAAGTAAGTAAAAGGGCCGTTTATACAGAAGGGTCCTCCATTTATTTGACAGAGAAAGAAAAAATCCCTTTGAAAGATTTGGTATATGGGTTGATGCTGAGGTCTGGAAATGATTCAGCTGTAGCGATTGCTGAACATGTAGGCGGGAGTGTCGAAGGTTTTGTGCAGCTGATGAATGAAAAGGCGGCCTGGCTTGGAATGAATAACAGCCACTTTGAAAATCCGCATGGATTGGATGGAGAAACCCATTATTCAAGCGCGTATGATTTGGGGCTGCTCATGGCCTACTCTATGAAAAATGATACGTTCCGCGAAGTGACAGGCAGCGAAATGTATCGTTCTGAAAATCGAGAATACTCGTGGAAGAATAAAAATAAAATGCTGACCCAATATTACGAACCGACGAACGGTGGGAAAACAGGGTTCACAAAAGCCGCTGGACGAACCTTAGTGACAAGTGCCCAAAAAGATGGAATGGAGCTGATCGCTGTTACTTTGAATGCTCCTGATGATTGGAATGACCATACACGGATGTTCGAGTGGGGATTCAGTAATTTTGAAACGGTGAAACTACAAAGTGAGGGTACCGTTGAAGTGAACGGGAAATCCCTTTATATTCCAAGAGATATCTATTATCCTCTCACCCTATCTGAAAAGGAAGACCTTCAGGCAACATTTTATCGTTATGACCAGCAAGGGGAGTCGAATTTAGCCGGGGTGACATACTTCATGGTCGGACAAACACCGTTAGTTGAAGCGCCTGTATGGAATGAGCGCCCTTCTCAATCCTTCTTTTCAGAAGTGAAGAACTTCTTGAACAGGATGATGGGGGTAGCGCCATGGTCAACTTAATATGGGCGTTCCTTGCGGTTACGGGGATTATCTATGCGGCTTTCAATGGTACGATGGAGGACGTCAACAAAGCGATTTTTTCAACATTGGATGAGGCGATTATGATTACTCTGAGTCTTGCAGGGGTCCTCATTTTTTGGCTTGGATTGATGAAAATCGCTGAAGAGGCAGGACTTCTTGCCGGATTGGCTAAAATTTTCCGGCCTTTTGTCAAACGCATCTTTCCTGATATTCCTGAGGACCACCCGGCGCTCGGTTACATCCTGTCCAATATGACGGCCAATATGTTCGGTCTTGGAAATGCTGCCACGCCAATGGGGTTGAAAGCGATGAAGGAATTAAAAAAGCTGTCAGGTTCGGATAAAGCGAGCAGGTCTATGATTACACTCCTTGCCATCAACACTTCATCCCTGACGCTCGTACCGACAACTGTGATTGCGATCCGGATGAAGTATGGTTCAGAGGATCCGACCTCCATCGTAGGTGCTACCATTTTGGCAACTATTATTTCTACCATTGCCGCCTTATTGATCGACCGCTATTTTCATTATAAAAGGGAGAGGGCGATGCGTTTATGATCAGCATATGGCTCATCCCATCCATCATCCTGCTTGTACTGGTGACGGCAACTATTAAAAAGGTACCTTCTTATGAAGTCTTTGTGGAAGGGAGTAAAGAGGGAATCCAAATTGCCATCAGTTTGCTTCCTTTCTTATTGGGAATGATGGTGTCGATTGCTGTTTTTCAAGCGTCAGGTGCGATGGGGGCGATCGTGAAACTGTTTGAGCCTCTGATGTCTTTGTTTGGAGCTCCAGCTGAAATTCTCCCTCTCGCTTTCATCCGTCCTATCTCAGGAACGGCCGCACTCAGTATGACGACAGAGCTGATCCGCACGTTTGGTCCTGATTCATTCATCGGTCAACTCGCATCTGTGATGCAGGGGAGTACCGATACGACACTATACATTATCACTGTCTATTTTGGGGCCGTTGGGATCAAAAGAATGGGAGATGCTTTGAAAGTTGGACTGATGGCCGATTTGGTTGGTATAATAGCATCAATTGTCATTGTCATCATCCTATTTAGTTAATAGGATGATTTTTTGTTCAAACCTTTATAGAATGTGTATAATGTAGAGGAACGGACGAGCCGCGCTTTGTGAGCGTGGCTTCGTTTCATGAAAAAAAGTGATTTCAAAGAAAGTTGGTGACGGTCGTATGGCAGATATGGAACGACTACAAAAGGTGATCGCCCACGCAGGTGTCGCATCACGAAGAAAAGCAGAAAAGTTGATTGTTGACGGCAAGGTGACAGTCAATGGAAAAGTAGTAACAGAATTAGGAACAAAGGTCGGTAAAAACGATGATGTTGAAGTAGAAGGAGTCCCGATCGATAAAGAAGAGCCTGTCTACTATTTGTTATATAAACCACGCGGTGTTATTTCAAGCGTCAGTGATGATAAGGGACGTAAAGTAGTCACAGACTTTTTGCCGGAAGTTAAAGAGCGGATTTTCCCAATCGGCAGGCTGGATTACGATACGTCTGGATTAATTTTGTTAACAAACGACGGGGAATTTGCTAATTTACTCATGCACCCGAGTCACGAAGTGGACAAAGTGTACATCGCAAAGACAAAAGGCATTCCTACTAAAGATCAACTGAAGCAGTTGAAGAAAGGGATGACCGTAGACGGGGAGTACTTGAAGGCCGTTCACGCTAAAGTCACCTCCACGGATTCGAAGAAGAATACGGCGATTGTACAAATTGTTCTTCATGAAGGAAAGAACCGCCAAGTCCGTCGGATGTTTGAGTCTCTTGGATACCCTGTCGACAAATTGAAGCGTGAACGGTACGGGACGCTGGACCTACATGGAATGAATGCAGGAGATTCCCGTCCATTGAAACCGTTTGAAGTGAAACAGCTCCGTGCACTTGCTGAGAAAACTGTTGAATAACGTTCAAATTTACAGCCTTCAATCAATGTTATAATGGTTTGGGAGTGAGTCATAATGAAGGAAGAAACCATTAGGAAAAAAAGAAAGCGCCTCATCTTCAGAACAGCTATGCTTGCCGTGATGGTCGGACTTGTCGTGTTCGCTCTCGTTGCAAACGGCAAGGACGAACAATCGGTGATCGCCAAAGGGGAGAAAGCACCCGACTTTCAATTGAAAAAATTCGGTACAGATGAAACGGTTCAATTGAGTGATTTGAGAGGGAAAGGCGTCATGGTCAACTTTTGGGCGACGTATTGTAAACCGTGTAAAGATGAAATGCCTTATATGGAAGAGTTGTATCCGGAGTACAAAGAAAAAGGTGTCGAAATTCTAGCTGTCAATCTAGATTCGACCGAACTTGTGGTGGAGAATTTTGTGAACGAATACAATCTGACCTTCCCTATTCTGCAAGATAAAAATGGTGAAGTGATGGATCTTTATAACATCGGTCCGATTCCTTCCACGCTATTCATCAATCCTGAAGGTGAAATTGAAGAGCAAGTCATCGGCCCTCTGACGTTAGACAAACTCGAAGGCCACTTGCAAAAGATTGCACCGGAGGAATAGAGTCTACTTGACATTGTGAGGTTTTACTATGAAAGAGATTACCTGTGAATGTGGTCATGTGAATCCTGAAGGTACGGTGCTTTGTGAAGCTTGCGGAAAACCTGTGGAGCAGAACCAGCACATCGACGGCAACGAAGACAAGAAACTGCTCAACATGCGCTACGATGGAAGTGCCCGTCGTTCACAAACGTATAATCGTACGATCGTTGATAAAGTATGGAACTTCTTTTCCTCTGTGAAGGTCGGGGTCACCTTGATCTTTATCACCGTCGTAGCATCTGCGATCGGAACGATCTTCCCTCAGGCTGTATTTATTGGTGGTGCCGATCCTGCGACCCATTACGAGGATCAATATGGGATCGCCGGGCAGATTTATTATCAACTTGGATTCCATGACCTTTTCAGCTCATGGTGGTATATGCTTTTGATTGCGATGATCGGCATATCCATCGTCATTGCATCCATCGATCGTTTCTTCCCGCTATATAAAACGTTAAAAAGGCAGAAGCCGAAGCGTCATGAGCTTTTCATGAAAAAGCAGCGTGTGTTCGGGGAGACGAAGTCAGATGCCATCGATTATGAAGCATTCAAAACCAATTTGAAGAAGAGACGCTTCAAAGTTTATGAACAAGACGGCCATTTGCTGGCAGAGAAGAACCGCTTTGCAAGATGGGGGCCTTATGTCAATCATATCGGTCTTATTATTTTCCTATTAGGCGCTTTACTCAGGTTTATCCCTGCTTTCTATGTCGATGAACATGTTTGGGTAAGAGAAGGGGAGACAACACTAATCCCTGGTACAGAAGGCGAATACTATATCAAAAATGAGGCCTTTACTCTAGAAACCTATGATAAAGACAACCCGGAAGATGCGAAATTTAAAGAAGCGATTGAAAATCAGGATGGAGCGATCCCGAAGACATTCCGGACGGACGCTGTCATTTATGAGCGGACAAATCAAGGAGTCGCTGGTGCTGATCCTGAGCTGGAAACGATCAAAGAAGGCTCAGCCACGTTGAACAACCCATTAAAATTTGAGGACTTTGCCCTCTATCAGGCGAGTTATCAATTGGATGAATTCAGTGAAATGTCTTTCAAAATCCACGACAAGGATGATGAAGATACCAACTTTGGCGAGTTTACCGTCGATTTGACGAACCCACAATCTACATATGAGCTGGACGAAGGGTTCCGGGTGGAAGTCGTAAACTATTTTCCTGAGTATGAAATGCAGGACGGTCAGCCGGCTTCAGTCTCCAAGTATCCAAAGAACCCAGCTTTCGTATTCAACCTGTACCCACCAGGTGAAGAAACACCTGAAACTAGTTTCCTAGGTATAGGGGCGAATATCGATGCTGGAGAGAATAACCAATATAAACTTGGCCTAACAGGCTTCGATACGCGGGACGTCACAGGTCTGACTGTGAAAAAGGATCATACGTTAGGAATCATCTCTCTCGGAGGCGCGATCTTCATGATCGGCGTCATTCAGGGAATGTATTGGAACCATCGTCGTATCTGGCTCCAGCCAAGATCAGACGGAGCGTGGATTGCGGGACATACGAATAAAAACTGGTACGCCTTGAGAATGGAAATTGAAAAATCAATTGAAGGCACTCACATCGAGGCCCCTCAGGACCAGTATGAAATGAAATCATAGAGTCAGGAGGATGAAATATGGGAGATTGGACAGCCATAAGCGGCAATCTGCTCTATGCTGCTTTTTTCATCTATTTAATAGCGACCTTCTTCTTTGCAGGAACCATACGCGATAAAAAGAAAGGGAAGAGCCGCGTAGCAGGAAATATCGGAATTACGCTTGCGATTATCGGGTTCCTCACTCAAATCGGATATTTTATTACGAGGTGGATCGCAAGCGGTCACGCCCCGATCAGTAACTTGTTTGAATACACGACGTTTTTTGGAATGATGCTTGTCTTCGCATTCATCGTTCTCTACTTTATTTACAGAGTGGATCTCTTAGGGCTATTTGCTTTACCGATTGCCCTGCTATTGATCGCTTTTGCAAGCATGTTCCCGACGGAAATTTCACCTCTTGTCCCATCTTTGCAGTCCCATTGGTTATATATCCATGTAACTACTGCATCACTTGGTCAAGGGATTTTATCGGTTAGCTTTGTCGCAGGCTTGATCTTCTTGATCAGCCAGGTGGACCAGAGCAAGCGTTCCAAACATACGGTTTGGCTCGAGTTTGTCCTTTATGTCATTGCGGTGACGCTTGCCTTCATCATTGTTTCTTCATCCTTCAGTGCGATGAATTACGAAGCGAGTTTTGAAGCACCGATTGAAGGACAACAAGCGGAGATCACGTACAACATGCCAGCCATTGTAGGACCTTATCAAGGAGAATTGATAAGTGAAGGTAGCATGTCTCCATTGTTCCAAGCGCCAGAATGGATGCGCGGGGAGGATGCGGCGAAGAAATTCAACACCTTCCTATGGGCACTTCTTGGTGGAGTAGTTCTTTACTGGGGTACAAGGTTGATCTTAAGAAAACGAATCGCTGCAGCTATACAACCACTCCTAAACAAAAAGGTGAACCCTGAACTTGTCGATGAAGTATCTTACCGCGCCGTAGCCATCGGTTTCCCTGTGTTTACATTGGGAGCACTGATTTTTGCCATGATTTGGGCTCAGCAAGCCTGGGATCGGTTCTGGGGATGGGATCCGAAAGAAGTGTGGGCACTGATTACTTTCTTCTTCTATGCCGCCTACCTTCATTTACGTCTATCCAGAGGTTGGCAGGGAATGAAGTCCGCATGGCTTGCAGTCGGAGGCTTCGGAATCATTATGTTCAATTTGATTGCGGTCAACTTAATTATTTCAGGCTTACATTCTTATGCATAAAAAACAAAAGGCAGGCGAGAATTCTTTGAACTCCGCCTGCCCTTTGTGTAAAGGATAAAGGTAATGAACCCATAAGCGTATTATTTCTATGATGTGGAGGTTTTTAAATGGATCAAGAAGCGAAAGTGTTAGTAGTGGATGATGAAGAACGTATCCGCCGGCTGATTCGCATGTACCTGGAGAGAGAGGATTATATCATTGATGAAGCGGAAGACGGGGAAGAAGCCTTGCAAAAAGCGCTTCAGAATGAATATGATGTGATCCTGCTTGATTTGATGCTTCCAGGAAAAGATGGGATTGAAGTGTGTAAAGAGCTGCGTGAGAAGAAAGCCACTCCAGTGATCATGCTTACGGCCAAAGGGGAAGAAGCCAACCGAGTGCAAGGTTTTGAAGTGGGAACCGACGACTATATTGTTAAACCATTCAGTCCAAGAGAAGTCGTTTTACGAGTGAAGGCGCTCCTGCGTCGTTCTTCTTCTACGAAGTTTTTAGAAACGGAAACATCGGCGCGGAATGTACTTGTTTTCCCTCACATGACAATCGATAACGATGCTCACCGTGTGACTGCTGATGGAAAGGAAGTGGCTTTGACACCGAAAGAGTACGAGCTTCTTCACTACATGGCGCAGTCTCCGGATAAAGTTTTTGACAGAGAACAATTGCTGAAAGAGGTATGGCAGTATGAATTTTTCGGCGATCTTCGGACGGTCGATACCCATGTTAAACGACTCCGCGAAAAATTAAGCAAAGTTTCGGCAGAAGCGGCAGGGATGATTGTTACGGTATGGGGAATCGGCTATAAGTTTGAGGTATCTGGTGACTGATGTTCTGGCGTAGTGTAGTCGGGAAGTTATGGTTCACCATCTTATTATTGGTTTGCTTTGTCCTCTTTATATTGACTGTTCTTCTCCTAGAGTTCTTTCAAAACTATCATGTCGTAGAAGCTGAAAGACATCTGCTGCAGACGGCGGACCGAATTTCAGACGTCGTGGATCGCTATGAACAAGAGGAAGACCTTTTACTATCGACAACAGCCCTTGTCAAAGATCCGGCAAGTCGAGCCGTCATTGTAAAAGGAGAGGATGATCCGCTGGTTTCGGAAAGTGATTCTGATTCACTGCCTGTGCTTGATTATGAATGGTTTAAAAATGACGAAGATACAGCAACCGTTTTGAATGAAGGCGCAGATGTTAAAAAAGTGGCCGATCTAGGAAATGGCGAGACTGGAGTCATGGTTGTCGGCACTCCACTTAATAACCAGGACGGGGCTGTTTTTGTCTATCAATCACTGGATACGATTGAAGAAACGTCCGAACAGACGACAAAAATCATATTCCTGGGTGCTGGAATTGCCATCGTATTGACGACCATTTTCGCCTTTTTCCTCTCCACTCGAATCACGGCACCTTTGATTAAAATGAGAGAAGGTGCCCTCGAACTTGCCAAAGGCGAGTTCAACACGAAGATACCCATACGTACCCATGACGAAATTGGTGAATTGGCGATGGCCTTTAACCGGATGGGCCGGGAGTTGAAGTTTCATATCAATGCTCTGAATCAGGAAAAAGAACAGCTCTCGGGTATTTTGAGGTCGATGGCAGATGGCGTCATAACGTTTAATCGCGAAGGGGATGTGCTCATTTCCAATCCCCCCGCACAACAATATTTAGATGCCTATGCGTTTGAAAATAACGCTGCATCCACGTCTGCTGATCAAACGTCCCTTCCAGAATCGCTGAGGGATTTGTTTAACGATGTTATCACGGATGAAAATGAATCCATGATCGAGATGACATTACAAGGCAGGTCCTGGGTGATCATCATGACACCTTTGTATGACAAAGAAAAAGTACGTGGAGCTGTCGCGGTCCTTCGGGATATGACGGAAGAAAGAAGACTGAACAAGCTCCGCAAAGACTTTATCGCTAATGTATCCCACGAATTGCGTACCCCCATTTCCATGCTGCAAGGGTATAGTGAAGCCATCGTGGATGACATTGCAGAATCAAAAGAAGACAAAAATGAACTCGCGCAAATCATCCATGACGAGTCGCTCAGGATCGGTCGTCTTGTCAATGAGCTTTTGGATATAGCACGGATGGAAGCGGGACATATTCAGTTGAATGAAGAATCTGTTGAAATTGAGCCATTTTTGAACAAAATCATTCGGAAATTCAGTGGGATTGCCAAAGAGAAGTCTGTAGACCTTCACTTGAAAGTAGAAGGAGAGTTCGGGTTCCTCGATTTCGATCCTGATCGTATTGAACAAGTGTTTACAAATTTGATTGATAATGCAATCCGACATTCCGACCCGGGTAGTGAGGTACAGGTGATTCTTGAAAAAGATGAGAAGGAATGGATTGCAAGTGTCAAAGACTCCGGGTATGGAATTGCCGAGGAAGACCTTCCATTCGTCTTTGAGCGTTTCTATAAGGCAGATAAATCGAGGAAGCGTGAAGATAAAAATTACAAAAAAGGCACAGGGCTCGGTCTTGCGATTGCGAAAAACATTGTAGAAGCCCATGATGGGACCATTAGTGTGCATAGCAAGTTGAAAGAAGGAACCACCTTTACTTTTAAAATTCCTTTTAGACATAAGGAAAAATAAAGTTGCTATATTCGGAAAATTGTTGTAATCTTGTTTATGGAAACTTCATAAGAAGAGGATTCAGGTGTCTGAAAAGACTTGATAGGGAATCTGGTGGAAAACCAGAACTGTCCTCGCAACTGTAAGTGTAGACGAAAAGGAAATTCCACTGTACCTTCAGGTATGGGAAGGATCCTGATTAGGATGACGCACAAGTCAGTAGACCTGCCTGATCCAACGTTTCAAAGCTTCGGGGATTGAGCATTTGAGACAACCGATCGGTATGACGTGGAACGTAGATCTTATCCTTTCGTTTGTCTTAAGCTTACCCTTGTAGAAGGGTAAGCTTTTTTTGTGGTAGGAAAGAATTTTACGATTTCTACATACATGTGACTTGGTTGTCTTCACTTTTCTCTCCTCCTGGCCGTGAAATACAAAGAAAAAGGGAGAGATTGTCATGAAAAAATGGAACACTGTTTTAACAGCCCTGATGCTAGCTGTCGCCGTACTAGCTGGATGTGGAGCACAAGAGGAAAAGGAAACATCGACTACTCAGGAAGAACAAGTACAGGAAGTGACAGTACAAGTACAGTTATCTAAAAACGATGGCGAAGAAATGATGGCAGAAGATGAAATTACAGTAGAAAAAGGAACCACCCTCATGGAAGTCATGGAAGATAACTATGAAGTAGAACAATCAGAAGGGTTCATCAACAGCATCGAAGGCATCGCCGGCAACCAAGAAGAAAAAATGGCTTGGATGTACACCATTAACGGCGATGAAGCAATGGTTGGAGCCAATGAGTACGAAGTAGAGGATGGAGACGAAATCGTTTTTGATTATCAATCTTGGGAATGATGAAGGATGAATACCTATAAGTTAACATTGATTGCCATGCTCGCATCCTTAGCCATAGCAGGAAGAATGGCTTTAGCTCATTTTCCTAACATCCAGCCGGTGACCGCAATCATTATTATTGCCGGTTTCTGGCTCGGACCTAGTGCAGGAATCCTCATTGCTCTGCTCACGACCTTTGTGTCCAATGTGTTGTTGGGCATGGGGATATGGACCATCTGGCAGATCATTGCCTGGTCAATCATAGGAATCATTGCAGGTCTCCTGGGGAAATATTGGTCCAAAATGCCATTCTGGGCTCTTTCCATCTACGGCTTTATCAGCGGACTTTTTTTCGGCGTCATTCTTTCCTTAACGATGCGGGCTGCGGGCCAGCCATTTTGGGCGTATTATTTAGCAGGCCTCCCGATGGATATCAATCATGCGGTATCTAATACTGTGTTCATATTGGCACTATCTCCAATACTCGGAACACTTTTCCAACGCTACGAAAAAAGAAACGCCATATCAAAAGTATCTTAGCTACCCGGACCAAGGGTAGCTTTTTTGTCCTCTTACCCCTGTTATTTATTAAAGTTAATGGCAGGATTGTGTAAGACTTGAATTCGAGATATTCTGGGGTTCGTTCGCCGTATTGGGAGTCAGGGGTGGCTGGGAAGCTACTCGCTTTCCTGCGGGGATGGCGGCAAGCCTCCTCGTGCTTCGCACTGCGGGGTCTCGCCAGCCCATCCATTCCCGCGGGAGTCTCGCAGCTTCCAAGCCACCCCATTCGATGGATATGAGAAACGAACCCACATACACGAATGGAGAGTCTTTCATAACCACTACATTCTAGTTGAAAAGCCCTTTATAGCAAGCGTTAGGATACAAATGGCTGCTTGTTTGAAAGTTTAATTCATTACTTTCATTACGCTGGAAAGCTGCTAATTCTGGAAGTAGTTTCGAGATATTTATAGATCAAGGGGCGGAGGGGAATGGGGAGACTCCTGCGGGAAAAAAGTGCATGGTGAGACCCCACAGGACGCAGTCCGAGGAGGCTCACCGCGCTCCCGCGGAAAGCGAGATATTCCCCGCAGCCCCCATCCACTCAACAAAAGTCTCGAAACTGAGTCTTCCATAAACGGGAGCTATAATTGAATTTGGGATAGAGGTAGTGGGCAGTTGATTTTCTTTTGGAAACGCGGTTCCTTTTTCTTTTTTTGCATATTAAGATAGAAAGTGTAACTTTTTTCATACATAAAACGACTATTAAAGTGACCCAGGAGGTACCACCATTGCGAACGTTCTTTGATGAACTATACGAAAACTATCACCATGACCTGTTTCAGTTTCTCATCTATATGGTCAAGGACAGAAGTCTTGCTGAAGACTTGGTTCAGGATGTTTATGTGAGGGTCATGAAATCATATGATTCATTCAATGGAAAAAGCTCTGAGAAAACATGGTTGTTTTCCATAGCCAGACACGTAGCCATTGATTATTTCCGCAAACAAAAAAGAAAGAGAAACCGCTTCATGGAGTTCTTTGATTGGACTGAGAAAGGTGAGCAAATCAAAGATCAGAATAAAATGCCTGAAGAGATTGCCGTGCAGAATGATGAAATTCAACAAGTCTATCAAGCGCTCGACAAATGTACGGTCGATCAGCGAAGTGTGTTGATTTTCCGTTTCATTCAAGGCATGTCCATAAAAGAAACAGCAGAAATCTTAAGCTGGAGTGAGAGTAAAGTGAAGACGACTCAACATCGAGCCATGAAAGCTCTGAAGATGATACTTGAAGAGATGGAAGAGGGGAGGGGAGATCGTGAAGAAGCGTAATGACGAAGATATCAAAAAAATATTAGGTGAACTCCCTTCTATGGATGACCGCCAATCGAAAGAAATGCTCTACCAAAAGGTTTCATCACGCGTAAATACACCAAAAAGGAAAGTAGCTCCATGGCTTTTTCCTGGCTTAGCTACGATTGCTGTTTTGCTAGTACTTGCCGTGTTCATTCCTGTCTTTTTCAGTAACAATGGAATGCTTACCGTGGAAGAGTCTGCCGATCGTGCGAATGAGAATGCAGAATCCTCGTCGGCGACTGAAGAAACAGCTCCATCTCTTGATTCATCTACCTCAGAGACTGAAGAGGAAAGTGCTGAAATCAAGGAAGCTGAACCTTCCAGCGAGGATAAAGACCTCCCTCCTGAAGAAAATGTAGAAGAAGAATCCCAAGAGAAAGAGGAAGAATCAAAGCTTGAAGAAACACAAGAAGAGCCTGAGGCAGAGCTTGAGTCACTGGTTTTAAGGAGTGACGAAGGTGGTTATGATACGGTGTCTTATCCAGGGAAAAATGCTGAAGTCATTCTTCCTATCCTCCAGAAGCAGCAGGAAGTCGACACATTTTCACCAGAGAGGTACGGTTTAGCTGAGAGAGCTGTAGAAGGAATCGAATATGAAGTGGATGAAACAGAAGGTTCGGCTGTCGTTACGTTTCCTGATGGTTTCACCGTTAGTGGATCTGCTTGGGCAAACGCGATCATTGAAAGCATTCGATGGGACTTGGAATACGTTCAACTAGAAGAAATTTCTGTTCAAACCGAATCAGGTAATCCCGTCAACCTGGGAAGCTACGGAGAAATGTCGGAGGTTCCTGTCATTCAACAAGGGGAGTACATCTTTCAATTGTATCAATACGAAGGTTCCTCTGAACGTTTATTAGCTCCCATTTCTGTTGATGGTTTTCCGACATTCCAGGATGCTCTATCTTTGATGAAGGAAAAAGGGAGAGGTCTCTTTGTGAGCCCAGCCGTGCCAGAACATGTTCAGTTTACTTCAACGACAGTAGATGAAGGTATAGTGAATATAAATCTTCAACATGAATCATGGGCAAGTGAGCAACAGCTTTTGACGATGGTTGAAGCCATCCTTGCTACAGCAGGACAGTTTGGTTTTGAAAAAGTCAAGTTCAATGGTGTGAACGTAAGGGAGTTTTCCACCTATGATCTTGAAGAGCCAATCGATGTTCCAGAAAGAATCAATCCTGTTGTTGAATAATGACCTGGAACCCTCTGCAGTATTTGCAGGGGGTTCTTATATTCGTTTAGGCAATGATCCTCCAGGCCCTCAAGATACAAGCCGACAGCCTTGCGGAAGGGAGGCAACCGTCCCCCTGACTTTGTTTCTAGTCTATCCGGGCACATTAAAGCCTTTGTTCTAGGATTGTCCCTTTCGCTCATGTTAAAATAAAGGAACGTAGAAAAGGGGACGATAGGTTATGGATAAACACGACGTGCGGAAACAGGTTTCTGAAAAAATTAAATTGATCCGTGTCGAGCATGGATATACCCAGGACAAAATGGCAGAAATCCTCGGATTATCTAAA
This sequence comes from Halobacillus trueperi, assembly GCF_003386945.1. NCBI lineage: Bacteria > Bacillati > Bacillota > Bacilli > Caryophanales > Bacillaceae > Halobacillus > Halobacillus trueperi. The sequence continues at coordinate 15,506 of NZ_QUAE01000008.1, read as the reverse complement.
AAGACGCTTGTCCAAATTGAAAAACAAAGAACTCTGGCAGGCTGGACGACGGTTGTCGCCGTATGTGCTCTTTTTCAAGAGAGTGATGTTTTGAAAGGCGTATTGGGTGATGCCCCTGTAGAAATCGTGGAAACCATTGCCCATGAGCAAGTGGAACCTCAAGGGAAGAAGACGCTCGGTGGAAAAGTATGGTGGCAGACGATTGCGGAAGGAGAAAACTACATCCTTCAGCAAAATCTCATTAGTCATCACTATAGAATCATTGATTCCGAAGATTATCGTATGTTTTCAACGATTGACCGGGAAGAGGCGGAAATCCGTTTTGAAGAACTAGTCAAATAAAAAAGCCCCTTTCTTCAAGGGGCTTATGGTCAAAAGGTCTATCACTCTTCGTATTTCAAAGGGTCCCCATGAAAGGGAGCCGTAGAGATCTTTATAGAATCTGTGGGACACCCTTCCAATGCATCCTCCATGTCCTCTTCGTACAGCTCAGGAACTTCCTCTGTACCCTCGTTATCATCAAGGACGACATAAGCGATTCCTTCATCGTCGTAATCATATAAATCAGGGGCAGCAGCACCGCACGCCCCGCAAGCAATGCAGGTCTCTTTATCTACGATTGTATATTTGGCCACAAAACGACCTCCTTCATGAGACTTTCTGTATGATCGAGGCATTGATTACATAAGTACAACGTTTATTGTAAATCGCAAGTGAATGGTTTTCAACTAAACCATGTTGAACAAGTAGGAAAAAGGGGGGAGAAGATGTTCGATCATGTGGTTTTAACATGTGTGGATCGATTCAGAGGGGAGCGTACATTGTCCGGCATCTATCATTTACTGACAGGCAAACGGTCTTCGCAAACATTACAGGATGCCAAGGGATACGAACTTGACATGCTTTTTGGTATCTATCCATCACTAAAGCGTGAGTCATTGGAAAGGCGGGTTCAACCATTGATTCGTGACGGGTTGATCCAAATAAATGAACAATCTTTCCCTTCTATAACTTCTGAGGGAACTCGGCGATTGTCTTCGTTCCCGGTTCAAGAGCTTACATACTTTGAAGGTATGGTCTGGCATGATGTGATTCCTACTTTCGTCAGAAGAGTTTATCTTATGTTACAAATGATGGCGAACACCAATGCTGGTATTGACCATTATGTACCTATCGTGGATGACTTCGGCACTCAGAATTGGGTGCGAACGGTCTATCATCAATTTCAGGATAAACTACCGAAGATGGTGGAATCGATGTATGAAGAAATTCACCATCTACTAAAAGAACATCCCTCTCTTCAAGCGGAATTGTTTGTCCATCGTTTGACAGGGGGAGGCGTTATCGGCATGACGATCGATCAGCTCAAACGGGAGTTCGATTTGAATATAGAAGATGTAGAGCTTATGCTGCAACATACCCATTATTATTTGTTTCTTGAATCCAAAAAGAAAAAGGATCGCTATCCAGTGCTGCACCTCTGCACAAAAGGGCTCGATGCGACACATCTCATTACAAGGTCGGCTAGAAAGACCTATCAATATATTCAACAAGGTTTGAGCATGCAGGAAATCATGAATTTAAGAAGGTTGAAAAAAAGCACGATCCAAGACCATATCGTAGAATCAGCTTTAATCATTCCTGATTTTTCGATCACTTCTTTTTTGAGTGAGGAAGACGTACGGGAGATAAATAATATAGGGACTCAACTGAATACAAAAAAGCTGAAGCAAATCTATGAAGCTCTGGATGGAAAGTATGATTATTTCGAATTGCGCCTCGCATTAGCGAAAGGACAGCACGCAATAAAGGAAGGTATGACGCAGGATGAGGCATGATCTAGGTTCATTACTTAAAGAGAATTTTGGCTTCGATGAATTTCGGGAAGGGCAGAAAGAAGTGATTACAGATGTCCTCGAAGGCGAAGATGTATTAGGAATCTTACCTACCGGAACAGGGAAATCGCTATGTTATCAACTTCCTGCCAAGATTCTTGGTGGTACAACACTTGTCGTTTCCCCACTCATATCATTGATGGTGGATCAGGTGAAACAATTGAAAGCTTCCGGATATAAGGCGGTCACTGCTGTGAACAGTTTCATGGATCAGCCTGAAAGAAATGCTGTATTGAGGAACCTTCATAAGTATTCTCTCGTTTATATTTCACCAGAAATGCTGCAGAACGATTGGTTGCAGAACCGTTTGAATCGCATGCATGTCAATCTCTTCGTTATTGACGAAGCCCACTGCATTTCTCAGTGGGGCCATGAGTTCAGAACCGATTATCTCAAGCTACATAAGACCATCGAAAACCTCGGGCACCCAACCGTGATGGCCTTGAGTGCAACAGCTACACCTGACGTGCAGCGGGATATCATGGAAAAGTTGAGGCTCCCTCATATGAAAAAAAGAATCTATCCCATGGATAAACAAAACATCAGTTTCGCTGTTGAAGAATGCACAAGTCCAGAAGAAAAAACGGATCGGATTGTCCAAGTGCTCAAGCAAAACCATGCCCCGACGATGATTTATTTTTCCAGCCGGCAGTGGGCAGAAAAGGTCAGCTTTGAACTTAGGGATCGTTTGAAGCAGAGGGTCGCTTTTTACCATGGCGGCATGGAACAAACGGATCGAATGCTGGTGCAACAGCAATTTATGAACAATCAATTGGATGTTATTTGTTGTACGAGTGCCTTCGGTATGGGTGTAGATAAAAAAGATATACGAATCGTTATACACTTTCATTTGCCCCCTCAACTAGAATCCTTTATCCAAGAGGTTGGCAGGGCAGGAAGAGATGGGGGAGCGGCCTTCAGTCTTCTGCTCTTTACACGTCAGGACCACTACCTTCCTCAACGGCTCATCCAGAGTGAACTACCTGGGAAAAATGACCTTCAGCAGGTATTTTCCTTTTTAACGAAAAAGCAGGGCGAAAAGGTTCCGGAAGATGATGTCATGATCGAACGCTTTGAATTATCCGAATCACAATGGAACTTTATCAAGTTTCAATTAGAAGAGGAGGGATCGTTACAAGACGGAAAATTAATAGGTGTGACGCCTGAACTCATTCAGGAAATTCATCGCTTTTTAGAGGAGAGATGGATGTATAAACACAACAAACTGAATGAAATGTTAAAGTGGATCCATGCCTCCGAATGTCGCAGAGAAGCGTTGTATAAACCATTTCAGGACATGATCCGAAAGCCAACCGTCCCGTGCTGCGATGTATGTGATTTCAGCATAGGTGACCTATCTTTTCAAGAGGAGAGACAAACGTATGATACATTCAGCTGGGAAGATCGTTTAAAGCTGATTTTTAAACAAGGAGCCGGTTTATGAAACGAAAGAGTCAATCAGAACTGATTATGGAAATGAACGACCGGGAAATTACATTACAATTGGTTCTTACTCAATTGAGTATACTGATTCTCGCTCTCATTGGCAGTGTATTTCTTTTTGATGCCTTTTGGTCCGATTGGAGCAGTCAAATTGATTTTCACGCCAGCGAGCTGCTGGTTTATGGGTTGATACCAGGACTTATGGTGCTTCTCATCGATCTTTTTCTCGTGTATCGTTTACCTCGAAGGATGTACGACGATGGCGGTATTAACGTCAAAGTATTTAAAAACCGTTCCAGTATAAGTATTATAGGAATTACTTTGTTGGTGGCGGTTAGTGAAGAAATGTTATTCCGCGGGGTCTTGCACGCTGAGTTTGGATATGTCGTTGCGAGTGTCCTCTTTGCCGTTATGCATATCCGTTATTTGACGAAAATCGTGTTATTGATTTCGGTATTATTCGTCAGTTTCTTTATTGGTTATATGTATGAGGTGACCGGTAATTTACTTGTGACCATCTTGGCACATTTCCTTATTGATATTGTATTAGCCTTTTGGATACGTTTCGGAAAATGGGGGGAAGCCGATGAGTGATCAGCATTCATCAAAAGATCAAGCAGAAAAGTTGAGAGGAAACACAGAGGATGGCGGGTTTGAAAAAGAAGAACTAGACATCCTGGATCTGCCGCCAAGAAAAGATGTTCATGAAGGCAGGAAAGAAAAGACGAGGTGGAGGGTGAATGCAATTTGGATGCGCTTCCTTTTTGTGATTCTCCTTATCTTGATCATTGTGATTCTATCCTATCCTTACTGGGATGTGTGGTTTGGACAAACCTTTCCCCAGCCGGCCATCATAGAAGAATCGCCCTACCATGAACAAATCACGGTAGAGCGGTAACCTTTAGAAAAATTGCTTTCGATCCTTTTCGAACTTAAGTATTTCAACCGCTTCTCTGAACCTTTGGGAATGAACCACCTCTCGTTCACGCAAAAATTTCAAACTATCATTCAAGCATGGGTCATCCGACATGTTAATGATCCATTGATAGGTAGCTCTGGCTTTTTCCTCGGCAGCAATATCCTCATAAAGGTCAGCAATCGGATCTCCCTTCGCCTGGATATAAGTTGCGGTCCATGGGCTCCCTGCTGCGTTATTGTAGTATAAGGCATGATCGTGGTTTGCATAATGGGCACCAAGTCCAGCCGCTTTCATTTGTTCCGGGGTAGCATCTTTCGTAAGTTTATAGATCATCGTGGCAATCATTTCTAAATGAGCGAATTCTTCTGTCCCGATATCTGTCAAAAGTCCAATCACTTTATCAGGTATACTGTACCGCTGGTTCAAGTAACGAAGGGCTGCGGATAATTCGCCGTCCGCTCCTCCATACTGTTCGATCAAATATTTTGCAAGCCTCGGATTGCATTCTGTTACTTTTACAGGATATTGTAACTTTTTTTCATAATACCACATAAGCGCCCTCCTATTTCCTTCATGAATGAAAGGTTATAATTGCCATGGCCACGGGCTGTCTCCCCAATTCCATGGATACCCTGAAAAACTGCCTCCATACTGCCTTAATGGCCCGAATCGCTGCTCATAGGCAGATTTTAGATCCCTGCTTTCTACTGCTAGCTGATTGAATTGCTGGATCGCCTGGGTGTCCTGCGGATGGGTATCCAGGTAAAGAGTAAGTTCCACCAAAGCGAAATCCACCATCTGAATTTTTTCCATTAAAGCATAACGCTCTTTTGCAGGATCGGCCGCTTGCTTCATCGTTTTGCTCCTTTCTCTAAAGGTGTCGGGTATGGATCGTATAATACCGGCCAAAGAGTTCCTTTATACAACGCTTCTTGAATAGGGAATTGTTGCAAATTTGGAGGCTGAAATCCCAGATAAAGATTCGGTGGTGTCTGGTAACAAACCGTCCCTCTTGGCGGACAAGGATCAAAAGGGCCGTGGTAAGGCTGGTAGCATTTAATTGGTGTGTACACCTAAATCACATCCTTTTCCTTGGAATTTTATGTGCTCCTTTCTTGTCCTATTCGATTTAGGCAGGATATTCGTAAACTGATGACGAAATTATTACCGTGCAAATCAAAAGAAGAGGTGAGTGTATGTTTGTTAAAGGAATTATGAAACCCGCCCACAAATCCTTCACGGCGGAAGCATCCGCTTCACTTTCAGAAGTTTTGAAAGTGCTTGATGAGAAAGATATTGAAGCCATGCCTGTCTTAAAATCAGGACAGTTCACGGGGATGATTTCTAAAGAAATTATATTCCGGGCTTATTTTAATTCAGAAGAAGAAATGGATCGGAAAACGTTTCTTCGTGAAACCACTGCTGGTGATGTTGCCATGTATGAGGGTTTTTATATTAATGATGAAGAGGTTTTTGAACATACGCTGCCATTGTTCAAGGGTTTTTCCGTACTGGCTGTTGTCAACGAATCCAAGAAGTTTCTCGGCCTCGTCACGAGGTTTGATGTCATCGAACAGTTCGAGAGTGCGTTCGGAGTCAAAAAACAAGGAGTAAGAATTGCCTTCACTTCCGAAGAGTCATCAGGAAGGATTGAAAGACTGGGGGATATTATTAAGAGTTATCACGAAAACGTGATTTCACTTGCCACTTTTGATGAAACCGATAAGCTTGCCAGAAGAATTGTGTTGAAGATTGAAGACAATGATAATATTGAAGCCTTCACGAGGAAGCTTGAAAAAACGGGTTTTAGAATTTTAAGCGTAAAGAAAGTGTGAGTAAGGACTTTCACTTTCTTGAAATTTAAAAGCGTGATATATAAATGGAACAAAACCGCTCAGGATGTATGTTTTTTGAGCGGTTTTTTTGTATTCATTCTTCATGTGGCCTGTATGTTATGTATTTTTAGAGGTACTTTATCAGGCTTGAATGGGAAAGAACATACGTGCGAACAAAACTATGAACAGAATCACCTGCTCACTAACGACCACCCAAGGCCCTCAAAACTCTCACAAAAGTCCTGAAATCATAGAACTTCATCATATCATCACTTCTTATTATGGTTTTTTAGTGGGAAGCTTTCTTTTGGATTCGTTTTATCATACTGAGGCGTTTGTGATAATATAAGGGTTCTAATACTATGAAAGGGGGTGTCCGGATGGTATGGGTGCTGCTATTTGTCCTTATTGGCGGAGTCATCCTGTTGGGGTATATGTATCTTTTATCAGGAAACGACCATTTACAAGAAAAACAATTGCCCTGTAGGGGTTTGGATGCTCACCAAAGGATTCAACTGTTATTCATAAGTGATATACATAATCGAAAATTGAAGGAATCGACGTTCAAAAGTATGCGCTCCGTCGATCTTGTTATCATCGGGGGTGATTTTGTAGATAAACGGACATCTTATGAACGTTTCATGCACAACCTATCCATATTAAAGCAATGGGGGGCTCCCGTTTATTTCGTTCCTGGTAATAATGATCATGAGTGGAAGTTTGGATTATTTTTGGATGACTTGATTAAAGAAGAAGTTATCCCTCTTTCAAATGAGGATGAGTATGTGGAGTTACCAAACGGCACGCCGGTTGTATTAAGTGCTTTAGATCCTTATTTCATGAAGCCTAACCGAAATGCATCCTACTTAGAGGATGAAAATTGTCTGCAGATCCTTTGTGTACATGATCCGTATGTTTTTAAACGAATGAATCAAGTGTACAAGGGAAGGTTTGATATCGTCTTATGTGGACATACACATGGTGGGCAGATCCGGTTGTTTGGCTTCGGACCATATGAACGTGGTGGGTGGAAGATCGAGGGAAACCAGTCTTTTCTTGTGAGTGAAGGGTATGGTACATCTTTATTACCTCTCCGTCTAGGGACGAAAGCAGAATGCCACTGGATAGAATTAACCCCCAAACATTAAATCGAATTTCAAAACATATAGGGAGAATATTGAAATTTTACACACATTCTTGACATCCTATATAATAGAGGAAAATGGACGGGTGGAGGCAGACTTATGGCGACAACAAAAGCAAAATACAATATTAAAGCTGTGTCACAGTTGTTAGGAATTCAGCCGGGTACGCTCCGTGCCTGGGAAAGAAGATATAAAATGATCCGCCCATCAAGAAATGAGGCCGGCCATCGTCTGTACACTGATGATCATGTCCGAATTTTAAAATGGTTAATGGAAAAAGTGAATAAAGGATTTACTATATCGCAAGCCGTTTCCTTGTTAGAAAGTAATGAAGAAGCGTTGTCGAGTTCTAATCATTCCGAACATAAAACCGAGCTGGATAAAATCGGTGATGAGCTGTTGAACAGCCTTCTCTCCTTTAATGAAAATGATGCTCAGCGTCATCTGGATCATGCATTTAGTTTGTTTACCCCAGAAACGGTGGCCATTGATATCATCGGTCCTATTCTTGTAAAGGTCGGTGACTTATGGGAGGAAAACCGGATTACGAGTGCCCATGAACATTTCGCCAGCCAGTTCATCCGTTCAAGGATCGGCATGATGCTTCTGTCTATTCCAGCAGATGGAATGCTGCCAAAAGCTCTGCTTGTATGTGGTCCTAATGAACGTCATGAATTAGGGTTGCTCATTTTTGCTCTGTTTTTGAAACGGAAAGGATATGATGTCATTTATCTCGGTCAAAGCATTGCTGGTGGAGATATTGATATTGTCATTGATGAAATTGAACCCACGTACATGTTCATGTCCTGTACGCTTAAGAAAAATATTCCTATAACGGTAAGGCTGGCAGAATCATTACAAAAACAATACCCTGACTTAAAAATTGGTCTTGGTGGATATGCTTATGATCGCCTTTCTGAACTAGATAAGAAACGGATCCAGCCATTTATCGTAGGAAACTCTAAAAAAGCATGGGAACGTTGGTTGCAGGCAACCTAACGTTTAACATTTCCATTTGAAACGGAGTGCACACTTAATAATGGAACGGAACCTTGTTATAATGGGGGGCCGTTCCATTATTAATGGAAAGCCGTTTTGTGCCTTTGCGTCTTTCTGAAGTTACAGTTCAGACCAGAAGAAAGCATTAGGATTGGCGTATATGCCAGTTATGTATCGATTAAATGAACCCTTTTGAGAGGATGTTTCATTTACATAACCCCTTATATGGGATTGGAAAATGTTTGCCCACGCCCAAATCCTTAGATATAATTTGAAAAAAGGTGCCATAATCGCATCAGTCATCATAAGATATAGATAACACATCGTGACAGGGGGGCGATCATGTGCGAGTGGAAAGAATGACAAATGAGAAATTTAAAATTTTCCTTACGTTTGATGATCTAATGGATCGGGGGTTGTCTCGTGAGGAGCTTTGGAGTGATTTGCCTAGAGTGCATCGTATTTTCAGCGATATGATGTATGATGCAGGAATCGAACTAGGTGTCGAACTGTCAGGTGTCCTGTTGGTGCAGGTATATCTCCTGCAAGCACAAGGCATGTTAGTGGTCGTAACGAAAACAGAGCCCGCTGATATAGAAGACGATGAAGATTACATGGAAATGAAGGTCACTTTGGATGAAAGTAAAGAAATGATGTTCTCCTTTGAAGACTTTGAACATGTCATCCGGGCAGGGCACCAACTTTATCAGCTTAATGTGACCGGAGGCAGTGTTTTCTTTTATCATGACTCCTATTATATGCTTCTTGAAGATGAAGATATCTTTCATTTAGATCAGGATCAAGTGATTGCGCTATTGTCTGAGTTTGCTTCCGCTACAGCAGCGACTTCGCACCGCTTGATTGAATATGGAAAACAAATCATGGACAAAGATGCATGTCGAACCATCTATAAACATTTTTCATAAACTGCAAGAGCGACGCTTCATAAGAGTCGTTCTTTTTTTATGACATAACGATGGCACGGGAAAGTTCTTCCGCTATCTGTCAGCATTCTTGAACCTTAGTTTCGAGATGTTTGTGTGGAGCTAGGAGCTCCGGGAAACAGTTCGCTTTCCACAGGAAAGCGAGTAGCTTCCCAGCCACCCCTGACGCTAAGCTTAGAAAATATTGGGGTTGGATGCTTAGGGTTTATTGTGGATTGTAAAATAATTCAGAGCTTTATTTTTAAATAGAAGCTTGAAAGGGAACATGTTAAGATAAGAGTTGGTGTAAGTTAATTATTATTTAGTGGTCTATGAAATGGAGTGTAACAAATGAAGATTGCGGTTTTATATGGTGGTACGTCAGGGGAACGAGAAGTTTCTCTCTCAACTGGAAAGGGAATCATTAAAGCATTGGAGAACAAGGGACACGATGTTACGCCGATCGACTTTTCTCCTGAAAAAATGGAGGAAGTACTGAATTTAGATGTGGACCTCGTTTTTATCGGCTTGCATGGACGGTTCGGTGAAGACGGAAAGATCCAAGGTCTATTAGATATGCTCGGCATTCCTTATGTCGGGTCAGGCGTTTTAGCTTCAGCTCTGGCTATGGACAAAGCAAAATCCAAGCAATTATTCTCCTTGAATGGTTTACACACAGCGAAAAGTGAAGTGTTTGATGTTACGGATGAACATCAATTTTCGATGATCGAGGATAAAATCAAACGAACGTTCACTCTCCCATTTGTCATAAAACCGAATCAAGAAGGTTCTACTTTAGGTTTAACCATCGTCAAGAAAGAACAGGATATACGTCAAGCGATTGAAACGGCTGCACATTCTGACTCTATGATTCTAGTCGAAGATTATGTCAAAGGTAGAGAAGTGACTGTACCTGTTATGGGATACAAAGGAAAAGAACAGGCACTTCCTGTTATAGAGATCATTCCTAAGAATGATTATTATGATTTTGATTCAAAATATAAACCTGGGGGCAGTGAACATATCGTACCAGCCAAACTGAGTGACAAGTTGACAGCTCAACTGCAGCAAGACTCCATCTTGGCTCATCAGCTGCTCGGGTGTGATGTTTATTCACGTGTTGACTTCATTATTAATGAAAACGAAGAACCGATCATCTTAGAAGTGAATACATTGCCTGGAATGACACCGACAAGCCTTTTCCCTGATTCTGCACAGGCAATCGGGTTAAGTTATGACGACCTTATCCAAAAATTCGTAGAGCTATCGTAAAAAAATAAAGCCACACAGGTGTAAACGTTTACATTTTTCATTGAAAACGGTTAGAAAAAGCCGCATTCAGCTTTCCTAATTAGTAGTGAACGTGTATACTAATCACTGAAGAACGAGCCCTAATCGAATGGATTGATATAGGAGGTAAATGGATGGTAGCCGATAAGCCAACAGATTCTGCAAACCAAAAAAATGAGAAACTTGATGTGTTAAAATCCACTCAGACGGTGGTCAAAAAAGCACTTGATAAATTAGGTTATCCCAATGAAGTATATGAGTTAATGAAAGAACCTGTACGAATGATGACGGTAAGAATTCCTGTACGAATGGATAACGATCAGATTAAAATCTTCACAGGCTATCGTGCCCAGCATAATGACGCGGTCGGTCCAACCAAAGGGGGCGTTCGTTTCCACCCGAACGTTTCTGAGAAAGAAGTAAAAGCGCTCTCTATTTGGATGAGTCTGAAAGCAGGGATCGTTGACCTTCCTTATGGAGGAGGTAAGGGTGGAATCGTGTGTGATCCGCGCGAAATGTCCTTCCGTGAACTTGAAGGAGTCAGCCGTGGGTACGTGCGTGCCATCAGTCAAATTGTAGGCCCTACAAAAGACATTCCTGCACCAGACGTTTTTACAAACTCTCAAATCATGGCCTGGATGATGGATGAGTACAGCCGGATCGATGAATTTAATAATCCTGGTTTCATTACAGGGAAACCTCTTGTTCTTGGTGGTTCTCATGGCCGTGAAACAGCGACGGCAAAAGGTGTGACCATATGTATCGAAGAAGCGGCTAAGAAGAAAGGGATCAACGTAGAAGGTGCAAGGGTCGTGGTCCAAGGCTTCGGTAATGCCGGAAGTTTCCTAGCGAAATTCATGCATGATCGTGGAGCGAAAGTGATCGGTATTTCCGACGCTTACGGTGGGCTTCATGATCCAGATGGACTGGATATCGACTACTTACTCGATCGCCGTGACAGCTTTGGTACAGTCACAAATTTATTTAAGAATACCATTACTAATGAACAGTTATTGGAGCTTGATTGTGATATTCTCGTACCCGCAGCGATTGAGAATCAAATTACGGAAGATAACGCTCATAACATAAAAGCAACCATCGTTGTAGAAGCTGCCAATGGTCCGACGACATTGGATGCTACAAGAATCCTATCTGAACGTGGAATTCTACTCGTACCTGACGTTTTAGCTTCCTCAGGTGGAGTGACTGTATCCTACTTCGAATGGGTCCAAAACAACCAGGGTTATTATTGGACGGAAGAAGAAGTGGATGAAAAGCTTCACAAAGTCATTGTCAAAGGATTTGATAATGTCTATCGTACCGCTGAAACACGTCGTGTAGATATGCGACTCGCTGCTTATATGGTCGGAGTTAGAAAAATGGCGGAAGCTTCGAGATTCCGTGGATGGATCTAACTTGATTCTAAGAATGCAATCTCCTATCATGGTTATGATAGGAGATTCATTTTTTATGAAAAAATAGATCTCCATAAGTTGTCATTACTCGAAAGTATTACACTCGGAAACGTAAACTTTTTAGCATGAATAGCGTCTGGAGCATAGATTTGCCAAATTGGAATATGGAAACCATACCAGATCTGATGAATTAGAGAATTGAGCTGTATCGGGAAAGAAAGAGGAGTGTTGGTCGTGCAAGAAGAAAAAGTCATCATCATCGGTGGTGGGCCATGCGGAATGAGTGCAGCCATCGAATTGCAAAAAGAAGGAATAGAACCACTAATCATAGAAAAAGGAAACATCGTCAATTCGATTTATCATTACCCTACACATCAGACGTTTTTCAGTTCGAGTGAAAAACTTGAGATAGGGAACATCCCCTTCATTACAGAACGTCAAAAGCCAGTCCGCAATGAAGCCCTGGCTTATTACAGGGCCGTCGCAGGAAGAGAAGATTTGCGAGTGAACACGTATGAAAAAGTAACTCAAGTGGAACGCAATGACCACGGATTCATCATCCAATCACAAACAGGAGACGGTGAAGGTAAGAGTTACCGTGCGAACCAAATCGTCATTGCTACTGGTTATTACGATCAACCGAACTATATGAATGTTAAAGGTGAAGATCTACCAAAAGTGAAGCACTATTTTAAAGAGGGACACCCGTATTATAAAAAGAAGGTCGTAATCATTGGCGGTAAAAATTCAGCGGCCGATGCTGCACTGGAATTAGAAAAGTCAGGGGCTCACATTACTGTTCTTTACCGTGGGGAGGACTATTCGAAAAGTATTAAGCCGTGGATTCTCCCTCAATTCGAAGCATTGGTCAGAAAGGGCATTATAGACATGGAGTTCTGTGCGAACGTTAAAGAAATCACCAAGGATGAAGTGGTCTATGAATGTCTTGGTCAGGAAAAACGAATTGAAAATGATTTCGTGTTTGCCATGACTGGTTACCGCCCTGATCATGCCTTTCTCACTAAAATGGGAGTAGAGATGGATGAAGAAACAGGAAGGCCTACGTTTGATGAGGATACAATGGAGACAAATGTCGAGGGTATTTATATTGCAGGTGTCATCGCAGCTGGGTATAACAACAATGAAATCTTCATTGAAAACGGCCGTCATCATGGAGGGAAAATAGCAAAAGCCATGACTACTAAATAAAATCGAGAAAAAGCCTGGAGTCCATGGACTCCAGGCTTTTGTATAGGCAGGTATCATTGCTTCATCGATTTCCTCAGCTGAACATATGTTCCAGTTCAGTCATATTTGTGGTCATTTCAAGTGCGACCATAAGTTTAATGCGAGCTTTTGGACCAGTAAGACCATTGGCGAAAATGATCCCCATTTCCTTCAGTTGACGTCCACCACCCGGATATCCGTATGTATCCTGGACAATTCCTTGATAGCAGCGGGAGACTAGAACAATGGGAATGCCATCATTCAGGGTGCGCTCTAAAGCATCTACTGTTTCTGGTGGTAGATTCCCTTGTCCTAGAGCCTCAATAACAAGGCCATCCACATCGCTTTCCCGGACGGCGTCGACCAAAGTCCCATCCATACCTGCGTAGGCTTTGATGAGGGCTACTTGCTTTCCAATGTTTTGAATCGGGTAGGAATCACGGCGTGTCATTTTATGATGGAAAAACACTTCTGTTTTTGTAGTAATTCCGATGGGACCATATTGAGGACTTTGGAACGTTGCTACATTACTCGTACTGGTTTTGGTCACGTTTTTAGCTGTATGAATTTCATCGTTCATGACGACCAGCACACCTTTGTCCTGCGCCTCGTCACAATTGGCTACTCTTATCGCGCTTAGTAGGTTATACAGGCCGTCGGATCCGATTTCATTACTTGAACGCATAGCGCCGGTGACGACTACGGGTTTTCTCGTCTGCAAAAATAAATCCAAAAAATAAGCGGTTTCTTCTAATGTATCTGTACCATGAGTGATAACGATGCCATCATAGTTTTTCTTGGACATTTTCTCATGGATGGATCGACCCAGTTTCAGCATATGATCCGGCCGGATATGGGGAGAAGGGAGATAAAACAATATTTCGTCCTCAATCACCGTGTTCCCTTTAAGCATGGTGGAGATCTCGTCCAAGGGGTGTTTGGACGAAGTGTTCACTTCACCTGTTTCTTTGTTTTCCTTCATAGATATTGTGCCACCTGTGTGAATGACTAGTATACGCTTCATATTTACACCATCTTCCATTCAAATGTTCCTTTTCTCATACCTTCATGATACGATGAAACGTAGGGGAATGAAAGAGAGAGGGTTGAGAAACATGGCCATATTGACTGCCGCTATATCTCCTGCCGTGGCCATCATGACATTTATATATTTAAGTAAACGGATCGAATTAGAGCCCCTTCCTCTAATTATCCGCATGTTCATCATAGGCGTAATCATGGTTTTTCCTATCATGTTCATTCAGTATGCTTTCGAAACAGAAAATGTATTTCATTCATCATTCCTGAAGTCTTTTTTCCTCGCTGGATTACTGGAAGAATTCTTCAAATGGTTCTTTTTGTTATTTGTGGCGTATCGTCATTCTGATTTTGATCATCATTACGACGGGATTATATACGGGGTGGCTGTCAGTTTAGGGTTTGCAACGATAGAGAACATCATCTATATCTTCCAAAACGGAATTGAAATCGCCATATTACGTGCTGTTTTCCCTGTTTCTTCCCACGCCCTTTTCGGCCTCATTATGGGGTACTACATGGGAAAAGCGAAGTTCAGGACGAATCGTTCGAACTGGTGTTTAGCGTTAGGCCTGGTCATTCCCGTAGGATTACACGTCATTTATGATTATATTATTACCGTGAAAGAAATGACATGGATGTATTGGATTACCCCTTTTATGATTATTTTGTGGTTGATCGGGCTTCGTAAGATCAAAATAGCGAATCAGCATCATGAAAAATTATTAAAACCATGAAGAACAGCCATCGAGCTGTTCTTTTTTTCATTTAATACTAATTCTGATACAAATTAGTTATTGAACAATATGGCAGGATTGTGAAAGACTCAGTTTCGAGACTTTTGTTGAGTGGATGGGGGCTGCGGGGATTGGCTCGCTTTCCGCGGGAGCGCGGTGAGCCTCCTCGGACTGCATCCTGCGGGGTCTCATCATGCACTTTTTTCCCGCAGGAGTCTCCCCATTCCCCTCCGCCCCTTTACCATGGAAGTGTCTCGAAACCACTTCTCGGAAACTCTGCTGGTATGCTCAAGCGAAGTGGATAATATAAGACTCTCCCCGGTGTGAATCCGAATGTGAAAGCTTGATATAGAGCGCTTTATGGCTACTTCTAAGTGGGGATGGGAGACGCCCCATGGTAAAGGGGTTCGTTTCTCACATGCATCGAATGGGGTTGTTGGGAAGCTGCGAGACTCCCGTGGGAGAAGGAGACAGGCGAGATCCCACAAGGCGATAGCCTGAGGAAGCTCGGCGCTCCCCCACAGGAAAGACCAGCTATAGAAAGTCAAGGTTGAACCGCAAGATTTTACGGTTCTTTTAAGGCTTATTTGGCCACGCCAAATAAGCCTCATGAAAGAGGAATTTAAAAGCTTTTTGACCT
>NZ_QUAE01000007.1:0-185641 GCF_003386945.1 Halobacillus trueperi | reverse complement strand
GGATACAAATGGCTGCTTGTTTGAAAGTTTAATCCATTACTTTCATTACGCTGGAAAGCTGCTTATTCTGGAAGTAGTTTCGAGATACTTATATGATCAAGGGGCGGAGGGGAATGGGGAGACTCCTGCGGGAAAAAAGTGCATGGTGAGACCCGCAGAGCGAAGCTCGAGGAGGCTCACCGCGCTCCCGCGGAAAGCGAGTCATTCCCCGCAGCCCCCATCCACTCAACAAAAGTCTCGAAACTGAGTCTTCCACAAACGGGAGCTTTTGTTTAATAGATAGAAATGGGGAGATTTCTATTAAAAACAGAGGACTTGTTCAAAGTTCCACGTTTATACTCCTTCATCTGACCATGCTTAATAGAGTAGATTGCATAGAATACAGTGAGGTTAATATAAAGGAGGAAAAAAGTGATGAAAAAAGATAATTGTCACGATAATTGTGTAAACCTTAATGCGTCTGCCTCAGTTGACCAATGCAGAAGCAGTGATCCTGTAGATACTCCAGTAAACCCTGCAGATGAACTTACAATCAAAGTTCCTGTAGAACTTGGAGCCTATGATGTTACGACTCACCTTGTAGCAAACATCAAGTTCCCGCACCCTGTACTGGAAATCAAGGACATTAAGAAAAGAGTGGTAATCACTCAATGTCGTTTGATGACACGTACTTCAACAGGAAGCGACGACTTATTCACAGGTGGAGAATTCCCATTGTTCATCAAAGGATATGTCCGAAAAAACATTCAATATGCAAGCCCGGTTTACGGTGCTTCAGGCGAATGTATCTCTTCTGATATGAAGTCATTGACGACAAAAATCCACTTTGACTGCATGACGACTGTAGACCTGGAAGGACTCGTCCAGCTTCCTGTAGCAAACACAAGAAGAGAATTTGACTTCTTCCGTGCTCAGGACTTGGGTGAAGGGTTCCCAGAAAAAGATCAACTTCTATCAAGCGACCTTTCTCAGTATCACCAGGAGAGCACCCAAGCGTACAACGAGCTCCCATACTGTGAGCTTGTCGCAAGTGACATCATCGAGTGGGATGAAGCAACAGACCGTCAATCATACAGTCCGGTTGACGAAGGCTACTTCCACCACATCGTTGAAAAAATGATGCTCAGATTCCGCGTCAAAGTTTTGCAAAAACAACAAGTCGAATTGAATGGCTAATCGTTAAAACAAAAACACGGTTCCTTATGGAAGGGATCGTGTTTTTCTTATTTTATTCCATAGGCGTCTGATGGTTCATCCTGTATGAGCTTGTTGGCTTGAACGTATCTCAAAATCGAGATAAGAGCCCAGACATTGTCAGTTCTTCTACATACCATGGGGATATCTTTCGTTTAGGAGGCCATCGAATGTCTGATAAACATAACGATTCCTATGAGTGTGAAAAAGGGTATTGCAAGCCGTGTAAGCCACACGTAAGTATTGGCAAGATCGTCACAAAGGTGCCAGTCGTTCTCGCCGAACTCAATGTCCAGCTGAACATAAATGAAACCATCACTTTCCCAGAACCTGTTCTTGAAATTAAAGATATTAAGAAAAGAGTCGCCTTAACTCAATGTCGATTGCTTCTCCCTACAAAAAAATTGTTCCTTAAAGGATTCGTCCGTAAAAATATCCAATATGCAAGCCCATCGAACGAAATTGAAATGAGCACAGATACGACGGTCGCTTCAGATCTCCATTCGTTCACGGTGGATATTCCATTTGATACGGTCATTGAAATCAAAGACTTCTTATCCATGCCGGTCATGCCGAAAAATAACAAGCGGGAAGAATTTGATTTTGCCGTATCCCAATCCTTGCCTTCCGGATTCCCTGAAAAGGATGAACTGTTGAGCAGTGATCTTTCTCAATACCACCAGGAGAGCAGCCAATATTACAATGAGCTACCTTATTGTGAATTGCTTTCCAGTAAAATCATCGAATGGGATGAGGCGATCGATCGCCAGCCACTTCCGGGGTCTTCCCCATTCAATGAGGGCTACTTCACGCAGGTGGAGGAAAAAATGGTGCTCGACATTTGTTTGAAAGTTCTCCAGGACCAGCAAATCCGCGTAGCTTCAGCTTCCAATGATGATTGCTGAGATACAAGTATAGGACAGAAAGGAGGGGAGAAAGGATGCTGAAGGGCAAGCACCTTTCTGAGTAATATGAAGAGAGATGAAATCAAGTTCAATCAAACACGCTGGACGAAAAAATCGCATGATCAACCACCAAAAACTAAGCAAGGGCGTAGAAAAGAAAATCCTTCCTATGATTTTCAATTCGAAGAAGATCTCTCAATTTCAGAAGATCACCATGACATCTATTCTCCTCACGACTCAGGTGGAGAAATGCCTCGACCCGTCATTTCCCCACCTTCAAAAATTTTGAATCATGATACAGAAGAACATGTGTTAGCAGAGAACCGGAAGCGAATGTCTTCGTTCCGGAAAGACTCGATGTCCATAAGCGAAGATCCGGGTAAAGATTACTTTGATGAATCATTGAATCGTCCACAGGTGGAATCAGGTAGGGGATGGAAGAAAAACAACCCGTTCTTACCAGAAATACTAGCATTATTAAAAGAGGATCCTAGTCCAGACTGGAGTTCAATGAATGACCCTCAAGAAATGGAAGACGAGGATTTTAAAGACTATTCGATTTTAACGGATATCGTTTCTTCCATGGGAGAGTCCTCGGACGATCGTCATGGGTTTAGAGACCACTACCAGGCTCAAAAAAATATCAGCGTGGACGATGAAAATTCCATCTTTCCTGAAAAAGAAAAGTCAGATGAAGTGGAAGTGGAAGAAAGCACTTCCGACAACCTTTTTCATGAGGTTTGCTCCATGCTGGATGAATCCAGTTCTTGGTCAGAAAAAGTCGAATGGTCATATGATGAAGAAGAATCATCAGAGACTGTCACAAATTCTTTCGATGAAGATCCCAACTGTACGATGGAGGATGAGGAGGACTCTTTTTGTGAGCTGGAACAGGAAGAAGTCGAAAGTTCCTCATCGTTGGAATCTTCCTGTGAAGAGGAAGAAGAATCTTCAAGCACGGCATGGAACATGACGGTGAAAGTCCCTGTCTTATTGTCTACTAAAAAGGTCGAAGTGAATCTGATGGAAACCTTGAACATCCCTGATGATCTGTGCGAAATCATTGATATCCAATTATCCATTCACTCTCAAAAGGAAACCGTTGTTCTGCCATCTTCCTATGTTTTTCTTAGTGGCGTACTCATGGTGGAGGTCATTTATGACAATGGAGAATCATTGCAGCAGCTCAAACAGACGGTGCCATGGGAAAAGACGGTTTGCGTGGAGTGGAAGAAAGAGCCGCAGATCCGATGTTCAGATCGGAAAGAATACACCTTCGACTGTGACGAAACAGGAAACGTGCACTATGAGTTTGTGGAGACATTCGTTGAGCCGGTAGAAGTAGAAACGCAAAGTGTGAGGTTCGTCAGTCATAGCGATGCTTCTGTCGCGGATGGTAAACTCTGTATTCAAGGGTCCGCTCAAATCGTCTATGACCTTTTACAAAAACAATATGTACGCATATAGTTCTGTTCACAAGAAAAAAGAGATGCCCCGCCAAGGAGCATCTCTTATTTATTATTGACCGATGATTTTTCGGAAGCGGCTGTAAACTGTTTCTTGTTGTTGAGTTGTTGCAGCCTGAGCATCTTCTTCTCCACCGTTATCGCCATTTGGTGGAACTGGTGGGAATTCGAGATCTTGTTGTTTCTGGGTCAACTTGATGACAAGGTTGATGTCCATTTTTTCCGTTACTTTGTTGAAACGGCCCCAGTTATCAAAATGATGCACGATGTCCCACTGGTTTACAGCAGAAGCAAGAAGCTTACATTTGATTGGCTGGTTGTAGATTTCGAACGTCAAAGAACCGAATTCGCAACGGTCAGCGCCCATGCCGTCTTTGGCAAGTTCACGGCGTTGGAGGACGTTGTCTTTCACGCTGTATGGGAAATCGAATGGATACTGGACGTCGTTTGCAAGTTCAACCTGATCGTAAGCTTTGAACGGGATATCGATGCTGTAATCTTTGACATATCCATACCCATCTTCCACATACTGGATGTTTTTGTGTACAACCCCTTCAACAAACAATTTCACGTACCCAGGGTTTCCGACAACAGGAATTGCTTTACACTGCGTCAAGGAAACGTTTTTCTCGATGTTTTTAATGGCTCTAGCATACGATGGTAGTTCGAAGTCCGCCTCCGTAAGAGACTGGATCAACACATCACCAAGAATGATTGTTTCTTCTGTATCATCAGTAGAAAACTCTTCTGATGCAGTGAAGAGACTCTTTGATTTGGCTACATCGCTGGATAGAGGTGGACATTTTTTACCGTGTCCATACCCATTTCTGCATCCTGTGTTTTTCCTCATATTGTTCACTCCTTCTATATTTTTGTCAAAAGTCTACCTTTCTTTCAGACAAGTTCCTTTTGACTCATTAATACTATATGTCTCTATGAAGGAAGGTGAATGGACGAGTGACGATAGGCGTTAAAAATAGGTGCTTTCCCTCGTAATCTATGAGAGGAACTCTTTGAAAAAGTTTTGGACTGGCCCGTAAGAGGAGTCTAATTCGGACAGCTTGGTCATATGGTGAAAAAGAAACGATGAGCTTTGTCTATGACAGGGGGGATGCTATGGAGTGGAGTTTGTGGGTGATGGTGATGTCCGCGTTTGCGACAAGTGTCGGGGCCCTTCCTGTATTATTCATACGTTCCATATCCCACCGGCGGATGGACAGCATCCTTGCTTATACAGCGGGGATTATGGTGGCCGCTTCAACGTATGGATTAATTCCTGCTTCGCTTAAGTTAACCAATTTGTATGTGCTGTGTTTTGGGGTTCTTTTGGGTGCCTTGTTATTGAACGTGTTGGAATACATTATTCCTCACATCGATCTCGATCATGAACGAAGTGATGTGAAACTTCCTCAGCAGGCGCTTATGTTTGTTGCGGCTATGACACTTCACAACATTCCTGAGGGGTTATCCGTTGGAGCAAGCTTGGCAAGTGAAGTTGAAAATCTTGGACTTGTTGTCGCCTTATCGATGGGATTGCAAAATGCTCCGGAAGGCTTCCTTGTGGCCTTGTTTTTGTTGAATCAGGGCGTCCGTAAATCTTTAGGGGTGGCAATGGCCTTTTTAACAGGAGTCATCGAATGTTTAGCAAGTGTTTTTGGGTTTTTCATGGTTCATACCGCTTTGTCTCTCGTTCCTTATGGTCTGGCCTTTGCTGCGGGAGCGATGTTATTTATCGTATATAAAGAACTGATTCCGGAAACGCATGGCCATGGATATGAAAGGCTCGCTACTTTTTCCTTCCTGCTGGGGCTTCTCAGTATGATCGGGGTTGTGGAGTGGTTCAGGTAGCTACTCGTCTTCTTTTCGATTACACTGATAGAAAAGGTAAAAAGGAGTGGAAGGGATGTACGAAGGTATTCACCACGTGTCCTTATTAGTATCAGATATCGAAAGAGCGAAGCATTTTTATAGTGAGGTATTAGGGTTCGAAGAGAGCCCGGACCGTCCTAATTTTGGATTTCCCGGTGCATGGTATCAGGTGGGGGAAACGCAGATCCATTTGATTGTACATAAAGAAGGACGAACTTTCCGTGGCACGACAGAAATTGATTCCCGGGACGGACATTTTGCAGTAAGAGTGAAGGATATCGAGGCGTTCATCCATTGTTTGGAAGAGCATGAAGTTGAAATGCTGAACAAGCCTGAGAATAAAACAGAGTGGCATCAAGTGTACATCAGTGATCCAGATGGAAATATCATTGAGTTTAACAAATAGTGGGGTGCTTCACATCAGAGGTACACGAAGGATAGAAGGGAAGAGGTGAAGGCGTATGAAGAAAGCCGCTCTTACGGTTTTATTAAGTGCATCCCTTCTTGGAGGATGTGGACTGATTGATGGAGTGAACAATACTCTGGCGTACGTCAATGAAGCAACAGAATATGCCAATGAAGCCAATACATTTTCAGAGGAAGCTCCGCCTCTAGCCGAACGAGCCATCACAGATCCACAAGCGGCGCAGGAACTGGAAACAAAGCTTGAAGGTATGAAGGAAGATATTGAAGAATTCAACGAGCTTGATGCCCCTGAAGTCGCTTCTGACTTGCATCAACAAGTGGTCGATCAGAATAACCGGGCCCTTGAGGGGATTGAGGTGTACCTCTCCAATATGGAAAATGGCCAGCTCGATCCGTCGGTGCTTGAAAATACGGAAGTCTTTCGAACACTCAACGAGCTCACAAGTCTCCTCGAACAAATTCAGCAATTCGGCGAATGATCAAACTCACTTTCTGCCAAATAGGAATTTAAACAAAAAAGGCTACAGCCTAATTTTACCAGGGCTGTAGTCTTTTTTCTGTATAAGCTTCCGATTGTGGAAGGCTCAGTTCGGGATAACCGGCGTTCGTTTGCCATTTTGGGAATCAGGGGTGGTTGGGAAGCAGCTCGCTTTCCTGCGGGGTCTCTCTAGCCAATCCATTCCCGCGGGAGTCTCCCAGCTTCCCAACCACCTCATTCATTATAGGGGGTGGAAACGAACCCCTTTATCGAGAAGGATTGTCTTCCATTATCCCTCTTAAATAAGCAAAAAGGCTCTATATAAAACTTTATCACTCGAAATGCCTTCTATGAAAAGTTTTATATCTTTCCACTTCCTTAAGCACAAAAGCTGATTATTCCAGAAGTGGTTTCGAGACTCTCATTTGGAAAAGGGGCGGAGGGAAAGCGACCCTTTTCCCGCAGCCCCTAGAATCTCACTAACATCTCGAAATCAAGTCTTACACAACCCTGCCATTAACTTGAATACGATTGTCTTGGAAGGGTGTGTCTTTTTCCCGTTTAAAATCTTTTATTACGGTTATATATTTTTAAAAAATAGTTTCGTAGGGATTTGGAGGAAAGGTTATGGGACAAGCAGAGAAACGACTGGGGTTGATTACAGCACCGGGCTATCCGAAAGAATTGGGAGAGGCTTTGGAGCAGGAGCTCCCGGAGCTCCTCAGCTATTATGTAGAAGACAATTATAACTGGGAAGTGGAATATACCGTCGATGCGCTTACAGGAGTGACGGAAGATTCTGAAGATGTTCTGGAGGCGACGATGGATAGGAGTCAAAAGAAAAACTGGGATTTTGCTGTATGCCTGACAGACTTGCCTTTATTCAAAGGGGAATTTCCAATTGTAGCGGAAGCTTATGAAGAAGGACATGTAGCTTTGATCAGTCTTCCTGGTCTTGGGTCGACTCCAATGATTAAGAGAGTGAGAGAGTCTATTTTACAACTCGTGAATGAGATCTATTATGGAAGTTCTGAAGAAGATCGTGAGCACGCAGAACAGAGGATTCAATCGAAAGATGATGATCAACATGAAGAATTGAGAAATAAAAGCTCAACAAGACTGATAGGAAAGAGAGGATTTGAATGGCTTTCACCGATTCAGAGAGAAACTCCTCATGAAGAGGACGCCAACATTGATGTCCGATTCACTGTGAAGTCTCGCATCAGTGGAGCTTTGCGCCTTTTGACCGGAATGGTTCGTGCTAATCGTCCGTGGGCAATGTTTCCGGCCTTCCTGAAAGTCATCGTTTTCGCTTTTACCACAGGTGCTTATGCCCTCGTATTTCCGACATTATGGAATCTTAGCAACAATTACGGCATATGGCGCATGTTCATGCTTTCGGTTGTATCCATAGTAGCAATGGTCGGATGGATCATCCTTGCTCACAAGCTATGGGAAAAACCGAACGACAAAAGAGCATCGTATTTACGGAAGCTGTATAACGCGGCTACAGTATTGACGCTTTTTGTATCTGTCAGTTTATATTATCTGCTTCTGTTCTTTATCTTCTCTCTTGCGGTGATTGCCTTCATTCCAATGGGGATGTTGAAGTCACAATTAACAGGCGATGTAGGGTACATCAATTATTTTTATATCGCCTGGACCGCAACGAGTGTGTCCACAATTATCGGAGCCCTCGGTTCTGCACTTGAAAAAGAAGAGGTGGTTCTTTCTTCCACTTATGGATACCGGCAGCGCCAGCGTTATGAGCAGATCAAGAAGGCGGAAGAAGAGAAACAAGAAGATGGTGAAACGGTGGAAGACACTCAAGAATTGAAGAGAGTGAAGTAAAGTATTCTGCCAGTCAAAAAAATATATGAAAATTGTTTCTTTTAGGTTATGGATAAGGCTCCAGCGGGTAGAAGGGGAGGAGAATCTTACAGAACTTAGGAGGATTGGATGAGAAAGAAGAAATTGATCGATTATAAAATTTTTGTTCCTTCATTAATCATAATGATTGGCATCAGCATTCCATTTGCTCTGTTTGAGGCAGAGTCACTGGAACTGCTGAATGCCATTTTTGATTCCATCGTGAATAATTTCAGTTGGGGCTATC
Source organism: Halobacillus trueperi (assembly GCF_003386945.1). Classification (NCBI taxonomy): domain Bacteria; kingdom Bacillati; phylum Bacillota; class Bacilli; order Caryophanales; family Bacillaceae; genus Halobacillus; species Halobacillus trueperi. Next base: position 177,187 of record NZ_QUAE01000007.1, on the reverse strand, counting down.
TTTGGTATGGTGTGATTTTAGTGGGAGCCGGGTTGTATTTATCTTTTTCTAAATATGGACAGGTGGTCCTTGGTGATCCCAAGGAAAAACCTCGCTTTACCCTGTTTGAATATGCGTCCATTTTAATTGCGATGGGCGTCGGTTCGACTATCATGCGGACAGGGATGCTGCAATGGACTTCTGTCGCTAACGATCCACCGGCAGGGGTGGAAGCAGGTTCTGCGGAGGCATTGCTGTGGGGGAATGCCTACAGTATGTTTTTATGGGGGTTCCAAGTATTCGCCATTTTCGTCATGATTGCACCTGCCATGGGGTATATTCTCCATGTCCGTAAGCGTCCATTGATGAGAATATCGGAAGCCTGCCGGGTGCTTTTTGGTGATAAGTTTACAGATGGCATCGGAGGCCGATTCCTGGATGTTCTGTTTCTGATCAGTATTCTTGCAGGAGCATCAGTAACGTTAGGTCTTGGAGCACCGATCATTACGCAAAATTTATCCCACTTGTTCGGGATTGAAGTGAATTTCACACTGACGATTACGGTTACGATCATATGGGTGCTTTTATTCTCGTTAAGTGCCTATCTTGGCATCGAGCGGGGAATCAAAAGGTTGAGTACGTGGAACATGTATATCGCAGGAATCTTTGCTGTGTTTATTTTAATTGGAGGACCTGGCGTGTTCATCCTCAATTATTTCTCAGACAGCGTATCGTTCTTATTGTCCAATTATTTGAATATGTCACTGAATACAGACTCCGTTCACCAGGGAGAAGCTTCACACATTCAGAGTAATACTGTATTCTGGTACGCATACAGTGCGACATGGGCGATGCTGCACAGTGTGTTTGCTGCAAAAATTTCCAGAGGACGCACGATCAAGGAAATGATTTTGACTTACTTGCTTGCGCCTACGTTGATTTCCTGGGTAGCAACAGGAGTGCTTGGTGGACTTGGTGTCTATCGCTATCTCTCTGGCGATCTTTCCGTTTTAAATCTAGTTAAAGAAAATGATCGAATGGCTGCGATACCGGATATTCTTTCTACTCTTCCATTCGGTGAAGTGGCCATCATCATCTTTATGGTCGTCGCGCTCATTTTCCTTACGACAACACTGGATTCTACCACTTATACCGTAGCCGCCTACACAAGTACAAGAGACATGAGTAAATTTGAACCACCGAAACTATTAAGGATTATCATTGCTGGTATTATCACTGGATTTGCTCTTGTTCTGATGAGGATTGGTGGATTGGCACCACTGGAGGTCATTTCAGGATTGATGGGTCTCCCTGTCATCATCATTCAATTCATCCTCATTTACGCTGCGAAGCGGATGATCGATGAAGATCGTGCGTGGAGCAATAATATTAGATGAATCGTAAACCCTCTTCATATTTTCATGAAGAGGGTTTTTGTATGGGATGTGGCTTTCTGTTCATTTAGTCATGAATGTACTATGATGAAAATAAGGTATTTTTGTCTATATATGTAAAGGGGAGAGGTAAATATGAAGTGGTGGCGACTCATGTTTGTTGGGATCGGGTTGATTTTACTAGTGGCCTGCTCGGATCAACCGAAGCCGGAAGATGCTTTTCAATCCTATATGGATCATTGGGAAAGCGGTGAGTATGGACAAATGTATGAGATTCTCAGTGAGAACTCAAAGCAACTTATAAGCAAAGAGGAATTTGTTGATCGATATACAACGATTTATGAGGGAATTGACATGGCGAACTTATCATTTACATACGAACTTCCAGAAGAAGAGCAAGAGTATGAAACAGAAGATACACCTTCCTTTGAATTTGAAGGTACGCTGGACTCGTTGGGAGGGCCGATTGAGTTTTCGAACGCGGCAACGCTCGTCTATGAAGAAGGGGAGGAGAGTGACCGATGGGCTGTGCAGTGGAACTCTTCGATGATTTTTCCTGAGATGGAAGAAGGAGATGAGGTAAGAGCATGGACCTTAGATCCTGAACGTGGTGAAATTTTTGATGCAAATGGAAGCCCGCTGGCTGTCAATGGAGGCGTCCTTAATGTTGGTCTTGTACCGGGGTGGATGGAAGAGCACACGGAGGAGGAAACAGAAACGCTGAAAAAAGCGGTCGCTGAAATTTTGGATACGACCGTAGAGGAAATTGATCAGCAGTTGAACCAATCCTGGGTCACTGCGGATACGTTTGTACCTGTGGGAGCTGTAGCTGAAAATGATCAAGAGACGATTGAGGCTCTTAAGGATGAAGAGCTTCCCAGGGGAGTGAAGTTCCAGCCCGATCAAGAAGCAAGGAGCTATCCTTTAGGAGAAGCAGCTGCTCATTTGATTGGATATGTCGGACCGATTCAAGCGGAGGAACTTGAAGAGTTGAAAGATGAAGGATATACAGCGGAAGATCAACTTGGAAAGACAGGACTTGAGAGTGTTCTCGAAGATCAATTGAGAGGCGAGGAAGGTGGAAAGGTCGTTATTCAAACGGACGCAGGAGAAACGAAAGAAGTCTTGGCTGAAACAGCGGCGAAGGACGGAAAAGATTTCAACCTGACGATATCATCGGAAGTGCAGAGATCCCTTCATGAACAATTGTCAGGTGAATCAGGGGCCGCTTCAGCTGTAAACCCCACGACAGGGGATGTCCTTGCTCTTGTTAGTGCCCCTGCTTATGATCCAAATGCGGTTGTCCTCGGTCGCGACGAAAAGTCGACCTTGAACAAATTCAACCGCACCTATTCACCAGGATCGACCTTCAAGCCAATTACAGCTGCCATCGGTCTTGAACAAGGGGTCATCACACCAGAAGAAGAACTATCCATTACGGGAACGACATATGAGCAGAACGGATACACAGTAACAAGAGTTCCAGGGGCGGCTGAAGATGAACAAGTGAATTTAAGAGACGCGCTCGTGCGTTCAGACAATATTTATTTTGCCCGCAAAATCCTCGAAATCGGTGGGGAAACCTTCCTTCAAGAGGCCCGCGAGTTCGGTTTTGGGGAAGGTCTTCCTTTGACTTTCCCAATCGAAAATTCCCAGTTGTTGAATGGAGATACATTCGAACGGGACGCGTTACTTGGTGACACTGGTTTTGGCCAGGGAGAAATTCAAATGAGCAGTCTTCACTTAGCCCTCACTTATACGCCTTTTGTGACCGGTGGAGATTTAATGAAACCGAGGTTGGTTTCTTCTGAAGATGAGGGTCAAGTATGGCATGAGAACGTGATGAGTGAAGATACGGCTTCGATCATACGAGAAGATTTGAATGCTGTTGTCGAGGATCCAGCAGGGACCGCTCATGAGCCTGTTATGGAAGGCTTGAGTCTCGCTGGTAAAACGGGAACGGCGGAATTAAAACAATCCCAGAATGAGGATGGACAGGAGAATGGATGGTTTATTGCGTGGGATACAGAAAGTCAGGATCTTATGGTTTCGATGATGATCGAAGATGCTGAAGGTGGAAGTCACTATGTTGTGCCGAAAGTGAAAAACGTTTTTCAAGCTCTTCGGTAACTGTAAGGTCAAAATTTAGTCATGAAGTTCTGCTTCTTTAGGAGGCAGAACTCTTTTTTGTATAGAAAGATTCAAGTTTATAAATGATGTATGCTTTCTTGTTATTGAGAAGTCATAAAAAAGGAACCGGATACGAAAGTTATGTAGTTGGAATTTTCTCGAAAATTCTTTTGAAAATTCCAATTATATTCTCAGCATTAGGGTATGGTAGAATACTAGGACTATGCCGAGTGTTAGCGTATGTTGTAATAATCTGTTAGTTTTAGAAAGAATGAGTTCATGGTATCTTTGGAACTAGATAAGGATGTGAAAGTTAGTGGATGAGTTAGCGTACCTGATGATCTTCTTTGTTTTTGTGCTCGTTGTAGGTCTTTGGGAAAAATATAAGCTTGATCGTCGACTGAAGAAAATCCCTACTAGGATTCTCGTAAATGGGATCCGTGGGAAATCGACGGTCACTCGTCTTGTGATGGGAATTCTTAAACATGACGGGCGGAAAGTGGTTGGAAAAACGACAGGGACGTCAGCACGGATGTTTTATTGGGATCAGGAAGATGAAGAGCCGATTGTCCGTGGTCTGCAAGGTCCGAATATTAATGAACAAATGAGGATTACGGAACAAGTGGTGAAACGGCGGGCAGATGCTTTTGTCAGTGAATGTATGGCTGTGAATCCTGAATATCAGAAGGTCTTCCAGGAGCGGCTGGTGAAGGCGAATATTACCATTATTGCCAATGTCATTGAAGACCATATGGACGTGATGGGTCCCACCCTTGATGATATTGCGGAAGCTTTCAGTTCGACCATTCCGGAAAACGGTTATGTCATCATTCCGGAAACGCCTTATCAGAAGTATTTTGAAAAAATCGCGCGCCGCAAGAATTCAAAAGTTGTGGTTGCGGATGAAAGCTGGATTGATGAAGCTTACTTACAAAAGTTCCCGTTCATGATTTTCCCTCAAAATGCGGCCCTTGCAATGGCTGTTGCTGAGATTTTGGATATTGATCGTGATGTCGCGCTTGAAGGAATGCTGCAGGCACCTGTCGATCCGGGAGCGATGCGCGTGCACCGTTTCGGTAGAGAAGAAGCGCCTAAATACTTCTTCAACGGATTTGCCGCGAATGATACAACATCAACGTTGAACATTTGGGAAAGAATTCAACAGTTGGATTACCCTGATCAGGAGCGTACAATCGTCATGAGCTGCCGCAGTGACAGAGTAGAGCGGACCATCGATTTCGCGGAAAATGTCCTGCCCCATATTGAAATGGAGCGGTTGATTGTCATGGGAGAAAGTGTTTGGCCGATTACGAAAGCCTATGAAGAAGGAAAAATCAGGCCTCTCAATCTCATAAACTTGGAAAAAGCATCGACGGAGGTAATTGTCGAGCATCTGAAAGAGCTTCCGGATGATAGTGTCATTTACGGAATCGGAAACATCGTCGGAGCTGGTGAGAAAGTGGCGGCCGCTGTCGAAGAGCTTGAATTCCGTCCTTCATCTCGGGAAGACACAGGCTGGGACGTAATAGAAGAGTCGGAAGAGAGCCGATCTTTTTCTCGTAAGGTGTTGCAGGCGAACAAATAATGGTAGGGAGTTGGAGTCCACGTGTTCGGTACTGATTTATATATCGCGATTGTCATAGGTGTTTTATTAAGTTTGTTGTATGCAGAGAAAACAGGGATCGTGCCCGCGGGATTGGTTGTCCCGGGCTACATAGCTTTGATATTCGATCAAGTGATGTACGTATTAGCTGTTGGATTGATCAGCTTGGTTACATACTTACTCGTTTCTCAAGTGCTGGCAAGGTTCACGGTTCTTTACGGTCGTCGTAAATTTGCTGCGATGTTGACCGTCGGGGTTTTGATGAAGATGTCGATGGATTATTTATATCCTCTCACCCCTTTTCCTGTCATGGAATTAAGGGGAATTGGAGTCATTGTGCCCGGATTGATCGCAAACTCAATACAAAAGCAGGGAGTGCTGCCTACGTTCAGTGCCACTTTCCTTATTGCGTTCGCAACTTTTGTATTGATTACGGCGTACCATTTGATTTAGAGGAGATTTTTCAATGGAAGAAAAAGATCTTAAATATAAGATGAAGGTATGGACGAAGAAGCATAAAAAGAAAGCGCCTTTCCATTCCATGGTGCTCGCAGCTCTGTTAGCTGTGCCTTTCTTTGGTCATCAATGGATCGACAAGCCGGAGATGCCGGAAGATACACGTCCCGATGATGTCGATTTCAGAATTTCGATGGTTGGAGATATGATGCTCGGTCGTCACGTCCGTGATGCCGCTGTCAGAAGTGGAGAACCGATTGGTCGTGTATTTGATTATGTGACTCCATATTTTGAAGAGTCCGATTATGTTACGGGAAACTTTGAAAACCCGGTTATTGATGCAGAAGATTCTGAAGTTGAATCGGTTATGGAAGATTTTGAGCTGCGTAATAAGGATATCCATTTGTATGCAGAAAAAGGAGCCGAAGAGGCGCTGGTGGATGCTGGTTTCGACTCTGTCAATCTAGCAAACAACCATATCATGGATTACGGAAACCTTTCATTAGAAGAAACTTTGGAGCATATGGAAAAGGTTGATCTTGATTTGCTCGGAATCGGCCGTGCATTAGATCCTGCTGAGGGGATGTTTGAGGAAGAGGAAACATTGACGGATGCCGGTGAAATTCATTATTTTGATGCGAATGGAAGAAATGTAGCCATTCTAGGTTTTACGGATGTATTTGTTCAAGGATACAGCGCCAGTGAATACGTCGGTGGGGTTTTGACGAATGCTGGTCTTGGTGTCTTGCAAAGCCGTATCCGTGAAGCCAAAGAGCAAGCGGACATCGTCATGGTCCATACCCATTGGGGAGACGAATATCAGGTGGGTTCAAATGATACCCAGGAGACACTTGCCTATTTGATGACCGATATGGGGGCGGATGTCATCATCGGCCACCACTCTCACGTGCTTGAGCCCATCACTCGTGTACATATCGAGAGAGACCCGGATGACCCGGGAAGTGAAGATAAGACGTCGATCGTTATGAACAGTCTCGGAAATTTCGTCTTTGACCAGGGCTGGTCGCGTACGAAAGATTCGACACTTGCTCAACTTGACTTTTTGCAGGACGGGGGAGCGGAACTTTCCTTCGTACCTATGCAAATTTCCGATACGAGACCGAGAGAGACAGATGGAATTCTGAAGCCGTTCCGCGATTACCGTATTTTCCGGACACTTAGGAAAGAACTGGACGATGAACTATGGCGCATGGAAGACGGCAGACTCGTGGTCGACTTGAAAAAAGCTGGCGTCATTGAAGGATAGGAGGTTCACAGGTTTGAGTGATTTGAAGGTGACCTATATACTTGCCGGCATCATTTTCGTCGGCTTAGTTGGATGGAATGTTTATTTTGAAGAAGAGTTTGACCAGTTCCGGGAACCTTATGAAGTCCAAGGTCGTGAGGAGACGGTTGAAGTAGATACTTCCACAGAGGAAGAAGCTTTTGTATATGGCGTCAGTGCTGTGCATCCTCTCGCAGTTGAAGCTGGGATGAAGGTGCTTAACGAGGGAGGGAATGCTGCTGAAGCAGCCATTGCCGTTTCCTTTGTACTGAATGTCGTTGAACCTTATGGCTCTGGGATCGGCGGGGGTGGACAAATGATTGTCCACGAGCCGGATGAAGGAGCCATCACGTACGATTACCGCGAAGCAGCTCCTGTAAGTGGGGCGCGGCCTCAACGCGGAATTGCTGTGCCTGGTTTTGTGAAAGGGATGGGCAAAGTCTACGAAGATTACGGAGATGAAATGGAGTGGAATCAGCTGCTTGAAGATGCCGTCACTCATAGTGAAGAAGGCATCAAAGTCGGACGAATTTTCAATGAGCAGCTTCAAAACTCGAGACGTTTCATTCAGTCAGGGAATGAAGACCCGGCCGTTTACAACATGTTTTACCCCGAAGATCGGCCGTTGCAGATCAACGATACCCTTGTCCAAGCAGAGCTTGCGGAGACATTGAAAAAACTGCAGCGAGAAGGGGCGGAATCTTTCTATGAAGGGGAGATCGCTGACTCGCTTACAAGTCAGCTCGGTTTTCAACCGGGTGATCTTGAAGCTTATGAAGTCGGTAAGCGTCCTGCGCCAAAAGGAGAATTCAAAGGCCAGACCTTGTATGCCGGATCTTCTCCGACATCAGGCATCATTGTTATCCAGGCATTGAAGATGCTGGAACAGTTGGAAGCGAACCTGGATGAAGTACTGGAAGAGGAATATGCCCTGCCTGGTGGAGGATGGCCTGCTTTTCTGGATGGAAACCTTCCAGAAAACATGGAACAGATTGTCAATGATCAACAATATCAAGATATCTATATCCACCTTGTGAACAAAATCATCGACAAGGTCTACACAGATCGAGTGTACACCCTGGGCGATCCTGCATTTGAGGAAGTGGAGCAGGAGAAATTGACCTCGACAGAATATACAAATCAGTTGTATGAAGAAGAATTTTCTGTTGGTGGGGCACTGACAAGTTCCGCGGACTTGTACACCGCACCAGGTGAGAAAGCCGATCACCGCAATACGACGCACTTTGTCGTAGTCGATAAAAACGGGATGATGGTTTCTGCGACCAACTCCCTAGGGAAATTCTTCGGCTCCGGTTTGTACGTCGATGGTTTCTTTTTAAACCACCAAATGAACAATTTCGATACAGCGGAAGATTCTATGAACGCCTATGAACCAGGCAAACGACCGCGATCGTTCGTCTCACCGATGGTTTTCGAAAAAGACGGAAGAGCGGTCCTCGGCATCGGTTCTCCAGGTGGGAAAAGGATCCCTGCGATGCTGATTCAAACCTTGATTCAATACGAATATGGATTGAATGAAGACACTGGTGAGCAGCTGACCTTGCAGGAAGCCATCGGCCGCAGTCGTTTTTATACAGAAGATAACGTCGTCCATGTTGAAAACTTGATTGAACAGCAGCCAATCGCCCGCTTAAGGGATTTGAAAGGCTATTCTGTCATTGAGCATGATTCTCCTGTTTTCTATGGCGGCATCCAGGGACTTGGAATCCGCACGAACGGGGATGTCCTCCAAATGTATGGGGGCGGAGATCCTCGACGTTTAGGAACGTGGCAGATTGGGAACCAGGATGGTATGGATGATGTGAGTACAGCAAAATAGATGGAAAAGGCCTCTCCTTAACTGGAGAGGCCTTTTTTGGCTTAAACCGCAATATCTTTTTCAACCGCTTTTTTATCATTGAAGCGCTCGAGATTCAAGGTCTTCATGACACGTGAGGTCAATGTTCCTGAAGTCATCGCCCCATTGACGTTCAATGCTGTACGCCCCATATCAATCAAAGGCTCAACAGAAATGAGCAATCCGGCAAGGGCTACAGGGAGGTTCATGGAAGAGAGCACGATTAATGCCGCAAATGTTGCTCCGCCTCCAACACCTGCGACACCGAATGAACTGATGGCCACGATCAACACGAGCTGAATGAGGAATCCAGGGCTCAACGGATCGATCCCGACAGAAGGGGCGATCATGACAGCAAGCATGGCTGGATAAATGCCGGCACAGCCATTTTGACCGATGGTCGCACCGAAGGAGGCCGACATGTTGGCGACCCCTTCTTCAACCCCAAGGCTGTTTTTCTGTGCAGAAATATTCAGCGGGATCGTTCCTGCACTGGATCTTGAAGTGAAGGCAAAACTGAGAACGGGCAATACTTTTCGTAAATAAGTGAAAGGATTTAACCCGAAGATCCCAATCAATACAAGGTGGATGATGAACATCACACCTAAGGCGACATAAGAGGCGAGCACAAATTTTCCTAATTCCATAATCCCGGCTACATCTGTTTTCGCTACGGTGGTAGCCATCAGTCCTAAAATTCCGATGGGAGTGAGACGGAGGACAAGCGTGACGATCCGCATGACGACCGCATAAAAGGAGTTTACGATTTTGACGAACATTTCCGCTTGTTCCGGCTGTTTACGACGCACCCCGAGAACAGCGATGCCGATGATGGCAGAGAAGATGACGATAGCGATGGTAGACGTCGCGCGATCTCCAGTCATGTCAAGGAAAGGGTTCGCTGGAATGAATTCAAGTATCTTTTGTGGTGTGGACATATCCTGAACATCTGTCAGGCGTTCTTCTAAATATAATCCCCGGCTTTCTTCTGCTTGACCGGCTTCAATTTCACTTGCATTCAAATCGAACAAAAAGGAGCTTCCGATCCCCACAAGTGCTGCAATTGCCGTTGTTCCTACGAGGACACCGATGATCCAGAGTGAGATTTTCCCTAACTGTGATGTTTTTTCAAGGTTGATGATGGATTGGATGATGGACACCATAATTAAGGGGATGACAATCATCATGAGCAAGCGTACATACCCACGTCCGGCAATGTTGTACCAATCTGTTGTCTGTGCGGTGATGCTGGAATCGGTTCCAAAGGTGACCTGTAAGTACATACCTAAGAGGACCCCTAGTCCAAGGCCTGCAAAGACACGCTTACTGAATGAGACATGTTTTTGCTGCATGCGGATAAGGACAAAAATAAGCGCAAAAATAAGAGCGATGTTGACGATAACGAAAAATGTTTCCATGTTCATACTACCTCCTTTTAACTTATTTAACTGAATAACTTACGTCAGACCGAAGAACTTAAGCTAGGATTTAATATCGGTCTAAGGTGAAAAAATGGTACCTTCCTATACAGAAGGTATGAGCGGGATGTTTATTGTATGAACTCAATAAATTGACAAGGCATTGTAGATATATTATATTTATCTTGAAACTGAGATATTTACGATGTAGCCATAGATAAATGGGAGGCGATCGAATGAATGAATTGAAAGGGATTCACCATGTAACCGCCATAACAAGCAGTGCAGAGAAGAATTATGAATTTTTCACATATGTCCTTGGGATGCGTCTTGTCAAAAAGACGGTCAACCAGGATGATATTGAAACGTACCATTTATTTTTCGCAGATGATGAGGGAAATCCAGGTACGGATATGACCTTCTTTGATTTTCCGGGCATTCCGAAAGGCTCGCATGGGACGAATGAGATCGCGAAAACGTCCTTCCGCATACCGAGTGACGAGGCATTGGACTACTGGGTGAAGCGATTTGACCGCTTGGAAGTGAAACACAAAGGAATCCAGGAGCGGTTTGGTAAAAAGGTGCTTCCGTTCGTCGATTTTGATGATCAGGCTTATGAACTAGTATCCGATGAAAACGACGATGGAGTAGCACCGGGTACACCATGGCAGAATGGCCCTGTTCCATTGGAGTACGCGATTACTGGTCTCGGTCCCTTGTACGTGAGAGTCGAACATAAAAAATATTTTAAGGAAGTGCTGGAGAAAGTCATGAATTTTAAGGAAGTGGATGAAGAAGGGGCGTTCACCTTGTTTGAAGTGGGGGAAGGTGGAAACGGGGCTTCGGTCATCGTAGAATATAACGCGATTCTCCCTCCGGCACGTCAAGGATATGGAACCGTCCACCATGCTGCTTTCCGTGTGGAAGACAGAGAAGCGTTGGAGGAATGGATCGAACGTTTATCGAAGTTCGGCTTAAGGAACTCAGGGTTCGTCAATCGCCACTATTTTGGTTCTTTATATGCAAAAGTTTCCCCGTCCATTTTATTTGAATGGGCAACAGACGGGCCGGGCTTCATGGGCGATGAACCATATGAAACCCTTGGTGAAAAGCTGTCTCTGCCGCCGAAGCTTGAACCGAAGCGTGAAGAGATTGAGAATTATGTTCGTCCAATCGATACGGTTCGAAGTACGAAGGATATAGAAAAAGAATATGAATGAATGAAAGCCAAGGTGCTGGAGTATGGCGCCTTGGCTTTTCTATGATTAATGATCCTCCTCTTTTTCTCATAAGATGATTATTGTAGGGGGGGAGACAATGAACGTTGTAGCTATTGTACAGGCGCGGATGGAAGGATCCGCATGTCCGGGAATAATCATGAACAAAGTGAATGGAAAGCCGCTTTTGACCTATCTGATAGAAAGGGTACGGCGTGCGAAGAAGATTGATCAACTTGTAGTGAGTACATCGACGAAGGAAACCGATGATCCAATTGTTCAGTTGTGTCACCAGTTGAACGTGGAGACGTTTCGTGGTTCAGAAAAAGATGTGCAAGGGTCGTGGTCCAAGGCTTCGGTAATGCCGGAAGTTTCCTAGCGAAATTCATGCATGATCGTGGAGCGAAAGTGATCGGCCGATATTATGAAACCGGTCGAAAATTTAAAGCGGATGTGATTGTTCAACTGTCGGGAACAGGCCCCTGTATGGATCCTGTGATTATCGATCAAGTGGTTGATATGTTCCTTCAGCATTATCCTAAGCGCTTGTATGTTTCAAATACTCTCCACAGAACCTATCCCAAAGGAATGGATATTGAAGTCTTTACTTATGAAGCTTTGAAAGATGCTTACATGAATGCAAGCTCCTCTCATGACTTTGAACAGGTCACCCCATTTATCGTGAAACGAGTGGGGGAGGCAGCTGTTGGGAAGGTTGTCCATGATCAAGACCTCAGTCATCATGACTGGTCCGTGGATACGTTGGAAGACTTTAAGTTTATGGAGAAGATTTTTGAACATGTCCATCTCCACAACTCATCCTTTTCTATGACAGATGTCCTCGCGTTTATCGAAAACGGCTGAAAATCAATGAACAGCCAATCGGAAGGATTATAGTGTAAGATAGTGGAGGCCGGGGCTTTTGAAGTCCAGAGGCTTCTTTTATTATGGAAAAATGTCGCGGGTGTCTGTTCTTTCATGATATTTTCACACATGTGATTTAGGATAGACAGAAGGAAAAGAGGTTTTCATATGATTTTGCAACCACTGCTGGTCATCAGGGTCATCGCATTGCTTATGGGACTGGCTGTATTTTGGATTCTTTCCTCACAAAAGGGAAAAAAGAAGACGATTGAAAGCTACGCTTCGACCCTCACTACATGGCTTCTGTTTTTTATAGGAGCGAAAGGATTGACGCAATGGGAGCTTTTGTTGGATTATCCGCTCTCGGTGCTTGCTTATCCGAGTGGAACGGTTGAATTTTACATCGCCTGTATAGCTACAATCTTGTGGGAATGGCGGAAGCGTCATGTTCACAAACCCTATTTGCAGGCTTACATTCTGATGTTGGCCAGTAGTTTTGTAGGCTTTGCCTTATTAGAGAAGCTCGTATTGGATCAAGGCCATCTCGTCGATGTCATCTTTGCTTTCAGTTTCTTTTTCCTGGTTGTCTTACATAAGCAGCGTCTATGGAGTGTTTTCTTCGCATTCAGTGGGGCGCTGCTCACAGGGATGCTGTATCGGATTCCTGACGTGATGGGGTATCGAATGGACCTCGGGTTTTATCTTGTAGTTACACTGGTTAGTTTAACGTTGGTTTTAGTGAAAAAAGGAGGAATGAATCATGGGGACTGATGTAACGCTTTGGCTTGCGCTCGGCGCAGGGGTCATTTCTTTTCTATCACCGTGTACCCTGCCCTTGTTCCCGGCCTATTTATCTTATATTACCGGGATGAGTGTGAAAGAGATGAAAGAGAATCGCAGCCTTAAAGTGAAGAAGAGATTACTCACACACTCTTTGCTCTTTCTTCTAGGCGTTTCCTCTATTTTTATCAGTTTAGGGATTGGCGCTTCTTATGTAGGAGGTGCTGTACAAAACATTTTAACCGGGAGCTCAGGTCTGCTCTTGCAGCGTCTGGCTGGGGTTTTCATCATTTTGATGGGGCTGTTCGTCGCCGGTTGGTTGAAGATCGGCTGGTTTATGAAAACGAAAAGGGTGCAGACGAAGCCGAAAACGTCACTCAGCTTAGCGGGCACTTTTTTTGCAGGCATGGGTTTTGCAGCAGGGTGGACGCCTTGTATCGGGCCAATTTTTGCATCGATTCTTTTGTTATCCGCAAGCAATCCGACGCAGGGGATCTTGTACACCGTCGTTTATGTTATCGGATTTGCCCTGCCGTTTCTCGTATTCTCCTTTTTCATAGGATCAACAAGAGTAATCTTGAAATACAGTGAGCGGATCTTGAAAATCGGTGGAGTGGCGATGATTTTAGCTGGTGCGTTTCTTTATACCGGTTATATGACGAGAGTTTCGACATTGCTGTTGAATTTGGTCCAGGATACATGGCTTGCCAATCTAGGAATGATCTTTTTATAGAAAGGAAGGAGATTGTATGAAGAAATGGGGGCTCATTGTCATTGTAACCGCCTTATTTGGTTGGGCTGTTTATGATTTTGTGTATGAAGGGGAAAGTCAGGAGCCGGTTGCTGAAGGCGAGAAGATGGTCGCCGAGGGCCCGGCCACGGAAGAAGTCGACATTGGGTTGGAAAAAGGGCAGCAAGCGCCGGATTTCACGCTGCAGACGCTCGGTGGCGAAGAGGTTTCTTTGTCTGATTATCGTGGAGAAAAAGTAATGATTAATTTCTGGGCGACGTGGTGCCCGCCATGCCGTGCGGAAATGCCGGACATGCAGAAGTTTTCCGAGAACGAGGATATAAAGGTACTGGCCGTCAATTTGACAGAAACAGAGGCAAGTGAACAGGGTGTTCAGAGCTTTGTAGACGAATTTGGATTAACGTTCCCTATATTGCTTGATAAAGATGTTTCCGTAGCCAATCAGTATGAGGTCAATCCCGTTCCTACCTCTATCTTCGTAGATGAAGAAGGGAAGATCAGCTCAGTAATGCTTGGTGCGATGAATTACGATATGATGGTACAAAGGATGGAAGAAATGTAAGGGTGATTACATGAAACCAGAAGTACTGATCGTTGAAGATGACCGGAAAATTTCAAATCTCATAAGTATTTACTTAGCGAATGAAGGGTATGGCGTCAAACAGGCTTATGACGGGGAAGAGGGCAAGGAGCTCTATCTTCTGCACCGTCCCTGCCTGCTGATCCTTGATTTGATGCTGCCGAAATGGAGTGGAGAAGAGTTATGCCGCTTTGTTAAGGAAGAAAGCAAGGACTCCCCTGGCGTCATTATGTTGTCTGCGAAGGGAACGACGGAAGACCGGATTTCAGGGCTGCGTCTCGGTGCTGATGATTACATGACGAAACCGTTCAGCCCGGAAGAATTGATGGCGCACGTGGAAGCGGTCTTACGGAGAACGGGCCATGTGTGCCAAAAGCTCTCCCATGAAGGACTTGAAGTGAAGCCGCGGAAAGGAGAAGTATGGTTGGACGGTAAACGGCTGGAGTTGACGCACTACGAGTTCAACCTGCTTTATTTTATGATGGATCACAAAGATCAAGTGTTTACGAGAGAACAACTGCTTGAACAAATCCATCCGCACGGCGAAGCAGACATTTTAGCCCGTACGATTGATGCGCACATTAAAAAGCTCCGCCGAAAAATAGAAACGGATGCTTCTGATCCGAAGAGAATTGTGACGGTAAGAGGGATGGGGTATAAATATGCGTCTCATTGAACGGGTCCTGCCGCCGAAACTTTGGGTGAAGATGACAATCGTGAACATTGCGCTTCTTATTGGAGTCGTCATCGTTACAGGAATGACACTCTATCAAACGGCTTGTTTTCTGGCTGCTGATATTACAGGCGTCGAGCGTGAAGCACAGTTGACCTTCAACAACTCTTTGCTCATTTACGCATGGGTGATTGGAGGAGTCGTTATATTGATGGGTGCTTTTTTATATTCAACCGTGACAAGGAAAGTACTTGTACCTGTCAAAGAGCTGACCTCCGCTATGGAAACGATGAAATCAGGGACTTACCCAGGAAATTTGAACGTCCATACCAATGATGAAATAGGAGAACTTGTGGACCACTTCAATCGAATGAACCGTCGTTTGCAGCAACAGGAGCGCTCTCGTCACCAAATGCTTCGTGACTTATCTCATGAATTACGTACACCATTATCCAATTTGCAAGGATATTTGGAGGCCCTTGAAAAAGGGGTGATTTCAGGGGATCAGACGATTTACCGCTCTCTGGCCGAAGAAACCGATCGAGTCTCTCAACTGCTCTCCCAGCTGGACGACATGGAAGCCTGGACAACGCTGACCCCTTCGAAGCCGCTGGAGGTCAGCCAAGAGGAAATGACCCAGGTGATCTCTCAAGTAATCCAGATGTTCACGTTGGAATTTGAGAAAAAGGGCATCGGGTTGAAGAGTGAGGTTGAAGCTTCGGAAGTGCCTGTAAATAGACAAGGCATCCAGCAGGTTCTGACGAATTTATTGAGGAATGCTCTTGAGTACCATGAGGGCACAGATGGAGTGAAAATCGAAGGGAGACCAGAAGGCGAAGAATACGTGATCAAGGTAAAAGGAGGAGGAAAAGCGATTCCTTTAAATGAAAAGGATCGAGTTTTTGATCGCTTTTATCGCGTGGACCGTTCCCGTTCAGATGGCCGTTCGGGGCTCGGGCTTTCAATCAGTAAACAGATCGTTGAACGACATGGTGGTCAGATTCAATTGGAAACCGACGGCCGGCAACACTGTTTTTCTATAACATTACCGATGCGAGCGTAGACGAAAAGTTTACGCTTTTTTTGTTGGGTGGAGTAGGGGTTTTCAACGGTGTGCGGTTTTATCGCTTTCCGATCTTTCTGGTGCCAGGCACTATGTCTGACGAAGTAGTGCCAGGCACCACAACCGGTTTCGACGGTGCCAGACTTTCTGCTCATATATTCACAAACTCAAACATATGAAAAGCCCCAGCTCAACGCTGAGGCACCCGCCACCTATACCTATACAAACTTTCGTCTCTTTGAATTCTTTTATCTTTAATTAAGATGGCTCAAATTCAAGATACCATAAATAGTCATGAAAGTTAACCATTTTCTTGAAAAAACAGGGGGACCATTGATAATCTTTTTCTTCTTCTATCGACAAATTTTTTTATAAAGTAAAAAGACTGTAATGACGCCATTTCCTTTAATATCCAATGGTTCACAACCTTTGTTCATGCCTGTGCGTTATAGTATAGTTAAAATGAGCTTGATTTTTCTGAAAAAATAGTATTTTAGGGAGAAAGGGGTACACCAAATGACTCAGCAGACATTTTTGTATCAGCCGAAAATATCGGAAGTACTTAAAAATATGAGGAAGGTCATGATCGGGAAGGAAGAAGCAGCGATGTTGAGCCTTGTCGCCTTACTTGCGAAAGGGCACGTCCTTTTAGAGGATGTTCCGGGTGTCGGGAAGACGATGCTTGTGAAAACGCTGGCTAAATCCCTGGATTGTGACTTTAAACGCATCCAATTCACGCCAGATTTGCTTCCTTCTGATGTGACGGGTGTATCAATATATAATCCGAAAAGTATGGAATTCGAATTCAGGCCTGGTCCGATTCTCGGCAATATCGTCTTAGCGGATGAGATCAACCGGACATCACCGAAGACCCAGTCTGCTCTTTTGGAAGGGATGGAAGAGACGAGTATTACAGTGGATGGAAATACGGTTCCACTCAGTGATCCGTTTTTCGTCATGGCGACGCAAAACCCGATTGAGTATGAAGGGACTTATCCACTGCCGGAAGCCCAGCTCGACCGTTTCCTTATTAAAATGAAGATGGGGTACCCTTCAGAGAAACAGGAAATGGAGATGCTTTCAAGGACATCGAACGGCCACCCGATCGAAGGGATTTCCGCTGTGCTGACAAGGGACGAGCTTGTTGATTTGCAAAAAGAAGTGTTGGAGGTCTATGTCGATCGTACGGTTAACCGTTATATCATCGATCTTGTGACAGGGACAAGGACTCATGACGGCGTTTACCTTGGGGTCAGCCCGCGTGGATCGATTGCATTGATGAAAGCGGCTAAGGCTTACGCGTTTATTCACGACCGCGATTATGTCGTACCTGATGACGTTCAATTCATGGCTCCATATGTCCTTTCTCACCGTATGATTCTTACATCAGAAGCACGGTTTGAAGGGCAGACGGCTGATGCGATTATTGACAGCCTGCTATCCTCCACGTCCATTCCAGTGAAGAGGAACATCAGTGAATGAGACGGAAACTTGGAATCATCGCTAGAAGCCTTGTCGTAGCGATCCTTTTCGTCATCCTCTTTTCCTACGCCATGTTTCAGGGTGGTTTTGTCAGCTGGTTCCTTTTTTATGCATTTCTGCCGTTTCTCCTTTATATGGCGGCTGTCCTCATTTATCCGGTCCATAATTGGAAAATCGAACGGAATCTTTCTAAACGGATGGCGATGGGAAGTGAAACCATTGATGTCGAAGTGAGGTTGAAACGGAAAGTTCCTTTTCCCATCTATTATTGTATTATCGAAGAACACTTACCGGAATCGCTGAAGAAAGTGGACGAGCATTTGGATAAATACAAGACCATGGATAAAGCGGATCAATTCTATGAACCACGTAAAGTGAAAAAGGTTGTTTTTCCTTGGTTCAGTAAGACGATCACTTACCGTTACCAGCTTGAGAAAGTCCCCCGGGGAGACCATAAGCTGAAGGCACTCAGAATTAAGACAGGAGATTTCTTCGGTTTTGTAAAAAAGGAGCACGTTTATCATCAAGAAAGCAAATTGCTTGTTTTTCCATATACCCGCCCTGTGAAAATGAAAGACCGGGTGTACAGTTTTGAGCAGGGGGCAAGTCCTTCTTTCAAGCTGAATGAAAAGAACACGAACATGGTAACAGGTGTTCGTGAATACATGCCAGGTGACCGCTTTGCCTGGGTGGACTGGAAAACGACGGCGAAGAAGAATGAGATGATGACGAAAGAATTTGAACAGGAAAAAAGTGTCGACATGATGCTGATCCTGAATGGCGTCTATCATCCGGAGATGAGCGAATTGAGTTTTGAAGGGGCGGTGGAATTCACAGCTTCCTTGATGAAGGAGTTCCATAAAACATCTTCCCCGCTATCTTTCATGTCCCTCGGTGACGAACGTAAATACTTTCCTTTTCATCAGGACCACGCTCACCAGCAACAAATGCAAGGGCATTTGGCGAGAATCCGTCCTGTCGGGCGTATTCCTTTTGCACAACAGTTGGAGCGGGAAAAATCATTGATTCCAAGTGGTGTGATGCTCATGATCGTCAGTCATCATTTGGACAAGGAGGTCCAGGTTGCGATTAGTAAACTGGCAAAAAGGAGTAAGCGTGTTGTCTTTTTCTATGTACGTCCTCATGGACAAATGTCGTTCCAGGACCATCAAGCTGTGAAGCAGATGAAAAGTCAGGGCGTCGTTGTCAACGTACTGAATGAGGAACAGTTGACGAAACAACAATTTGAGGTGAACACATAATGGAAGAGAGACAATCGTTCATCTATAAACTGATTCTCTATATTACTGGCTTTCTGTTGTTCTGTGAATGGATGCGGCCGATGGAGCAGATTTCCGATACGAATGATGTGCGTGTGTTCTTCATCTACGCCACGTTCTGCTTTTTTATATCCTTTTTGCAAGTGCCGTGGTATCTGTCCATTCCCTTGAAAGGGCTGGGGCTTGCATTCATCATTGATGGACTTTATATCGCGGAACGCATCTTTTCGCGTGACTGGTTTTCTGTTTTATATGAACAGGTGTTATTCAACATCCAGATGATCCAGTCCCAGGAGTGGTGGCAGATGACACCGCTCTTCCGAAGTTTATTGTTTTTGATTCTTCTATGGCTGATGAGCTATTTACTTTATTATTGGTTCGTCGTAGCCCGCCGAATGTTCTTTTTCGTCGTATTGACACTCATTTACGTCACAGTCGTCGATACGTTTACGATTTTTGATGGTAAATGGGCGATTGTAAGAACGTTCATCCTGGGCATGGTTGCGCTCGGGTTATCAAGTTTTGCAAAAGTGATGGAACAAGAGTCGATTTCTTTTAAAGGATTGCAAAAAGCGCAAGTATGGGCTCTTCCACTCCTTGCGATCATTTTGTTTTCCTCTGCGGCTGCTTACGCCTCACCGAAGCTTGATCCGCAATGGCCGGATCCTGTC
This sequence comes from Halobacillus trueperi, assembly GCF_003386945.1. NCBI lineage: Bacteria > Bacillati > Bacillota > Bacilli > Caryophanales > Bacillaceae > Halobacillus > Halobacillus trueperi. The sequence continues at coordinate 157,703 of NZ_QUAE01000007.1, read as the reverse complement.
CCTTATATCGAAAGCGCGGCAGGCGGGGCTGGACCTGGTGGAAGTGGCAGTGGCACCGTTCAAAAAGTCGGGTATGGAGAAGACGACAGCCGGCTTGGCGGTTCTTTCATACAAGATGACACTCCTATGTTCCGTGCGACGGCGGATGGAGAGCGTTATTGGCGGATCGAGTCGAAAGATACGTACACAGGAAAAGGGTGGGAAGATACACTTGAAGAGCCAGTGACCAGCATGGACCCGCAAAACATCAGCTATGAATTGTTTACGGACAATGTAGAAGTGGAAGAACAGACGGTCATGATTGAAATGTCACGGCAGGCTTCTTTCCAAAAGTTGGTCTATCCCTATGGCTTATCTTCCCTTGTAAGGTTCCCGAATGATTACGAGCTTTTGGTCCATGAGAACACGGGAGAGATGGATACCGTAAAAGGAGATTCTCCGGCGAAGGTGAATGAATTCATCGCCAATTATGAGTATCCTTCCTTTGAATACAATCAATTACGTGAAGCAGGAGATGACGATCCTCAAGAAATTCGCGATCAATACCTTCAGCTTCCAGATGGATTGCCGAACCGGGTGAGGAACTTGGCAGCTCAAATCGTCGAGGCAGAAGACAATCGATATGATCGTGCCAAAGCGATCGAGTCTTATTTTTCTTCCAATGGCTTTGAATACTCGACGACCGACGTTCCCGTGCCAGATGAAAATGAAGACTACGTCGATCAGTTCTTATTTGAGTCCCAGCTTGGTTATTGTGATAACTTCTCTACATCCATGGTCGTCATGCTCCGTTCTGAAGGGATTCCTGCCCGCTGGGTGAAAGGATTTACCGGAGGAGAGCGCATAGACACGCGTGAAACCGGACTTAGTGATGATTTGCAAAATGTTTATCAAGTCACAAGCGGAAACGCCCACTCCTGGGTAGAGGTTTATTTCCCTGAAATCGGCTGGGTGCCTTTTGAGCCGACCAAAGGATTTACGAACAATACGGACTTCTATACCGATGTGGAAACAGAAGAAGGGGAAGATCCATCAGCAGCCCCGGATAGTGAGACACCGGAAGATCAAATGGGGAACCCACAGCAAATGGAAGAGGAAGAAAGTTCTGATGCTGCAGGCGCAGCAGGCTCTTCCGATCAAAGTTACACATGGTTATGGGTGCTATTGAGCGTAATCCTTGTAGTAGTGATCATTCTTTACTTCACAAGGTATCGTTGGATGACGGCGCTGCTCATTCGTAAGTATAGGAAAAACAAAGATGAAGAAACGTACGAAAAAGCCTATCATTACCTTTTGAAGGTGCTTGATCATAAAGGATTCAAGCGTAAGCCGGAACAAACCTTGCGTGAGTTTGCGGTATTGGTCGATCAGCATTATCAGTCGAATGACATGCGGCGGTTGACCAACCATTATGAACGTGTCATCTACCGAAATGAAGCTCAAAGTACACATTGGCCTAAAGTCACTGAATTATGGGAAAATTTAATCAAAAAGACATTGTCTTGATTCCTTTTCATGCGGTTGATAGAATGAATGAAAATTATCAGATGCATTCTTCCTTCGTATATCCTCGGGAATATGGCCCGAGAGTCTCTACCGGGGCACCGTAAACGCCCTGACTATGAAGGTGGGAATCACGTGACATGTATGTACATGGATGGATTTCTGCCTTCGTCGTCGTAGATTTGAGGCAGGGAATCCATCCATTTTTTATGAAAATAAAAGTCTTTAGATCAAGGAGTGGAACAGATGGAACAAGTACAAGGCATGATTCTCGTGCTGGACTTCGGGAGCCAGTATAACCAATTGATTACACGCAGAATCCGTGAATTCGGTGTGTATAGTGAGCTTCACTCTCACAAAATGAGCATCGAAGAGATTAAAGACATGAACCCTAGTGGAATCATCCTATCCGGTGGCCCGAACAGCGTCTACGGGGAGGAAAGCTTCCGTTGTGACGAGCAGATTTTCGAACTTGGCATTCCAGTCCTTGGGATCTGCTATGGCATGCAATTGATGACCCATCATTTTGGTGGAAAAGTCGAACGTGCTAAAGAGCGTGAATATGGAAAAGCGGATATCAACGTGGCGAAAGAGCCGGTGATTTTTGCTAAAACACCGAGAGAACAAACGGTTTGGATGAGTCACAGCGACAAAGTCATTGAAGCTCCTGAAGGGTTCCAAGTGGATGCGACAAGCCCGTCCTGTCCAGTAGCCGCCATCAGCAACGATGAAGCACGCATGTATGGCGTCCAGTTCCACCCGGAAGTCCGCCATTCAGAATACGGAAACGACATCCTCCGCAGTTTCGTTTTTGACGTATGTGAGGCGACCGATGATTGGACGATGGAACATGTTGTGGAAATGGAAGTGGAGAAGATCCGTGAAAAAGTCGGCGACCGTAAAGTGTTGTGCGCCTTGAGTGGTGGCGTAGATTCCTCTGTCGTCGCTGCTTTGATTCACCGTGCCATCGGTGATCAGCTCACATGTATTTTTGTCGACCACGGTCTGCTTCGTAAAAATGAAGCGGATGATGTTATGCGCACTCTCGGAGACGGCTTTAACATGAACATCCTTAAAATTGATGCCAAAGACCGCTTCATGAGCAAGCTTGCAGGTGTTTCGGATCCTGAGAAGAAGCGGAAGATCATCGGCAATGAATTCATCTATGTTTTTGATGACGAAGCAGAGAAATTGAAAGAAATCGACTTTCTAGCACAAGGAACGCTTTACACGGATATTATCGAAAGTGGTACAGAGACCGCACAGACGATCAAGTCTCACCACAATGTCGGCGGCCTTCCTGAGGACATGCAGTTCGAATTGATCGAGCCGTTGAACACGCTGTTCAAGGATGAAGTGCGTGCGCTTGGAACAGAGCTTGGTGTGCCTGAACATATCGTTTGGCGCCAGCCGTTCCCAGGACCCGGACTTGCGATTCGTGTGCTTGGAGAAGTGACAGAAGAGAAGCTTGAAATCGTTCGCGAGTCAGACCATGTCCTTCGTGATGAAATTAAAAAAGCAGGTCTTGACCGTGACATTTGGCAATACTTCACCGTGCTTCCGGACATCCGTTCCGTTGGGGTCATGGGCGATGAGCGTACGTATGATTACACGATCGGTATCCGTGCGGTGACATCCATTGATGGAATGACATCGGATTGGGCCCGTATTCCATGGGACGTCCTAGAGAAGATCTCTACGCGAATCGTCAACGAAGTCGATCACATTAACCGGGTCGTTTATGATGTGACGAGTAAGCCACCTGCAACGATTGAGTGGGAATAATCGAACGTTAGTTTATATTTATGTTTTAATGTTCGGATTTGGGGTTGACGAATGATGTCGAACCTTGTAAGATAGAGACAAATGAATAAAGCAACACCGTCGTATAATTTTGGGGATAAGGCCCATGAGTTTCTACCAGACTACCGTAAATCGGTCTGACTACGTTGGTGAATAGACGATGAGGGAGACCTGTATAATAGTCTCACCTTTCGTCCGTTTCCTTCGTATAGATGTAGACACTCTTGGAGCTTCCAAGAGTGTCTTTTTTTGGTACCAGGTACATCCGCATGCTTGATGTGTACCTGGTACCAGATGGCCTCAGGCCGGTACCAGGTACGAAAAAAAGAGAAAGCGTACCCGGTACCGATCTAGGTGAACGTAGTGCCAGGTATGGAAAATTTATTGTTGTGTACCGGGTGCGAATAGAGATACGGCGTGAGATGAATAGAGGGAAAAGGGGAGGAAACGTATATGAGTAAGTTTTTTAAGTTTGAAAAGTTTGGGACGACGTATCGCAGAGAGTTTATGGCAGGTTTAACGACCTTCCTCGCGATGGCATACATTTTGTTCGTTAACCCGTCCACACTTGCACTTGATGGAATAGAGCAGCTTCCTGAGGGTGTGACAAGGATTGATAAAGGAGCAGTGTTTACAGCGACGGCGATTGCAGCGGCTGTCGGTACACTCATTATGGGATTGTTCGCGAAATATCCAATTGCCCTCGCTCCGGGAATGGGTTTGAATGCGTTCTTCGCGTACACCGTTGTTTTAGGTTTCGGGATTCCGTGGGAAACAGCACTCGCAGGTGTTTTGGCTTCTGGACTTATTTTTATTGTATTAACCGTTACAGGCCTGCGGACGATGATCATCGATGCGATTCCTGCGAACTTGAAGCTCGCGGTCGGTGCCGGGATTGGTTTGTTCATCGCATTCATCGGTTTCCAGAATTCCGGGATCGTGCAGAACAGTGATGCGACATTAGTACAGCTTGGCGACTTGACGGCAGGGCCGACGCTGCTTTCCATTTTCGGAATCATCGTCAGTGTCATGCTGATGGCGATGGGATTGAAAGGCGGTATTTTTTACGGAATGGTCCTGACATCCATCGCAGGTATGGTGACAGGTTTGATTGCTCCGCCGGCCGGCTTTGGAGATATTGTAAGCACAGCTCCTAGCGTTGCGCCGACTTTCGGTGCTGCCTTTACCCATTTCGGTGAAATTTTCACGATTGAAATGCTTGTCGTCATTTTAACGTTCTTATTCGTCGACTTTTTTGATACAGCTGGAACGCTTGTAGCAGTAGCGACACAAGCTGGTTTTATGAAAGATAATAAATTGCCGCGTGCCAACCGTGCGTTATTTGCGGATTCAGCAGCAACAGTAGTCGGTGCCGCTGTCGGTACGTCCACAACGACATCTTATATTGAGTCTACAGCTGGTGTCGGAGCTGGTGGACGCACAGGGTTCACATCTGTCGTTACCGCTGGATTCTTCATTCTAGCGCTCTTCTTCTCACCATTACTATCTGTTGTGACTGCAGAAGTGACGGCGCCTGCGTTGATCATTGTCGGTGTGCTTATGGCTTCCACTTTGAAAAATATCGATTGGGATCAGTTTGAAATCGCGGTTCCTGCCTTCTTTACGATTGCGGCGATGCCGATGACCTACAGCATTGCAACAGGGATTGCCATCGGATTTATTTTCTATCCGATTACGATGCTTTTGAAGGGGCGCGGGAAAGAGATCCATCCGATTATGTACTTCCTGTTTGTTATCTTTGTGTTGTACTTTATCTTCCTGGCATAGGGAGATACTGATAAAACAGCGAATCTCACCGATAAATATGCGGAAGTCACTGATAAACTGCTAAAACCGACTGATAAATGGTGCAAAGCTACCGTTAAAATAGCTGAAGCCGTTGATATGGGGGGAGTGGCTAATATAGTAGGATGACCTGCTAATATATGCTGAAAGTTGCTAATATATTCGATGAACCTGCTAATAAAAGCTTCAAAGCTGCTAATATGTCAGTAGAAGCTAGAGCTACCCAGCTCAATCAGCAAAAAAAGAAACCGGCAAGTCGCCCAAGCGGCTGCCGGTTTTATTCATCTTCCAAATGGCGGATCGTGATCGGACGCTGTTTCGTTGAATCTGAAATATAGCGGTGGAGCTGGATCACGAGCAGTCCATGCTTATACGTCGCTTCCACTTTGTCATGCCGAACGGGGAAGGGAAGATCGATGCTTCTTTCAAACGCTCCATCGGCGATCTCTGATTTGATCTGGTGGCCCCCACGGTTATTGATTTCAATTTTTCCACTTAACGTCAATGTCGAATGGTCAACAAGAACGTCGACATTTTTCGGGTGATTCATTCCAGGAATGTTGACGAAGCAAAGCAGTTCATTGTCGTATTGATACATGTTGATTGCTGGAACGGCGGGTTTCATCATGCCGTCGAAGTCTCCCCAGAAGTCCTGCCCGAAGAAGCGGTCGAGGTTGGTTTTCCAATCTTTAAATTGATTCATGTCATCGTCCTCCAAAAAATGTCATAGATTGCGTTAAAAACTTGTTGTGCACGTCTCTTCTCATGGTTTATAGTGTATGCAAAGTACATCGTCTAGGTGAATGTGACGGTTTGTGCAAACCCTAGCGTAGGAGGCTCTCAACTATGTTTGAAAACCCATTATTGCTCGTTGGGATTATTTTAGCTGTCAACATTGTTTATGTTTCGTTTTTCACCCTCCGTATGATTTTCACGCTGAAGGGACAGCGCTATTTTGCTGCGTTCATCAGCATGTTCGAAATCGTGACGTACATTTACGGACTGGGGCTCGTCCTCGACCGCCTGGATCAAATTGAAAACGTCATTGCCTATGCCGTCGGGTATGGTCTCGGCGTCATCGTCGGGATGAAGATTGAAGAGAAGCTCGCTCTCGGGTATATTACAGTTAATGTGATATCTTCAGACCCAGACATCGAATTCACCCGCAGACTTCGTGAAAAAGGATATGGTGTTACGAGCTGGTACGCGTATGGCATGGAAGGCGACCGCTTGGCGATGCAGATCCTGACACCACGGAAGTATGAACTCGCTTTGTATGAAACGATCCGTTATATCGACCCGAAAGCTTTTATCGTGGCGTATGAACCGAAGCAGATTCATGGTGGATTCTGGGCGAAATCCGTTAAGAGAGGAAAGATCCGTGATGCCCAAAAAGAACAAGAACAGCAAGAAGCGCTTTGAAGTCGGTGAAAAGGAATCGATCGGTCAATGTCTCGATCGGATGAAGAAAGAAGGATACACGCCGATACGTCGCGCGGAAGAGCCTGTCTTCCGTGAAGAAACCCGTAATGGGGAAAAAGTGATGGAACCTGTAGGAAAAACGATCGTATTTCATGCGGTAAAGGAATAAAACCGAACGATCAATTGTTACGTTTTTATTAATGTTCGATATTTGCGTTGACATGTTGGAACAGAAATTGATATGATGAAGGCAGAATTGCATAGACGACCTCATATATGACGGGGATATGGCCCGTACGTCTCTACCTGGGAACCGTAAATTTCCGGACTATGAGGGGAGTTTAAGCTGTGAAAAAGCTTTCTCAGACCGGACACACGTGTGCCTGTTCGACTCCTCTCATCTTTTGAGGGGCGTCGAGCAGGCATTTTTCATGCTACGAAAGAAAAGAGGGATTCGATGGCAAGTGTAGGCGTGATCATGGGCAGCATTTCAGATTGGGAGACGATGAAAGAAGCGTGCAGCGTTTTGGATGAGCTTTCAATCGATTATGAAAAAGAAATCATCTCAGCACACCGTACACCTGAAGATATGTTCACATACGCGGAAACGGCCCGGGAAAAAGGGTTGAAAGTGATTATTGCAGGGGCAGGGGGCGCGGCTCACTTACCTGGGATGGTCGCATCTAAAACGACACTACCGGTCATCGGCGTGCCGGTGGAATCGAAAGCATTGCAAGGGTTGGATTCTCTTTTATCCATCGTGCAGATGCCAGGGGGCGTTCCTGTCGCTACCGTTGCGATCGGGAAGGCAGGCGCGAAAAATGCGGGTCTTCTGGCAGCGGAAATGATTGGAGCTTTCGATCAGGAAGTAGCTTCAAAACTATCAGACTATCGCCGGCAGATGGTAGATAAAGTCGACGGAATGAGGAGGGATCTTCGTGAAACCTGAAGTGATTCGACCAGGAAGGACGATCGGGATTTTAGGAGGCGGCCAGCTCGGTCGTATGATGGCTGTCGCAGCAAGACATATGGGCTATCGAATCGCTGTGCTTGATCCTGCAGAAAATTGCCCTTGTGCCTCAATCGCTGAGGAACACATCATCGCTGAATATGATGACTTGCAAGCAGCGGAACGATTGAGTGAGGTCAGTGATGTGATCACCTACGAATTTGAAAACGTTGACCTCGATGTGGCACGGCTTTTTGAAGAAAAAGGGAAGCTGCCGCAAGGAGCATTTGCGCTTGAAGTGACCCAAAACAGGGCCAAAGAGAAGGAGATCGCCGTCGATGCTGGACTGTCCGTCCCTGAGTATCGTATCGTGACCACTTTTGAAGAGGTGGAAGAAGCGATGGAAGTCACAGGCTATCCTGCTGTCATCAAGACGGTCAGCGGCGGCTATGATGGCAAGGGACAGCAGAAAATCGAAGACGAAACTCATCTCGAAGATGTCCGGTATTTCATGAAAGAAGGCGGCACCTACATTGTGGAGCAGTGGCTTGAATTCGATCTTGAAATTTCTCAAGTGTTTTCTAGAGGAATGGATGGACGTATCATCCCGTTCCCGATTGCGGAAAATATCCATAAGAACCACATTTTGCATGAATCAAGAGTTCCGGCAACCATTCCTGGGAAAGTGGAAGAGCGCGCCCGTGAAGCTGTTGAAGTATTAGCTGAACGAATCGGAGTGGTCGGTACATTCGCTGTTGAAATGTTCGTCAAAGGAAAGGACATTTTCATCAATGAAATGGCGCCACGGCCTCATAACTCAGGGCATTATACGATCGAAGCGTGCAGCGTGTCACAATTCGAACAGCACGTCCGTGCGATTTGCGGTCTCCCGCTGTTACCGGTCCATTCGTTCGGGGCAGCGGTGATGGTGAACGTGCTTGGGAAGCATCGAAGCATTTTGCTGGATCGTCTGGAATATTATCATGGCTTTCATCTTCACGACTATGGAAAAGAGGAAGCCCGTCAGACCCGTAAAATGGGGCACATAACCTTTGTGGGGGACAATTTAAAAGAAATCGACAAAGTCATCACAGAAAATCAGATCCATTTATGGTAGGAGGAAGACAATGATTGAACGTTATACACGCCCGGAAATGGGTGCGATTTGGACAGAAGAAAATAGATACCAGGCTTGGCTTGAGGTTGAACTTTTAGCTTGTGAAGCGTGGAGTGAACTTGGGGTCATCCCAAAAGATGACGTGAAAAAATTACGCGAGAATGCATCCTTTTCCATCGACCGCATTCACGAAATTGAAGCAGAAACTCGTCACGATGTTGTGGCCTTTACCCGCGCCGTTTCAGAAACGGTCGGAGAAGAGCGGAAGTGGGTGCACTACGGACTGACTTCCACAGACGTCGTGGACACAGCGCTGTCCTATCAATTGAAGCAGGCGAATGAAATCATTCGCAAAGACCTCGTCAACTTCATTGAGATCCTTGGTGAAAAGGCGAAGGAACATAAACACACGGTCATGATGGGCCGTACACACGGTGTGCATGCCGAGCCGACGACGTTCGGACTGAAGCTTGCTCTTTATTATGAAGAAATGAAGCGTAATCTCGAGCGTTTGGATCTTGCAATGGACCACATCCAGTTCGGAAAGCTTTCTGGAGCGGTCGGAACGTATGCGAACATCGATCCATTTGTTGAAGAGTATGTGTGTGAAAAGCTTGGCCTGAAGCCAGCACCTGTTTCGACACAAACCCTGCAGCGTGATCGTCATGCTCATTATGTATCCACACTTGCTTTGGTTGCGTCTTCGATTGAGAAAATTGCTGTAGAAATCCGCGGCCTGCAAAAAACGGAAACACGTGAAGTGGAAGAATTTTTTGCGAAAGGTCAAAAAGGATCCTCTGCGATGCCGCATAAACGAAACCCAATCGGTTCTGAAAACATGACCGGAATGGCACGCGTTCTGCGCGGCAACATGCTGACGGCATTTGAAAATGTACCGCTATGGCATGAACGTGACATCTCTCACTCTTCCGCAGAGCGAATCATCCTGCCTGATGCAACGATCGCTTTGAATTACATGTTGAACCGTTTCGGTAACATCGTGAAGAACTTGACTGTCTTCCCTGAACGGATGCAGGAAAATATGGAGAAAACATACGGACTCATCTTCTCCCAGCGTGTATTGCTGACGCTCATCGATGAAGGCTTGGTCCGCGAAGAAGCTTACGACCTCGTCCAGCCGAAAGCCATGGAAGCATGGGAGCGCGGCATCCCGTTCCGTGAACTGATTGAAGCAGACGACAAGATCACATCCACCCTGTCAAAAGAACAGCTGGATGCCTGCTTCGACTACAAGCATCACCTGAAACAAGTCGACCGCATCTTCGACCGCATCGGACTGTAAAGCTGTACCGAAAGATGATGGACAGATAATGGAAAATACTGTATGACCTGGTACACCAGGATCTGGTGTACCAGGTCATACAAAAAATCCCAATTCCTTAGCGAGGTGTTTCTGTATGAAGGGTTCTTTATTGTACGAAGGGAAAGCGAAACGGGTGTATCATACGACGGATGAGTCGGATCAGCTCGTTTTATCTTATAAAGATGACGCTACAGCATTTAACGGCAAGAAAAAAGACGAGTTCGCAGGCAAAGGACGCCTCAACAACTTGATTACCTCGAAAGTATTCCAATACTTACACCAGCACAACATTACGACCCACTTTATTAAAGCTCTGAACGATACCGAACAGCTGGTCAGACGAACGGACATCATTCCTCTTGAAGTCGTTGTCCGCAACCAGGCTGCTGGCAGCATTACGCGCCGGCTCGGCATCGAGGAAAAAACGAGCTTTACTCCACCGATCATTGAATTGTTTTACAAGAAAGACGAATTGAATGACCCGCTCATCAACGATGTCCACGCGTATCATCTCACGGACATCACGGAACAAGAACTCACGTTTATTAAACAGCAAGCCTTAGACATCAACATTGAACTTCAAAAGCTTTTCCGTTCGGCAGGGCTGACGCTTGTCGATTTCAAATTGGAATTCGGCCGCCTCAAAGACGGCACGATCGTCCTTTCTGATGAAATTTCCCCGGATACGTGCAGGCTTTGGGACAAAGAAACAGGCGAGAAAATGGATAAAGACGTCTTCCGGGAAAGTACCGGTGACTTGATCGATACGTACACCAAAATACTACATCGACTGGAGGAGAGCGTATGCGCAAAGTAAAGATTCACATCACGTTGAAAGAAGGGGTCCTTGATCCACAAGGAAAAGCTGTCCACAACTCCCTGCAATCTTTAGAATATAACAACGTCCAGGATGTACGCGTCGGAAAATACATGGAAGTGATGGTTGAAGACAGTGACAATCTTGAAGCGGAGATCGATCGCATGTGCGACCAGCTTCTTGCCAACCCTGTCATCGAAAATTACAGCTACACGATTGAGGAGGCGGGTTAACGTGAAATTCGCTGTCATCGTTTTTCCAGGATCGAATTGCGACCGTGATATGTACTTTGCTGTTAAAGATCAACTCGGAGCAGAAGCGGATTTAGTCTGGTATAAGGAAGCAAATCTAGCAAACTATGACGGGATTCTACTGCCGGGCGGTTTCTCTTATGGCGATTACCTGCGCTCAGGTGCTATTGCCTCTACTTCTGATGTCATCACACAAATCCGCGAAGCAGCAGAAGCCGGAAAACCAGTCCTTGGCGTGTGCAACGGGTTCCAGATCCTTCTCGAAATGGGACTTTTACCAGGTGCGATGCTTCCGAATGAAAAGCTCAAATTCATGTGCCATTTTGAAACATTGACCGTCGAAAATGCCGACACGATGTTCACCCGTCAATACGAGAAAAAGGAAAAAATCCAAATTCCAATCGCACATGGAGACGGCAATTATTTTTGTGACGAAGAAACACTTCAGAAGCTCCAAAACAACAAGCAGATCGTCTTTACGTATGACCAGAACCCGAACGGGTCTGTCGGGAATATTGCCGGCATCACCAATGAAAAAGGAAATGTGCTCGGTATGATGCCACACCCGGAGCGGGCGGTCGAAGCGCTTCTTGGTCACGATGACGGTCTTCGTCTATTTGAATCGATTTTGACACACTGGAGGGAACACCATGCCATCAATGCTTGAGATCAGTCCAGAACAAATCGAAGAACAGCACGTTTATAGAGAGATGGGGCTGAAGGATGACGAGTATGCTTCCATCTGCTCGATTCTCGGTCGTCGTCCGAACTACACAGAGACCGGCTTGTTTTCAGTCATGTGGTCGGAACACTGCAGCTACAAAAACTCTAAACCGCTTTTGAAAAAGTTCCCTACTGAAGGTGCACACGTGCTTCAAGGTCCCGGGGAAGGCGCCGGGATCATCGACATCGGTGATGATCAGGCCGTCGTTTTCAAAATTGAAAGCCACAACCACCCGTCCGCTGTTGAACCATACCAAGGTGCAGCCACAGGGGTGGGTGGAATCCTGCGCGACGTCTTCTCGATGGGAGCCCGTCCGATCGCGCTTCTGAATTCGCTCAGGTTCGGTTCATTGCAGCAGCCACGTGTGAAGTACCTTTTTGAAGAAGTTGTCCGCGGTATTGCAGGTTACGGTAACTGTGTCGGTGTCCCAACGGTCGGCGGAGAAGTCCAGTTCGATGATGCGTACAATGGCAATCCGCTTGTCAATGCGATGTGTGTCGGGTTGATCGATCATAAAGATATTCAAAAAGGAATTGCGGCCGGTATCGGTAACACGGTCATGTACGTCGGAGCCAAGACCGGGCGTGATGGCATCCACGGCGCTACTTTCGCATCGGAAGAATTGTCGGAAGAGTCCGAAGAAAAGCGTCCATCCGTACAAGTCGGGGATCCGTTCATGGAAAAACTGCTCATCGAAGCTTGTCTTGATGTCATTCAACACGACGCTCTTGTTGGTATTCAAGATATGGGAGCGGCAGGACTGACTTCATCGGCAAGTGAAATGGCGAGTAAAGCAGGCACAGGAATGACGATGAATCTCGATCATATCCCGCAGCGGGAAGAAAATATGACGGCTTATGAAATGATGCTTTCTGAATCTCAGGAACGGATGCTGCTCGTCGTAGAAAAAGGACGCGAGGAAGAGATTGCAAGAGTTTTCCGTAAATATAATCTTGAAGCGGTAGCGGTCGGTGAAGTGACAGGTTCGAAACGCTTCCGCCTCGAGCACCACGGGGAAACCGTTGCTGATGTTCCTGTCGATTCTCTTGCTGAGGATGCACCGGTTTACCATCAGCCGTCCCGTATTCCGGCGTATTATGAAGAGTTTCAAAGTATGGAAGATTATGTACCAGAAATCACAGACTACCGGGAAACATTGGTGAATCTATTGAAACAGCCGACAATCGCCAGCAAAGAATGGGTGTACGATCAGTACGATTCCATGGTCCAGACGAATACCGTCGTCACACCAGGATCTGATGCGGCTGTGCTTCGCGTACGCGGTACCAACAAAGCGCTTGCGATGACGACCGACTGCAATTCTCGTTATCTCTATGTAGACCCTGAAGTCGGTGGGAAAATCGCAGTTGCTGAAGCAGCAAGGAATATCGTCTGCTCTGGTGGTCGCCCGCTGGGAATCACAGACGGACTTAATTTCGGATCACCGGAAAATCCTGAAATTTTTTGGCAGATGGAAAAAAGCGTCGACGGCATGAGCGAGGCGTGCCGTAATCTTGAAACGCCAGTCATCGGTGGGAACGTCAGCTTGTACAACGAATCATTCGGAGGTCAGGCGATTTACCCGACACCGATCGTCGGTATGGTCGGTTTGATTGATGATGTTAAGCATATCACTCGTTCCCATGCGCAACATGCCGGCGACCTCATCTATGTCATTGGGGAAACGAATGCAGAATTCGGGGGCAGTGAACTGCAGGGCATGCTTGAAGGGAAGCATTTTGGAAAAGCCCCGTCGCTGGATTTAAAGATCGAGTATAACCGTCAAAAACAGCTTCTGACAGCGATTCGCGCAGGACTTGTCGTCTCTGCTCATGACGTATCAGAAGGTGGTCTATCTGTTGCCCTTGCCGAAAAGCTTTTTGAAAACGAGTTCGGCTGTGAGGTGACGCTCGAAGGTGAGCCAGTTACCGCGCTGTTCGCAGAATCACAGTCACGCTTCATCGTCACCGTAGCGCCGGAACAAAAGGGCGCGTTCGAACAGAGTGTCACAGATGCTCGTCTGATCGGGACCGTGACGGAAAACGGGGTGTACAGAATCAAGCAGGAAGGCGTCGTTCTGGAAGAAAAGACATCAGTGCTGAAAGAAGCGTGGAAAGGAGCGATCGGATGCTTGGTGAAATCAAAGGGTTAAATGAAGAATGCGGCATTTTCGGCGTCTGGGGTCATCAGGATTCGGCCCAGCTGACTTATTACGGCTTACATGCCCTCCAGCACCGCGGTCAAGAGGGAGCTGGAATTGTCACAACGGACGGAGAACAGTTGAAGCTTGCCAAAGGACACGGCCTCATCAATGAAGTTTTCTCAGAAAATCAGCTCGATGACTTGAGCGGACATGCTTCGATCGGTCACGTGCGCTACGCAACGGCAGGGGACGGCGGCTATGAGAATATCCAGCCACTCCTCTTCCGTTCCCAAACAGGAGGACTTGCGCTTGCTCATAATGGAAACCTTGTGAACGCCCAAGCGTTGAAAAACCAGCTGGAGGCGCAGGGAAGCATTTTGCAGACGACTTCGGATACAGAAGTTGTGGCTCATTTAATTAAACGTGCCCGCCATCTGCCTCTCGAGCAGGCCATCATGGAGGCTCTGTCGATGATCAAAGGCGCGTATGCGTTTCTCGTCATGACTGAGGACCGCATGTTTGTCGCCAATGACCCGCGCGGGTTGCGTCCACTCAGCCTTGGTCATCTGGGAGAATCATGGATCGTCTCTTCAGAAACATGTGCCTTCGATGTTGTCGGTGCCGAGTATGATAGGGAAATCGATCCTGGTGAGCTTTTGATCATATCAGATGAGGGAGTGGAATCCAAACGGTTCTCCGCTCCGATTCAGCGCACGCTCTGCTCGATGGAATATGTCTACTTTTCAAGACCTGACAGCAATCTCGACGGAAAAAATGTCCACGCTTCCCGTAAACGGATGGGCAAATCGCTGGCGGAAGAAGCTCCGATTGATGCGGATGTTGTGACAGGTGTTCCGGACTCAAGTATTTCGGCAGCCATCGGTTACGCAGAAGCTTCCGGGATTCCGTATGAGCTCGGGTTGATCAAAAACCGCTATGTCGGCCGGACATTCATACAGCCGTCGCAGGAGCTACGTGAACAAGGTGTGAAAATGAAGCTTTCCGCTGTCCGAGGGATTGTCGAAGGAAAAAGAGTGGTCATGGTCGATGATTCGATCGTAAGGGGTACAACGAGCCGCCGAATTGTGAAGATGTTGAAGGAAGCGGGAGCGAAGGAAGTCCATGTGCGGATTGCTTCTCCACCGATTAAAAACCCGTGCTATTACGGCATTGATACTTCAAACAGCGGGGAATTGATCGCAGCGAACAATTCCATCGAGGAAATCGAAGAGCAAATCGGCGCTGACAGTCTCGCTTTTCTATCCGTTCAAGGGTTGAATGACAGTATATATCAGGGAGAAGAGTCGCTGAGACACGGCGGGTGCATGGCCTGTTTTACCGGCAATTACCCGACAGAAATTTATCCGAACACGATGCATCCATATGAAAAAGCGTAGGGGGGGAAGCGAGATGAGTCAATCGTATAAACAGGCGGGCGTTGATGTCGAAGCTGGTTACGAAGCGGTCGAGCGGATGAAAAAGCATGTGGCCCGCACGATGCGTCCGGAAGTGATGGGAGGACTCGGTTCTTTCGCTGGATTGTTTGACCTCAGCGGCATGAGCTATGAACAACCTGTCCTTGTGACAGGCACAGACGGAGTCGGAACGAAGCTGAAGCTGGCGTTCGAGACGGATCAGCATGATACAATCGGCGTAGATGTTGTCGCAATGTGTGTCAACGATATTGTTGCACAAGGCGCAGATCCGCTTCTATTTTTGGATTACATTGCCTGTGGAAAAAATGATCCCGCCAGGATTGAGCAGATCGTCAAAGGAATTTCGGATGGCTGCGAACAGTCCGGAGCTGCTCTAGTCGGTGGCGAAACGGCAGAAATGCCAGGCATGTATGAGGCGGATGAATACGACCTCGCCGGCTTTGTCGTCGGAATGGCGGATAAGGAGCAGATTATTACAGGTTCTGAGATCAAAGAAGGAGACGTCTTAGTCGGCCTTCCTTCCTCCGGCGTCCATTCGAACGGCTTTTCTCTTGTCAGGAAACTCATCGCAGACCTGGACCTCGAGACGGTACCTGCGGGCTGGACCCGCACACTTGGAGACGTACTGCTGACGCCAACGAGGATTTATGTTCCTGAGATTCAATCGCTGAAGAAGAACACCACCATCAAAGGCATCGCGCACATTACAGGTGGAGGCTTTTACGAAAACCTTCCACGCACACTGCCGGAAGGACTTGGGTGTGAAATCGACACCGACAGTTGGCAGGTGCCGGAAGTGTTCCGCTTTTTACAGGAAAAAGGATCGATCAGCAATGAGGAGATGTTCGGTGTGTTCAACATGGGCATCGGCATGGTCGTCGTGCTTGATCCTTCTGATGTAAACGCCGCGTTCGGAGCTTGTGATGATGCGGTCGTCATCGGAAAAGTGACGAACGAGGAAGGAGTGCAGGGAATATGATCAACATCGCTGTCTTCGCCTCCGGCACCGGTTCGAATTTCGATGCAATCGTCAGCAAAGTGGAATCCGGAGAGATCGAAGCGAACATCGCCCTGCTCGTCTGTGACCGCATCGGGGCTCCTGTCATCGAAAAGGCTCAGAAGCATGAAATCGATACCGTCGTTTACCGGGCGAAAAGTTTTGCAGACAAAGCCGCCTATGAGCAGGCGGTGCTCGATGACTGCCGGCAGCGAGGGATTGAATTCATCGTGCTTGCTGGATATATGCGCCTTATCGGACCGACGTTATTGAAGCCTTATGAGCGCCGCATCGTCAACATCCACCCCTCCCTGCTGCCGGCGTTCCCAGGGAAAGATGCCATCGGTCAGGCGCTGGAGAAAAAAGTGAAAGTGACCGGCGTGACGGTCCATTATGTCGATGACGGTATGGATACAGGCCCGATCATCGCCCAGGAAGCCATCGATATTGAAGAAAACGATACAGCGGATGATGTGAAAAACAAAATCCAGGCGGTCGAGCATCGCCTCTACCCACAAGTGATTCAATCATTATTCATCAAGGAGGAATCTTTATGAAAAAACGTGCCCTACTGAGCGTATCCAATAAACAAGGATTGACAGATTTTGCAAAGAAACTTCACGAACTTGACTACGAGCTTATTTCTACAGGTGGCACGAAACGAGACATTGAAGAAGCAGGAGTCCCGGTCAAATCCATTTCCGAGGTCACTGAATTTCCGGAAATCATGGACGGACGTGTGAAGACGCTTCACCCTTCGGTCCATGGTGGATTACTCGCAAAGCGCTCGAATGAAGAGCATATGAAGCAGCTCGAGGAACTGAACATCGAGACGATCGATCTTGTCGCTGTGAACTTGTACCCGTTCAAAGAGACAATCGCGAAAGAAGGCGTTACGGAAGCAGATGCGATTGAGAACATCGATATTGGTGGACCGACGATGCTGCGCTCTGCGGCGAAAAGCTTTGAAGACGTCGCGGTCGTCGTTGATCCTGTCGATTACGATGAGGTCATCGAAGGTCTCGAAAACGATGCGCTTACTTATGAGGTCAGGCGTAAGCTTGCGGCCAAAGTGTTCCGTCATACCGCCAATTACGATGCGATGATCGCCGAATACTTTTCCGGTTTGACAGAAGAGCTATTTCCAGAGACGTATTCCGTCACTTATGAAAAGGTTCAATCCTTACGCTATGGAGAAAACCCGCATCAGAACGCGGCTTTTTATAAGAAAGCGAACTTCGATGGCACGTCTCTTGCTAAAGCGGAACAGCTGAACGGAAAAGAGCTTTCCTACAACAACATTCAAGATGCCAACGCGGCTCTTGAAGTAGTGCTTGAGTTCAACCAGCCGGCAGCCGTTGCGGTCAAACACATGAACCCATGCGGTGTCGGGGTTGGCGAGAACTTGCATGACGCGTATGTAAAAGCGTACGAAGGCGACCCTGTTTCGATCTTCGGTGGAATCGTTGCCTTGAACAGAGAAGTCGATGCCGATACGGCGGCGAAGTTGAAAGAGATTTTCCTTGAGATCATCATCGCTCCGTCCTTCAGTCAAGAAGCGCTTGATATTCTGACAACGAAGAAGAATCTCCGCCTGTTGAAAGTGGATATGAAAAAAGCCGACCGTCCGGCTCATAAGCTGGTCACCGTCAATGGCGGGCTGCTTGTCCAGGATGCGGATGAAGGTTCCCTTGATGATGTCGAGCTTGAAGTCGCAACAGAACGTGAGCCGTCTGAACAAGAGCTTGAAGATTTGAAGCTTGGTTGGAAAGTCGTCAAACACGTGAAGTCGAACGCGATTGTCGTAGCGAAAGGGGACCGCACGCTCGGTGTCGGTGCGGGACAGATGAACCGTGTCGGTGCAGCGAAAATCGCTTTTGAGCAGGCAGGTGAGAAAGCAGAAGGCAGCATCATGGCGTCCGACGCTTTTTTCCCGATGCCGGATACTGTGGAGGCCGCAGCGGAAGCGGGTGTGACAGCGATCATCCAGCCTGGCGGTTCCAAGCGTGATCAAGATTCCATTGATGCCTGTAACAAACATGGCATCGCGATGGTCTTTACAAAAATGCGTCACTTCAAACACTAATCGAAAGGGTGGAGTCTTATGAACGTATTGGTCGTTGGTCGAGGTGGCCGGGAACACAGTCTTGTACAAAAGTTCGCAGAAAGTGATCAGGTAGAGCGTATTTTCGCTGCCCCTGGAAATGCAGGGATGAGTAAAATTGCTGAATGCATCGATACGAGTGAGCAGGATTTTGACCGGCTGGTTGCTTTTGCCCGGGAGAACAATGTGGGCCTGACCGTGGTAGGCCCTGAGAACCCTTTGCTTGATGGATTGGTGGATGCTTTCCAAGAAGCGGCTCTGCGGGTGTTCGGTCCGACCAAAGCGGCCGCTCTCATCGAAGGAAGCAAGCATTTTGCTAAACAGCTGATGCACAAATACGAGATTCCGACGGCTGGATACGAAGCTTTTTCCAATGTGGAAGCGGCTCAATCTTACATTAAGGAAAAAGGTGCGCCGATTGTCGTGAAGGCGGACGGGCTGGCGGCAGGAAAAGGGGTCGTCGTGGCTGAAACCGTGGAAGAGGCGTTGTCAGCAGTGGAAGACATGCTTGAAAATGGACAGTTCGGGGATGCGAGCCGTGAAATCGTTGTGGAGGAGTTTTTGGCAGGAGAAGAGTTTTCGCTGATGGCGTTTGTGAATGGTTCGAATGTCTATCCGATGATTCCTGCGAAAGACCATAAGCGCGCATTCGATGGAGATCAAGGTCCGAATACAGGCGGAATGGGCGCCTTCGCTCCTGTGCAAGCATTGCATAATTCTTCGTACGCCTTTGCCGTCGAGGAGATTGTGAAGCCGGTAGCGGCAGCGATGGTGGAAGAAGGCCGCCCGTTTACAGGGATTTTATATGCAGGCTTGATCGAAACTTCAGAGGGGCCGAAGGTGATTGAATTCAATGCGCGATTCGGTGATCCGGAAACGCAGGTCGTTTTACCTTTGTTAGAAAATGATCTCGTGCAAGTGGTGAACGATGTACTGGATGGGAAAAATCCTGAACTGACGTGGTCAGAGGGAGTTTGTGCAGGTGTTGTAGTCGCTTCCGCGGGCTATCCTGGTCCATATGAAAAAGGGCGTCCGTTACCTGAGCTTGAAGCGGATGATGGTTTTGTCGTCCATGCAGGGACAGCTTGGGAAAGCGGGAAGTATGTATCCAGCGGCGGGCGCGTCCTTTTGATTGGGAACAAAGGAGAAGACCTTGCGCAAGCGCTGGATCGTACGTATCAATCGCTTCGTCCATTTGAGGATCAGAGCGACTTTTTCTATCGAAGAGATATTGGACGTTCATCAGTCTCTTCGGCGGCTTCGCGTTCCGACGTAGAATAAAGCGGCAATCGAACCGATGACGGTGACGATGACGAACCCGACGTCTGTAAAGTATTCCATAAAATCCATACGTTTCATCCTTTTGAAGAAAGAGCGGGGCAGCCCGCTCTTCTTTTGTTGGTGATGGTGACATATCAACTGGTTGTCGGATATTTCAATGAATATTTGGTTATATCGATTAAGATCTGGATATATCGGCTAAACTTTATTTTTATCGGCCAAATGTTTAATATATCGACGGAACAGGAAAATCATCGGCAGAAACATGCCGTACACCTCCGCGTTTATTGGTCCTGCGGAATATTTTGCTGCCAGCTTTGCTCAATGCCGTCTTTTTCTGTAGACATTTCCTCATAAACGGCTGTCAACGGGCAGAAACGTACAATTCCTTCCGCAACCTTCAATGCAGACAACATGATGAGAAGGGGGTGGGAAGAATCGCACTCTCTGCGTGCACCGCGGATCGTCAAATAGGTCAGCATACTAAGACCTGCGGTGATGCGGACCATACTGTTGATGATTCCGATATTCGGTTTCATTGTGCTTCCTCCTTACCAGAATGGAAGTTCCTGTGTTACGATAGAACATAATGATCTCAGGGAGGTACGCTCCATGAACGAAACACGCTTTCGTTGGCGGAACCGTCAGCTGCGTGAACATGCAGCCGTCATTGATGGAAAAACGGCGCCGACGAAGTTAATCAAAAATACAACTTACTTGAATGTTTACTTGAAGAAATGGATGCATGGCCATATCTGGGTGTATAATGATCGCATCATTTATACCGGCCAGGAGCTTCCTTCCAATACAGAAGGTACGGAAATCATTGATGGCACAGACAGTTATATTGTGCCTGGCTATGTTGAACCGCATGCCCACCCATTTCAGTTATATAATCCCCAGAGCTTTGCAGAATATGCGGCAGAGACAGGGACGACAACGCTCGTCAACGATAACTTGATGTGGCTTTTTTTAACGGAAAAAGAGAAAGCGTTTTCTTTATTAGAAGAATTCATGGATTTGCCTGCAACCATGTACTGGTGGGCCCGTTTCGACCCGCAGTCCGTGCTTCGTGATGAAGACCGATTTGCATTCGATTCCCAGATCCCTGATTGGATCGCTCATGATGCTGTCATCCAGGGCGGAGAACTGACCGCCTGGCCGGATGTCCTTCATCAAGGGGACGAGCAGATTTTACACTTTATGCAGGAAACCAAACGTTCAAGGAAGCCTTTGGAAGCCCACCTGCCGGGCGCTTCTGAACAGACGCTTGTGAAAATGCGCCTGCTCGGAATGGATTCAGAGCATGAATCGATGAGTGCTGACGATGTTCTGAAACGATTGGAAATCGGTTATCAGACAGGGTTACGCTACTCGTCCATCCGCCCGGATCTTCCGGATATTTTACAAGGGCTTGTGGAACAAGGGCATACTCACTTCGACCATATGATGTACACGACCGATGGATCCACGCCTGGATTTTATCGTGAAGGACTGATCAATCCATGTATCCAAATTGCATTGGATGCCGGCGTGCCGGAAATTGATGCGTACATGATGGCGACGTATCAGGCGGCCCGTCATTTCGGAATTGAAAATCGTGTAGGAAGCTTGAACGCCGGGCGCGTCGCTCACCTGAACTTTTTATCAGACCCGAAAGACCCGATGCCTCACTCCGTCATTGCAAAAGGTGAATGGACGAAACGTGATGGTGAGGTTTTGAAAAAAGAAACACTAATCCAGTGGGAAAAAAATGGCGTGAAGCCGCTCGATCTCGATTGGGAAGTGACCGATGCAGATATGCAGTTTTCCATGCCGATCGGTCTTGAGATGGTGAATGATGTCATCATGAAACCTTATGCCATCGATACGGACATTTCCACCGACCGATTGAGCGATGAAAATAAAGAATCCTACCTCATGCTGATGGACCGTGAAGGCGAATGGATGGTCAATACACTGCTGAAAGGTTTTACGCAGACATTAGGTGGCCTTGTCAGCTCGTACAGCAATACTGGGGATATCATATTGACAGGAAAGTCACGTAAAGATATGAAAAAGGCCTTTCAGCGCATGAAGGAAATCGGTGGGGGAATTGTGCTCGTCAATGAAGGAGAAATCCTTTTTGAACTGCCATTGTCTCTTGGCGGCATGATGGCCGATCTGCCGATGAGAGAGCTCATGGAGGAAGAAGCGAAATTGAAAGAATGCCTGCTGGATCATGGTTTTACGTTCAATGATCCCGTTTACACGCTTCTCTTTTTGTCATCCATGCATCTGCCATTCATTCGCATCACACCGCTTGGAATCATGGATGTGAAAAAGAAAGAGGTACTCTTTCCTTCGATAATGCGTTAAAATAAGAGAGGGAATACAGATAAGGAAGTGCTGTCATTGAGAAAGCTTACATTCTTCAGCTTGCTTGCCGTCCTTTTTCTCGCAGCTTGTAATGAGGAAGCAGGGGCTGCCCAACCTGAAGAAACGAAAGAGAAAGAAACAGCGGTCGAAGAACAAATAGAGACAGAAGAGAACGTGACCGTTGATGAAAAGGAAGAAACCGAACAAGCCCACACAGAAACATTTCCACTGACGGGGGAAGCGACGGCTGAAAAAGCAGACCACCGTGCCTTGTCCGTCATGGTGAACAACCATCCGAAAGCAAGACCTCAATCAGGCTTGAGTCAGGCCGACATCGTTTATGAAGTTTTGGCAGAGGGGCAGATCACACGTTTCCTTGCTTTGTTCCATAGTGACATTCCTGATACAATAGGTCCGGTAAGAAGTGCACGTCCATACTATTTCGAAATCGCTGATGGCTTTGATGCGCTTTATACGTACCACGGTGCGTCGACGTCGATCAATCAACAAGTAGCAGGCAGCGGTGTCGATTACCTGGATGGAGCGATGTATGATAACAACGGCTGGTTATTCGAACGGTCCTCGGATCGTGCAGCTCCTCATAACTCTTATCTTTTGACAGAGGGAGTCGAGCAGGCGGTTGCGAGCAAAGGCTATGATGAATCAGGAGAACCTGAAGCACTACCGTTTGCTGAAGAAGGTTCGTTTGAAGGAACACCCGTGGATGACGTCCAGATTACTTATGGCAGTCGGACGAATGTAAGTTTTACTTATGATGCTGCGAAAGAGCAGTTTTTACGTTCCAGTGATGGAGAGCCGACCATCGACCGTTTGAATGAAGAACGGGTGGCTGTAGAAAATGTCTGGATCATAGAAGCAGACCACCGGATTATTGATAACGCCGGTCGTCGTGCGATTGATCTCACTTCAGGCGGGAACGGGTATCTTTTACAAAAAGGACAAATGAAAGAAGTAGAGTGGAAGAACGTCGATGGACGATTGCTTCCCTATAAAGACGGCAGCCCGCTGGCATTTACACCAGGGAAGACTTGGGTGAACATCATTCCAGGAAACGCTGCAGTAGAATCGGAGTAAGGAGGGAAAAGGCATGCAGATCGATAAATTGAGAGGAAAAACGCTCGATCAACTGTTCGAAGCGGTTTTATCTTTGCAAAGTGTAGAAGAATGCTATGAATTCTTTGATGATCTCGCAACGATGAATGAAGTGCAGTCACTCGCTCAGCGATTGGAAGTAGCGCGCATGCTGCGTGAAGGCTTCACTTATCATAAAATTGAAACCGAAACAGGTGCATCCACGGCGACGATCTCCCGTGTGAAACGCTGCTTGAATTATGGCAATGACGCTTATACACAAGCGCTTGACCGTGTGCAAGCGAAACAAACCGAATAGTTTATGAGAGGCTGCCTTTATTGTTAGGCAGTCTTTTTTGTTGGCGCTGGTGAAACACTTCCATGATTCTAAGAGAAAACGGACAGGCATAGGCTAGTACTATGGAAGGGGAGCTGTCCGATGAAGACGATGTTGAAAAAAGGCGCCATGATCATTATCGGCAGTACGATACTTTCACTTGGCATCAACTTTTTCCTGATTCCGGACCACGTTTTAGATGGTGGCATCATCGGAATCGGGATGATCGCCAATTACATATGGGGGCTTGAGGTCGGGCTGACGATTATCTGCTTCAGCATTCCGATCTTTACGCTCGCCTGGTTCTATTACCGTACGTATTTCTACAACAGTCTGCATGGGCTGTTGATTTCTTCTTTTTCCATTGACGTTCTCCAAGGGTTGCGCGCCCATCATTTGCCGCTCGATCCAGCGATCAGTTCCATCATTGGAGGAGCGCTCGTTGGCGGAGGAATCGGGTTGATGCTCCGCGTGCATACAAGTACGGGTGGCACCGACCTGCTCGCCCAAATGATCGCCGATTGGTGCAAAGTCAATGTCGGCTTCGTCATCCTCGCGATAGATGCCGTTGTCATCGGTGCCAGTGGCTATCTGTTTTCGCTCGAGACACTCATGCTCTCCGCTATCACCATCCTAAGCGTCGGACTCGTAACCATGACCTTCACATCCACCCGCCTCCTACCTGAGCAACCTTCGTGACCTGGTAATATATGTATGACATCGTCTTTGATGATTTAGTTTGGTAATAATTGTATGACCTTGTCTCCAATAATTTTCCATAAGCACTACACAGGCTCGACTCTCATTTTAAATAGAGAGGACGAGCTTTTTGTGTTTACAATTTATGGTGTACCAGGTCATACATATATTACCAAAACAACCTTCCGCAACCCCTCTCACAAAGGTCATAGAATTGTTTGGTTGTGCCCCTCAACCCGGGGATGAAAATTTGCTATAATGGGTAGATGGATAACTGTTGTTTTGGAGGACGGAAATGTACAATATAAGCGAGTGGGATCATGTGTTCAAGCTTGATCCTAATAAGACGATCACAGACGCAGACTTAGAGAAGATATGCACATCAGGGACGGATGCGGTTATTGTCGGCGGCACAGACGGTGTCACGTTCGAAAACGTCACGGATTTGCAAGAGCGTTTGGAGAACTATGACATCCCCTTTGTGCTTGAAGTGTCAGACATGGAAGCCATTGCGCCCGGCTTTGATGCTTATTTCATCCCTCTTGTCCTGAACAGTGGTCATAAGAAGTGGATGATTGATGTGCAGCATCAGGCGATCAAAGAATATGCAGATGTGATTGAGTGGCAGGACATGCTAACAGAAGGGTATTGTGTGCTTAACCCTGAAGCGAAAGTGTTCGAACGGACGGATTGTTCGCTTCCGTATGAAAAAGACGTCCTCGCCTATGCCCAGATGGCTGAACATATTTTCCGTCTGCCCGTTTTTTACATGGAATACAGCGGGACCTATGGCGATCCTGACTTAGTTAAAGCCGTTTCCCGACAATTAGAAAACACATCACTCGTCTACGGCGGAGGCATCACTTCGGAAAAACAGGCATCAGAAATGGCCGCCTTCGCAGATGTCATCGTTGTCGGCGATGTGATTTATGATAACCTAGAGATTGCTCTTAAAACGGTCGAAGCCGTTAAATCAATGAAGATGAAGGATGGTGGACCCTCATGACACAGGCTATGAACGCATTGATTCAAGGCTTGAATACAGAACAACGAGAAGCGGTAACCCACACAGAAGGCCCGCTGCTTATCATGGCAGGTGCCGGAAGTGGTAAAACACGTGTGCTGACACACCGCATCGCCTATCTACTTAGTGAAAAAGATGTTGCGCCACGGAATATATTAGCGATTACGTTTACAAATAAAGCGGCACGCGAAATGAAAGAGCGTGTCGAATCTCTTGTCGGCAAGGACGGAGAAAAAATCTGGATGTCCACGTTCCACTCCATGTGTGTACGGATCCTGAGACGTGACATCGACCGGATCGGTTATGACCGTAACTTTTCCATCTTGGATTCGAGCGATCAGCTTTCTGTCATTAAACAAGTGCTGAAAGAGATCAACCTCGATCCGAAAAAATGGGACCCGCGAGCGATGCTCGGTGCGATCAGTAATTCGAAGAACGAACTGATGACCGCGGAGGATTATGAAAAAAAAGCGAACAACATGCATGAAGAACAAATCGCCCAGATTTACAAAGGCTATCAAAAGAAACTCCGCAAAAACCAGTCGCTCGATTTCGATGACTTGATTATGCAGACTCTGAGACTTTTCGATGAAGTTCCAGAAGTGCTTGAATCCTATCAGCGCCGCTTCCAGTATATCCATGTCGATGAGTATCAGGATACGAACCATGCCCAATATCAACTCGTTAAACATTTGGCGAGCCGTTACCAGAACCTTTGCGTCGTCGGAGATTCCGACCAGTCGATTTATGCGTGGCGCGGAGCTGATATTCAAAACATCCTGAACTTTGAAAGTGACTACCCGAAAGCACGAACGATTCTTCTTGAGCAGAACTACCGCTCCACCGAATTGATCTTGGATGCTGCCAACAATGTTATTGATAAAAACAGTGGACGTAAGCCGAAGCGTCTTTGGACGGATAATAAAGGTGGAGAGAAAATCCATTACAAGCAGGCAGGAACCGAACGTGAGGAAGGTCTTTTTGTCACAGACAAAATTGAAGACCTCGTCCGCCAAGGAAAATTCCGCTATCAGGACGTGGCGATCTTGTACCGTACGAACGCCCAATCGCGTACGATTGAGGAAACGTTCGTCAAAGCAGGCATCCCGTACCAGATGATCGGTGGCACGAAGTTCTATGATCGTAAAGAGATCAAGGACCTGCTTGCCTATCTCCGTCTTATTGCCAACCCAAACGACGATCTCAGCTTCCAACGTGTCGTCAACGAACCGAAGCGCGGTGTCGGAAAAACGAGTATGGATAAGATGCTTGCCTATGCGGCAGATCACGACATTTCCCTATACGAAGCTGCGGCCGAAGTTGACTTTGTCGGCGTCAGCGCTAAAGCAGCAAAAGCGATCATGAGCTTCCGTAAAATGATCCAAAACTGGGCCGAGCAGCAGGAATTCCTTTCTGCGACCGATATGGTCCAGGAAGTCATCGACAAGACAGGCTATGAAGAGATGCTCATGAACGAGAAAAGCATCGAAGCACAAAGCCGTCTAGAGAACATCGAAGAATTCAAATCCGTTACGAAGAATTTCGAAGAGAACGCAGAGGATAAAACACTCGTCGCTTTCTTGACGGATCTCGCTTTGATTGCGGATATTGATTCTATGAATGAAGACCCTAGTAGTGACGATACGGTTACGTTGATGACGCTGCACTCAGCGAAGGGACTGGAATTCCCGGTCGTCTTCCTGATCGGTATGGAAGAGAACGTCTTCCCACACAGTCGTGCGCTTATGGATGAAGAAGAAATGGAAGAAGAACGCCGTCTCGCATATGTCGGAATCACCCGTGCGGAAAAAGAGCTGTTCATTTCTCATGCAAAAATGCGTACGCTATACGGTCGGACGAACATGAATCCAATCAGCCGTTTCATTCATGAAATCCCAGAAGAGCTGATTGAAGGAAAAGAAGAGAAAGAAGAACTGCCATTTTTCAATAAGAAACGTGAAAGCACGCCGTTCGGTACGAAGCCTCAAGCAGCTCCGAAAAAACGTGCCGCGAAGAAGCCTGAGAAAAAAGCTTCGTCAGGTGGAGAGAAGATCGGCTGGCAGCCTGGGGACAAAGCGCAGCACAAGAAGTGGGGCGAGGGCACGGTCGTCAAAGTGCAGGGTGAAGGAGATGCGATGGAATTGGATATTGCCTTCCCAGCACCGACAGGCATTAAGCGCCTGCTTGCCCGTTTTGCTCCGATTACGAAAGCGTAAGGAAGTGGATGGATATGAACGCAACGGAAGCTAAGCAAAAGATCGAAACACTCAGACAGAATCTTGAGCAGTACAGCTATGAATACCACACGCTCGATGCTCCGAGTGTTTCGGACTATGAATATGATAAAAAGATGCAGGAACTGATCAAGCTTGAAGAAGAATATCCGGATTTGCAGACGCCGGATTCGCCTTCCCAGCGGGTCGGCGGAAAGCCTCTCGATGCTTTTGTAAAAGTACAGCACGACATCCCGATGCTCAGCCTCGGAAATGCTTTCAATGATGAAGAACTTCGAGACTTCGACCGTCGTGTCAAAAATGGCACGGATGCAGAGGTCAATTACGTATGTGAACTGAAAATCGACGGCCTTGCGGTTTCCTTGAAATACGAAGATGGCATCTTCGTCCGGGGAGCGACGCGTGGAGATGGAACGACCGGGGAGGATATTACGAAAAACCTTCGTACCATCCGAAACATTCCTCTTCGCCTGAAAGAACCGGTGACCGTCGAAGTCCGCGGGGAAGCGTATATGCCGAAAAAATCGTTCATGACATTGAATGAAGCGAAAGAATCAAATGGGGAAGAGCCTTTTGCCAACCCGCGTAACGCAGCCGCGGGTTCACTAAGACAGCTGGACCCGAAAATCGCAGCCAAGCGTAACCTGGACATTTTCTTATACGGCATCGGCGTGTGGGAGAACGATCCGACCGAAGCCCACAGTGAACGCCTGGAGAAAATGAAAGAGCTAGGATTGAAAACAAATCCGGAATGGAAAAAGTGTAACGATATTGAAGAGGTCATCGACTATGTCAATAGCTGGGTCGAACACCGTGCCGATCTTGATTACGAGATTGATGGCATCGTCATCAAAGTGGACAGCCTCGATCAACAGGAAGACCTCGGCTTTACAGCGAAGAGTCCGCGCTGGGCAACGGCCTATAAGTTCCCAGCTGAAGAAGCGATCACAAAGCTGATAGACATAGAACTCAGTGTCGGCCGCACAGGAGCCGTGACGCCGACAGCGATTCTTGATCCCGTCAAGGTCGCGGGAACAACGGTCCAACGCGCATCCTTGCACAATGAAGACCTTATTATTGAAAAAGATATCCGGATCGGAGACACGGTCGTCATCAAAAAAGCCGGAGACATCATTCCTGAAGTCGTCCGTGTCGTTGAAGATCAGCGGACAGGGGAGGAAAAGCCGTACCGCATGCCGGAAGAATGTCCGGAATGTGGCAGCGAGCTCATCCGTCTCGATGAAGAAGTTGCTTTACGTTGTGTGAACCCGAATTGCCCGGCTCAACTCAGGGAAGGCTTGATCCACTTCGTTTCAAGAAATGCGATGGATATCGAAGGTCTTGGAGAAAAAGTGATTGCCCAACTGTTCCAGGAAAACTTGATCCATACGATTGCAGACTTGTATAAGCTCGACCGCGAAGAGCTGCTGCAACTTGACCGTATGGGTGAAAAATCGGTGGAGAACCTTTTGAACGCGATAGAAGCTTCAAAAGAAAACTCCCTTGAGCGACTGCTGTTTGGTCTTGGTGTGCGTTACGTCGGTTCGAAAGCAGCCAGCACGCTTGCCCAGCATTTTGAACATATGGACGCGCTCGTCGAAGCGGATGCCGCTGCGCTTGAAGCCATCCCTGAAATCGGCAGCAAAATGGCCGAATCGATTGCCAGCTATTTTGATGAAGACCAGGTCATACAATTATTGGAAGAATTGAATCAGCTCGGTCTCAACATGGAGTATAAGGGCGCTAAGAAGAGCGATCAGCCCATCGATTCTCCTTTCAACGATAAGACTGTGGTCCTTACAGGGAAAATGGAAGAATACAGCCGTTCGGAAATGAAGAAAATGATCGAGGAACTTGGCGGGAAAGTGACAGGAAGTGTCAGTAAGAAAACAGACCTTCTCATCGCTGGCGAAGACGCCGGTTCCAAGTACACGAAAGCATCAGAATTGGGGATTGAAATTTGGGATGAAGAGCAGTTCAAAAACGCTTTATCCTAATTGACCAAACGTTTAATGGTTATACAAGAGGAGCCGGAGTGTGATCGAACATAGACGCTCCGGCTGGTCTCATTAAGGGAGTGGAAAGCATGAGGAAGATGCACGCACTGTTGCTTAGTTCATTGCTCGTCGTAAGCGCGTGTACGCCCGTTTTTGACAACAGAGAAGAAGTCATACAAGAAACGAAAGATGAAAAAAATAATCAATCCGCTATCATCCCGAACTACAATATGTCGGAACAGGATTACCGGATGATCCTCACAGAAAGCAGCCCGAAGGTTTCAACTGCACGAGCCGTGACGACGAACCAAATGGGGAACCGGATGGACATCGATGAATTCGAAAGTGGCCTCCGCCGCCATTCTAAAGAATATTTCGATCCGGACAAGTATTTTTTCCAGCCAGGTCAATACTTTGAAGGGGATACGCTGCTCCGGTGGTTAGGCCGGGAGAGTTCAGGAAATGAAGATGGCTTAAATCCGGAGCTTAACGAAGATGAAGCGACCGAAGAAGAGTTTCGTGAAAGTCCACGCTATATATCGAATATCATCGAGCAGAATTACTTAGTTAGACAAGATGAAAATAAGGTAGAGCTAAGCGGAGTGACCATCGGAATTTCATTGAGAACCGTCTACAATTTCACGACTGAGGGCCAAAGCCTCTCTGTAGACCATTCAACTGAGGAGCTTCTTCAAAAAGGGAAAGAATATGCCGGGGAAATTTTGAAACGGATTCGGGAGAGAGAAGAGCTTAACGATGTTCCGGTTGTCTTTGCCTTATATGAAGAAGAGGAAGCGAGTTCGAAGGTCCCAGGTAAGTTTTTAAGTAAAACGTATGTCAAAGGGTCCGACCTTACCATTAATGGTTGGGATAACATTGATGAAAAGCACGTCCTGTTTCCTTCCAATGAAGGAGAAGAGGATCACTTCGATGACTCACAGATCTTTACGGACTTCAGAAAAGAAGTATCCGACTACTTCCCGAACTTTGTAGGTATGATCGCCAATGGATTTTACGTGAATAACGAACTTCGCGAAGTGTCGATTGAAATTCCGATCCAGTTCCAATCTGAATCGGAAGTTGTCGGGTTTACACAATATGTGTACAGTCTTGTAAACGAAATGTTTGCAGATCATTATAATGTGCAAGTGAATATCCACAGCATGGATGAACCGGAAAGTCTGATCGTCAAAAAAGCCGGCGAGCAGGAACCTTTCGTTCATGTGTACGAATAACACAAAGACCGCATGGGCCTAATCCCCGTGCGGTCTTTATATTAAACAAACTGGCAGGATTGTGGAAGACTCAGTTTCGAGACTTTTCAGGGTTCGTTTGCCGTGTTGAGCGTCAGGGGTGGCTGGGAAGCAACTCGCTTTCCTGTGGGGGAGTGGCGAGCTTCCTCGGACTGCGTCCTGCGGGATCTCGCCTATCTCCTTTCTCCCACGGGAGTCTCGCAGCTTCCCAACCCCCCCCATTCGATATATGTGTGAATAACGAACCCCTTTATCAAGGGAGGATATCTTCCACTATCCTCTTGTTATATGCATAAAGCGCTACATATCAAGCTTTTCGCACCTAGAATAGAGCCCCTGCAAGTTCGTGTCCTCCATTTAATCTTTGCATAAAAGCAGCTTATTCTGGAAGTGGTTTCGAGACACTTATATGGCAAAGGGGCGGAGGGAAACGGTGAGACTCCTATGGGACGTGTGGGACAGGTGAGACCCCGGAAGGCGTAGCCTGAGGAGGCTCACCGCCCGCCCCATGGAAAGCTAACCTTTTCCCGCAGCCCCTAAACTCACACAAAAGTTTCGAAACCGAGTCTTCAAGAATAGGGAGATTTCTTATAAGATAAAGTGGTTCGTGGAATGGTTGAATATCGACAAAAGTAGAAATATATCGAGCAAATCCGATTATATTAGAAAATGTTTGGCTGCAGTTGTGCACAGTCGGATATTTCCGATGAAATCAGTCTCAATCGATTGAACTAGATTCACCGTTACGATAGAATAGTTATGGAAACGCTTAATGTGGTAATTTTCAAATTATTACGCAGTGTCACCCATTTTACTTTTCAAGGAGGCGGTTTTTTATGGTAGTTCCTTACAAACACGAACCATTTACTGATTTCACAGTGGAAGAAAATCGGAAAGCTCTGCAGGCGGCAATCAAGCAGGTAGAAGCGGACCTTGGAAAAGAGTACCCTCTGATCATCGGCGGGGAGCGGATCATGACGGATGACAAGATCGAGGTCGTCAATCCGGCCAACAAGAAGGAAGTAATCGGATATGTGTCGAAGGCGAATCAGGACTTGGCTGAGAAAGCTCACCAGGTAGCAGACGAGACGTTTGACTGGTGGAGAAAGACAAAAGCGAAGTTCCGTGCAGATATCCTTTTCCGCGCTGCGGCAATCGTTCGTCGTCGTAAGCATGAGTTCACGGCACACCTTGTGAAAGAAGGCGGGAAACCATGGAAAGAGGCAGATGCGGATACAGCAGAAGCGATCGACTTCATGGAGTATTATGGGCGACAAATGCTTGAAATTGATAAAGGCGTGGAAATCAATTCCCGTCCGATAGAAAATAACCGGTTCCATTACATTCCGCTCGGGGTAGGGGTGGTTATTTCCCCATGGAACTTCCTTTTTGCCATCATGTGCGGAACGACGGTTGCTGCGATGGTTTCAGGGAACACGGTTCTTCTGAAGCCGGCGAGTGCAACTCCAATCATCGCTTACAAAATGATGGAAGTGTTAGAAGAAGCAGGACTGCCGAAAGGGGTCATCAACTATATCCCGGGAAGCGGAAAAGAGGTCGGCGACTATCTTGTCGATCACCCTCGGACGCGTTTTATCAGTTTTACAGGCTCTCGTGAAGTCGGTACCCGTTTGTTCGAACGTGCCGCAAAAGTTCACGATGGTCAAAAGTGGTTGAAGCGTACCATTATTGAAATGGGTGGGAAAGATACGATCGTCGTCGACAGCGATTCTGACCTGGAGCTTGCGGCTGATGCGATCACGTACTCGGCTTTTGGATTCTCTGGCCAAAAATGTTCCGCATGTTCCCGTGTCATTGCACATGAAGATGTGTATGATGAGCTGCTGGATCGAGTCGTTCAGAAGACGAAGGAACAAGTGAACTATGGGGATCCGACGGATAACAGCAACTATATGGGGCCGGTCATCGATCAGGGCGCTTATGACAAGATCCTGAATTATATCGAAATCGGTAAGGAAGAAGGAAGACTGATGACAGGCGGCAAAGGAGACGACAGTAAAGGCTGGTTCGTAGCACCGATTGTTTTTGCTGACCTCGATCCGGAAGCCCGCATCATGCAGGAGGAAATCTTCGGTCCAGTTGTAGGCTTCACGAAGGCGAAATCATTCGATGAAGCGATCGAATTCGCTAACAATACCGAATATGGCTTGACTGGGGCGGTCATTTCCAACAATCGCGAGCATATTGAAAAAGCACGCGAAGATTTCCATGTAGGTAACCTGTACTTCAACCGTGGATGTACAGCAGCAATCGTCGGCTATCATCCGTTCGGTGGATTCAATATGTCCGGAACCGATTCGAAAGCCGGTGGACCTGATTATCTTATTCACCATATGCAAGGCAA
Organism: Halobacillus trueperi; assembly: GCF_003386945.1. Lineage (NCBI taxonomy): Bacteria > Bacillati > Bacillota > Bacilli > Caryophanales > Bacillaceae > Halobacillus > Halobacillus trueperi. Next base: position 124,667 of record NZ_QUAE01000007.1, on the reverse strand, counting down.
AACAACATCGGAAATGTTGTAATAGAACGACCAAAAAATCCCTCATCCACATGTATGTGGAAAGGGATTTTTTTATGAAAAATAGAACATACTAACGCTGTCGGGAAAAGGGAACATTTCCCCATTTTCTTATGACCTCTAAAATTTTTTTAAATAAATTTTGTGAATGAATATCATAAAAATGACACATATATGTATTTTTATACTGAATTAACGAATAAAAATTCAATTACGACCCATTAACACAATTTTTGCAATGTTCTTACAAAAGTTATATGATATAGTTGTACCTGTGTTTGGTTTTTTTAAGTCAATACGACTTAAGAACCATGCGTCGGTACGATTTGCATAGGATTGTATAAACCAACATTTGGGAGGTGGAAATGTGTTTGAACTCGCTACTGCAACATCAGCAACCATCGCTGGAGCAACATGGTTCTGGTTATTTGTACCAATGCCTATTTTAATCATTCTATCTATCATTACACTATTCACTGAGAGGAGCGAATAACAAAACATGAGTACTGCTACGTTAATAACGTTTATTGTCTATTTAATCGGTATGCTGGGAATCGGTTTTGCTGCATATCGTCTTACAAGTGATTTATCTGACTATGTCTTAGGTGGTCGTCGTTTAGGTCCAGGAGTTGCCGCGCTATCTGCCGGTGCATCCGACATGAGTGGTTGGTTGCTGCTAGGTTTGCCTGGCGCGATTTATGCTGGAGGATTGTCCGCAGCTTGGATCGGTGTCGGTCTCGCTATTGGTGCATACTTAAACTGGCAGTTCGTCGCACGCCGACTTCGTGTATTTACGGAGATTGCAAATGACTCGATTACTGTTCCAGACTATCTTGAGAACCGCTTCCGTGATCACTCCCACGTGTTACGTGTCATTTCTGCAGCTGTCATTCTTTTATTCTTCACCTTCTATACATCTTCCGGTATGGTTGCCGGTGCGAAGCTGTTTGAAGCTTCCTTTGCATTGAGTTATACACAAGCTCTATGGTTAGGTGCAATTGTTACTATTTCTTACACTTTCTTAGGTGGATTCCTAGCCGTAAGTTGGACAGACTTTGTTCAAGGTATCTTGATGTTCTTTGCATTAATCGCTGTACCAATTGTTGCGATTACTGAACTTGGGGGTTGGAATGCTGCAACAGACGCAGTAGCCCAAATCGATCCATCTCACTTGAACATGGTTCAAGGTGTTGGTGCCCTTGCGATCCTATCTTCCCTTGCTTGGGGACTTGGTTACTTCGGTCAGCCGCACATCCTTGTACGTTTTATGGCCCTACGTTCTCCTAAGGACGTTCCGAAAGCACGCTTGATCGGTATCGGCTGGATGGTTCTAGGTCTTTACGGTGCGATCTTCACAGGTCTATTCGGACTTGCGTACATCAACACTGCGGATGTAGCTGATCTTTCTACATTTAACGCAGAAGTGATGACAGAAGGCGGCATTCAAATGCTTGTCGACTCAGAGAAGATTTTCATCACGTTCTCCCAAATCCTGTTCCACCCAGTCATTGCAGGTATCTTACTAGCAGCGATCCTATCTGCCATCATGAGTACCATTGACTCTCAGTTGCTTGTATCTTCTTCTGCACTAGCAGAGGACTTCTATAAAGCACTGTTCCGCCAGAACGCTACTGAAAAAGAATTGGTATGGGTTGGTCGTGCTGCGGTAGCCGGTATCGCCTTGATCGCCGTGCTTCTTGCAGGTAACCCGGACAGTACCGTTCTTGGTCTTGTATCTTACGCTTGGGCAGGTTTCGGTGCCGCATTCGGTCCCGTTATCATCTTGTCCCTATTCTGGAAAGGCATCACACGTAATGGTGCGCTTGCCGGAATCATCGTCGGTGCTGTTACCGTTGTTGTATGGGCAGACTTCTTGAGTGGCGGAATCTTCGACCTTTATGAAATCGTACCTGGTTTCATCCTTGGTGGACTTGTCGCTATTCTTGTCAGCCTTGCTGGTCAACCACCGAAAGATATTGCTGAAGAATTTGATAAAGTTACGAAATTGTAAAAAGTTCTTCACTACAAAATTCCCGGTCTTATGGCCGGGGATTTTTTTAGTTTCGAGATCTTTTTGAATGGAAAGAGCAGCCGCTTTCCACGGGAGGTTGGTGATTCTCTACCAGCCAAATTAACCTGTTGTAAGCAAGACACGAGAGATTCATGAATAGATCATTTTTGGCCGTGGATACGGGTTCAGGAAAACGACGATTTGCAGAAGAAGTGTTTTATACTGAATTATTCCAAACACAGAGTGATTCCTGTATTTAATTTATAATTTAGAATTTAGAATGCTGCAGCACTGAAGACCATTTTGCTTAAAGCCTTACCTTTGATGTTTCCGTTCTACCCATACACGCAAGGAGGTCCGGGAAACTGCGAGACTCCTATGGGATTAGAGTACATGGTGAGATCCCGCAGGGCTTCAGCCCGAGGAAGCTCACCGTACGCCCATGGAAAGCGAGTGGTTTCCCGGACCTCCTAGCTCAATCGAACTCAATGGAAACACTCGCATCAAGAGGGAGCTTTCACCATAAGACAGCGTCCTTCTGATGTGTTAAGATAAGAAAGGTGTATCCGTACGTTGAAAATGGATTCTGATATTTGGTATGATCATATATTATGTGAGATCGAAATGGAGGTCGCATTATGTCCAGAATTAGCAAAGAGGAAGTGAAGCACGTCGCGAATCTCGCGCGCCTTGCGATCACGGAAGAAGAAGCAACGACATTCACAAAGCAGCTTGATGACATCATCACGTATGCCGAGCAGTTGAATGAACTAGATACAACAGGCGTCGAGCCTACGACCCACGTTCTTGATTTGAAGAACGTCATGCGTAAGGACGAGCCGAAGAAATGGATTTCTCAGGATGATGCACTGAAAAATGCACCGGACAAGCAGGATGGACAGTTCAAAGTGCCATCCGTATTGGAATAAGGAGGTTCGACGATGTCTTTATTTGACTATACATTACGTGAGCTTCAAGAGAAGCTACATAATAAAGAGATTTCTGTCACGGACTTAGTGGAGGAATCTTACAAGCGAATTGAAGAAGTGGACGAGGAAGTTCAAGCGTTCATTACTTTGAACAAAGAAGCAGCGAAGCAGCAGGCAGCAGAACTTGATCAGGAGCGTGGCAACGACGATGCGAAGCTTTTTGGTCTGCCAATCGGTGTGAAAGACAACATCGTAACAAAAGGACTGCGTACGACAGCAGGAAGCCAGATTCTGTCTAATCTGGATGATCCTTTATATGACGCGACAGTTGTCAACAAACTGAATGATGCCAAGTCCGTCACGATCGGAAAATTGAACATGGACGAATTCGCGATGGGTTCTTCCAACGAAAACTCAAGCTATGCAGCGGCTCGTAACCCTTGGAATACCGATTACGTTCCAGGCGGTTCCAGTGGTGGTTCTGCAGCAGCTGTAGCCGCAGGAGAAGTTCCATACTCCCTCGGTTCTGATACAGGTGGTTCCATCCGTCAGCCAGCCGCTTATTGTGGTGTAGTCGGATTGAAACCGACATACGGACGTGTTTCCCGTTTCGGACTAATCGCGTTCGCATCCTCTCTTGATCAGATCGGACCGATCACTCGCAGCGTCGAGGACAACGCGTTCTTGCTTGAAACGATCGCTGGTCATGACAAGATGGACTCTACTTCTGCGAACGTCGAAGTGCCGAAATACACCGAGTCTCTGACTGGTGATGTAAAAGGCATGAAGATCGGTGTCCCTAAAGAGTACCTTTCTGAAGGGGTTTCTGAAGAAGTAAAAGAAGCAGTCAAAGCTGCTCTTAAAGAATACGAAAAAATGGGTGCGACTTGGGAAGAAGTTTCTCTGCCTCACTCCAAGTACGCGCTATCCACGTACTACCTGATTTCGTCCTCTGAAGCATCTGCGAACCTGGCCCGTTTTGACGGTGTCCGTTACGGTAAGCGTGCCGAAGATGCGAAAAACATGTTGGATATGTTCATGCGTTCCCGCGCCGAAGGCTTCGGTGACGAAGTGAAGCGCCGGATCATGCTTGGAACCTTTGCGCTAAGCTCCGGGTACTACGATGCGTACTACAAGAAAGCCCAGCAAGTCCGTACATTGATCAAGAACGATTTTGAAAAAGTGTTCGAAGACTACGATGTCATCATCGGGCCGACAACACCGACACCTGCCTTCAAAGTAGGGGACAAAGTCGATGATCCAATGACGATGTATGCGAACGATATTTTGACGATTCCGGTTAACCTTGCAGGCGTACCAGGAATCTCTATCCCATGCGGTTTCTCTGGAGACGGTCTTCCGATCGGCCTTCAGATCATCGGAAAACACTTTGATGAAGGTACCGTTTACCGTGCCGCTCATGCCTTCGAACAGGCGACTGATTATCATAAACAACGCCCGTCCCTTGGAGGTGCGCGCTAATGAACTTTGAAACGATTATCGGACTTGAAGTCCACGTAGAATTGAAAACAGACTCGAAAATTTTCAGCCCGTCTCCGAACATGTTTGGAGATGATCCGAATACGAACGTGAACCCGATCGACCTTGGGTACCCTGGTGTTCTTCCGGTATTGAACGAAGAAGCCGTCAACTTCGCGATGAAGGCATCCATGGCTTTGAACTGTGACATTGCGACAGACACGAAGTTTGACCGTAAAAACTACTTCTATCCGGATAACCCGAAAGCTTATCAAATCTCTCAGTTTGACAAGCCGATTGGTGAAAATGGCTACATCGATATCGAAGTCGATGGTAAGAAGAAGCGTATCGGCATTACCCGTCTTCACATGGAAGAAGATGCAGGTAAGCTGACACACAGCGATGATGGATACTCTCTTGTCGATTACAACCGTCAAGGTACTCCGCTCGTTGAGATCGTATCTGAGCCGGACATCCGTTCACCGAAAGAAGCGTACGCGTACTTGGAAGCTTTGAAAAACATCATCCAGTACACAGGCGTTTCCGACTGTAAAATGGAAGAAGGTTCCCTACGTTGTGACGCTAACCTTTCTATCCGCCCGATCGGTCAGGAAGAGTTCGGAACGAAGACAGAGCTTAAGAACTTGAACTCCTTCTCCTTTGTACAAAAAGGACTGGAATTCGAAGAGAAGCGTCAGCAGAAAGAATTGCTTTCCGGAGGAGAAATCCTTCAGGAGACTCGTCGTTACGATGAGCAGACGAAAGAAACCATCCTTATGCGTGTCAAAGAAGGTTCGGACGACTACCGTTACTTCCCAGAGCCGGATCTTGTGCCTCTACACATCGATGAAGCTTGGAAAGAACGCATCCGTGCTGAAATTCCTGAGCTTCCAGATGCCCGTAAGAAGCGTTACATTGAAGAACTGAAGCTTCCAGAGTACGATGCGATGGTTCTTACCAACAACAAAGAGCTTTCCGATTTCTTCGAAAAAACCATTGCCGAAGGAGCGGACATCAAGCAGGCTTCCAACTGGTTGATGGGTGAAGTTTCAGCTTACATGAACAAGCACTATAAAGAGCTTCATGAGCTTGAGCTGACTCCAGCTTCTCTTGCGAAGATGATCCAGCTGATCGAAGACGGAACGATCAGTTCCAAGATCGCGAAAAAAGTCTTCACAGAGCTTGTAGAAAAAGGCGGCGATCCTGAGAAGATCGTTAAGGATAAAGGACTTGTACAGATTTCCGACGAAGGCCAGCTGACTGAAATCGTCGTCGGCATCATGGACAACAACCCGCAGTCCATCGAAGACTTCAAGAACGGAAAAGACAAAGCCCTTGGATTCCTTGTCGGACAGGTGATGAAAGAAACCAAAGGACAAGCGAACCCGCCGATGGTCAACAAGATCATCCTTGCAGAAATGGAAAAGCGCTAAACGCTTGAATGATAAGGAAGCACGCACTTGCTGGTGCGTGCTTTCGTATGGTTTAGGACCTGCCATCATATACTATAGAAATGGTTTGCAAATCCAGGGAAAAGCGCTATGATGTAGAATGGAACATGCTTGGATAGAAAAGGGGGTCATACACGATGAAACGTGCCCGAATTATATATAACCCGACCTCTGGAAGAGAAGTCATACGCAAGGTTCTCCCGGACATTCTGCAACGGTTCGAACAGTCCGGATACGAAACCTCCACTCATGCCACCACATGTGCTGGTGACGCTGTCAAAGCAGCAGAGTACGCCGTGGACCGAGAATTCGATCTCGTTGTCGCTGCAGGGGGAGACGGAACCATCAATGAAGTGATCAACGGACTCGCCGAAAAACCACACAAACCAAAAGTCGGCATCATTCCAGTCGGGACAACGAACGATTTTGCCCGTGCCTTACACGTACCTAGAAACATTCATAAAGCGGTGGATATCATCCTGGAAGGCTACAGCCATCCGCTCGATATCGGCCGTGTCAACGACCAATATTTCATGAACATCGCCGGTGGCGGTAAGATCACCGAAATCTCTTATGAAGTACCAAGTAAGCTGAAGACGATGATCGGCCAGCTCGCCTACTACTTAAAAGGCATCGAAATGCTGCCATCCATCCGTCCGACCTACGTCGAGATGGAGTATGACGGCAAATGGTATGAAGGCGAGATCATGCTTTTCCTCGTCAGTAACACCAACTCTGTCGGCGGCCTTGAAAAACTAGCGCCATCCGCCCGTATGGATGACGGACTGTTTGATCTGATGATCATTGAAAAAATGAACATCGCCGAATTCGTCCGCTTAGCAACACTCGCGATCCAGGGCCACCACTTGAATCATCCGAAATTCATTCACACGACCGCAAGTCGTGTGAAGGTGAAGACAGACGAAAAGATGCAGTTGAATATTGACGGGGAATTCGGTGGATTATTGCCCGGGGAATTTGTCAATTTATACAGACATCTGGACTTTTTTGTCCCAGAAGATAAATTCAGAGAAGAAGAAACTGACGAAGAAGAATAATGGGGAGCGCTGCTGTGTGAGACAGTGGCGTTCTTTTGTTTTGTTTATGAGTGGTTCATGTCATAACTACTCAGGGCGACTCCGCACTTAGAGATATGATAAACTTACATGTAGAGTATATAGATAAAGCGATAAAGGACGGATGAACAATGGCGAAACCGAAACCGCCCGTACAGAAAAACGAGACGATTGAACTGAGCTTTGAAGATTTGACTCACGAAGGCAATGGGGTAGGGAAAGTCGATGGCTATCCACTTTTCGTACCGTATGGCCTTCCAGGTGAAAAGGCTGAAGTGAAAGTCGTCAAGGTGAAGAAGAACTTCGGCTTTGGCAAGCTGGTGAAAGTGACTGAAGCAAGTGAAGACCGTGTCGAGCCACCATGTGATGTGTTTTACCAGTGCGGCGGCTGCCAGCTTCAGCATATGAGCTACCAAATGCAGCTCGATATGAAACAGAAACAAGTGAAAGACAACATGAAGAAAATCGGCCACCTCGAACACGTCCCTGTCCACCCGACGGACGGTATGGAGGATCCGTGGCGTTACCGGAACAAAGTCCAGATTCCTGTCGGGCAGAAAGAAGACGGCGAACTGATGACAGGCTTCTACCAGAAACGAAGCCACAACATCATCGACATGGACACATGCCTTATTCAGGACGAAATGAACGATCGCATGGTCGAAGCTGTCCGCCGAATCGCATCCAAGCATGGAATCGATGCCTATGATGAACAGACCCACCGCGGCGTTCTGAGACACATCATGGTCCGTACCGGTCAAAATACGAAAGATATCATGATTGTCCTCGTGACGAAGACGAAAAAGCTTCCACACAAAGACAAAATGATTGATGAAATCCGTGATGCTTTTCCAAACGTGAAATCGATCGTCCATAATGTCAACAGTGCGAAAACGAACGTCATCCTCGGAAAAGAAACGAACATTATCTGGGGCGATGAGTACATTTATGACACGATCGGCGATATCCGATTCATGATCTCACCGAAATCGTTCTACCAAGTTAACCCGACCCAGACGAAGAAACTCTATGACCAGGCTCTCGACTATGCCGATTTAAGAGGTGGGGAAACCGTCATTGACGCTTACTGCGGTATTGGAACCATTTCCTTGTTCCTCGCTCAAAAAGCGAAGAAAGTTTACGGCGTTGAAATCGTACCTGAAGCCGTTACTGATGCCAAGAAAAACGCACGCTTGAACAAGATGGACAATGCGGAATTCTATGTCGGACAAGCGGAAGAGCTTATGCCTTGGTGGCGTAACCAGGGACTTCGTCCAGATGTTATTGTTGTCGACCCTCCACGTAAAGGCTGTGATGAGGAGCTGTTGAAAGCGATGCTGGATATGGAACCGGAGCGGATTGTTTATGTATCCTGTAACCCGTCGACGCTTGCTCGTGATTTGCGTATTTTAGAAGATGGCGGGTATGAAACGAAGGAAGTTCAGCCTGTCGATATGTTCCCGCAGACGAGTCATGTAGAGTGTGTGACATGGTTGGAGAAAGAAAGAAGTGTAAATCTCAGAAGTATTTTTTAAGGGAGTTCTTGAAGTGGAAGCGAACAAAATGTGGTTGTCTTTACCAAAGGATTTTAGAAAGCAACTTATAGCCAATGTCTATTGTACAAACTGTAGTGATACTGTCACAATTACTGACTTCATTATCGTTGATCATCCTGTGGGTGTTATGTTGGATGGCAAATGTGAAAACTGTGGCAGTAAGGTAGCGAGAGTAGTGGAGATGGATGAATGAAGAAAAAGTAAATTCTTAAGCCTATAAGGGTCGGTTGTTGTGTTTGGAGAGGTAACCACACAACGACCGGCTTGTTTTTATACATGTTATATTCTTTGAGTTGCAGGGTAACTTTATCTAGGGAGCTTTGTCCGATTCTTTTAAAAAAGAATCGTGCCAGAGTAATACTCTAAGGAGAATGAGGGCAATTGATTAAGGGTATAGATAAGGAAACCCTTGGCCAGAATCTTGCCACAAACGTAAGCTAAACTACAAAAATCACATTACATTCACTCACTAGGAAGGGGAATTTCTCATGGCTGATGAAAATATAAGCAAAAATTTAGTTGATGCTGCTTTTAAAAAGAAAAACTCAGAAGAAGAACAGGAAGTAAAAGAAGAGGAAAAAGCAACAGTAGGCGATATTATAACTTTTCAAAAAGACGGCCAACAGTTTGAAGCTGTCGTAACTTCTGTTAATTTACAAAACTCCGTTGTTTGCGATATGACCATTATGGATGATTTCCACGAGCGCAATTTAGATTTCGAAAAAACCGTTGTTGCTCATACAAACTACAGCGTTAAAAAACGTCGCGACGTGTAAGTTCAACAATAGTAATATATATATAAGAGCTTCACCCTTATCGAGGGTGGTGCTCTTTTTTAAGCGTGGGGAAGTAGACGGTGAATGGTTTGGAAAAGTATCAATTAGGAGCTGTTGGGTTAATTAAGCTACGGTGTTTTTAAGTGAGGGGGAATTAGGAGTTTCGATGATCGCAAATCGGAAAGCAGGTAATTTCGTTTTTCAAAAGAAAACGTTTACAAAGTTGACACAACTGAGATCGTTGAAATCAGGAAATGGTGATATAATAAGAGTGTAAAGAAGATAACAAAAACAAATAAACAACTTAGGTGGCTCAACCATCGCGAGTTCGTTTCCAAACGAACGAAAATTACCGCCGATGAAAGAATGTTCATCCGTTTCATAAGGATGAAAAAACAGTCTTGAAAGGGGCAGGTGATACAGCTGTCTACAGATGGTAGGTGGCGGGAAAGTCTTTGTAAGACGAACCCCAATTGAAGTTAGATCGAGGGTTGAGTAAGGAAAGAAAAAGCTTTTCCTTAGCTGGTGCTTTCTCTCTTCTTTGAAGTTAAGGAAGAAGAAGGGGAAGGAAAATTGGTCTTAACCGGATAAGGAAACGAATTCTCCGTGGAATTGTCCTTACGAGAAAGTCTGGAATCCAAAAAAATGTGTAGGATCAAGGATGATTCTTACATGGTTGGGTCACCTAAGTTGTTTACTTTCGCCCTGGCACTTTCTTAAGTGCCAGGGCTTTTTTATGTACCGGAATTGTATCCGAGATGTTAATGAAAGAGGGAGGCAGGCACGGTTACATAGAAGGATTTAAATCCCTTAATTTGTTCTCAATCTCCTGTATAATGATGTGATTGGTTTTCACTCTGGCATAGTGTTTATTTTCTCCTTCTACGATATACCACTTGCTTTCTGAAGGAGACGTGTGCTGAAACATATCCTCTACAGCTTCTTTATACATCTCCCACTTGGAACGATTCCTCCAGTCCTCATCCGTGATTTTCCATCTTTTTAAAGGGTCTTCTTCTCTTTCTTGAAATCGTTTCAATTGTTCTTCTTTAGAAATGTGCAGCCATACTTTGATGACGACATATCGATCCTGAGCAAGTAGGTGCTCAAATTGAACAATCTCGTTATAGGCTCGGTTCCATTCCGAAACAGAGGCGAAATTCTCGACTCTTTCCACAAGAACCCGGCCATACCAGGAACGATCAAAGATCGCTATCTTCCCGTACGGCGGAATCTTATTCCAGAAACGTTTGAGGTAATGGTGCCTCTGTTCATTCGTGGAAGGAGCACCAATGGCATGTACTTCAAATCCCCGGGGATCGAGCCCGCTCGTTAACCGTTTGATGGCGCCTCCTTTTCCGGAAGCATCCCAGCCTTCAAAAACAACAATGACGCCTAACTGTTGATCGTAGATGGATCGCTGTAACTGGAGTAACTTCAACTGAGTCTGTTTCATTTCCTCTTTATATTGCTTTTTGTCTATGTTCAAGGATAGATCTACAGATTCCAGCATACATTCCTCTCCTTTATAGTTTTTGTTTTTATACCCCTTTCTCTACATATTCATCAGGAATAGCCTGAATCCTTTTGAATATGATCCTGAAAATGAGAGGGATTTTCTTTTGACCTCGATGGAATGAAGGACCTTATTCCTAACTCTTTATTAAAAACTCGACAATAAATTACAAAGTATTCTGTTTATTTGTGCTACTATTTGTATATCCATTTGTAAACTAATCTTCTGTTCATCACGAAGCAGACATACTTAGAACAAGTAGGGATTGATTAAAGAGTAAGGATATAAGGAGGAAACTCAAACATGAAAAAATTAATAACAGCTGGGTTGGGGATAGTTTTTGCTATGAGTTTAATGACATCAGGGGTGTCAGCAAAGAGTGGTGTCGTTCCTGGTCATCAGACAGATGATGGCAGTATTCCTGTGGGAGATGTAACAGGTATGTATACTCAAGAGGTTGGTGTGTATCATTACAAAGTTCAATACCGTGGCGACTTTGGAGGGGACCCTTATCTCGATAGTGGGTGGATGACCAATCACATTAAGAATATGGAAACCGGGGAAAAGTATTTTTACCTTATTGTTCATGAAACAGATCCCCGTTACACAGGTGAAGGAACTCCAGTATGGGGGAGTTGGGAATATCACGTTGTAGTCAGTGGGAATCAATCTGATCCAGTAGACAATGGGGTCATTGATATCAACAAACCTAATCACCCCGTCAAACGGTGAAGGTGTAACCGCTGATATATAATTAACTAGAAGCAGGCTCGAAAGATTAGTTTACAAAATGGATTGCTTCACGTGTGAGAGATCGTTTATAAAAAGGAACCCCACTGTTGGTTAAACCTCAACGTAAACGTTTACAGAACGGACACAACTTCCAGCGTTCAAATTCGTAAATGGTGGTATAATAAGAGTGTAAAGAAGATAACAAAAAAACATAAACAACTTAGGTGACTCAACCATCGCGAGTTCGTTTCCATACGAACGAAAGTCCCCGTCAACAGAAGGACGTTCATCCATTTTTTAAGGATGGTAAAAGTCCTGAGAGAAGGGACAGGTGAAAAAAGAAGGCCTGCGGATGGCAGGTCGTGGAGGTCAGTGTAAGACAATCCCCCAATGAAATTAGATTGAGCGTTGCGTAAGGAAACAAAGAGAATTCTCTTAGCTGGTTTTCACCTTTCATTTGCGAATCATGAAAGGTGGAAGGAAGGCAAATGAGGCTTAACCGGAAAAGGAAACGAATTCTCAGAAGAATTGTCCTTCTTAGTCTGAATCTCAAAAATGTGTAGAATCAAGGATGATTCTTACATGGTTGGGTCACCTAAGTTGTTTATTTCCGCCCTGGCACTGCTATAGTGCCGGGGCTTTTTCATTTCAGAATTTCAAAGACGAAAGTGATTTTCCCTTTAATAACCACTGGAAATTTCAGTTTCTCAAAATAATGTAAACAAGATAAATGATATACATGGCCACAAGGATGAAACCCTCTGTTTTTCCGATTTTATAATGGGTCCTTGAGAATAGAAACAATAATAAGCTTAGTGCGATCATAATCATGACATCGACAAAGATTTTCCCATTTACAGATAAAGGCGAAATGACAGCGGAAGCCCCCAGCACAAATAAAATATTGAAGATGTTGCTTCCCACAACATTTCCTAGTGCGATGCCACTTTCCTTCTTCAATGCAGCGGATATAGAGGTTACAAGTTCAGGAAGGGATGTACCAATCGCAATGATGGTTAATCCCACTAAAGTTTTACTCATCCCAAGGTTATAGGCGATTTCTGTGCCGCTGTCTACCACCAGGTCGCCGCCAAAAATAATAGCTATTAAACCTGCCAGCGTCAAAAGACTGTTTTTTCCCCACTTTATATTAGAGGGGATGGTTTCATGTGTCGATTCTTTTCTACTTTTCATCCCTACTTCAATTACATAGTACATAAAAATAGATAGGAACAATAAAAAGATGATGCCATCACTACGTGTAAGTAAGTTTTCACTTAGACCTTGTAACTCCATATCACTAATAAGTACGAGTAAAGCTCCACTAGCGAGCAATACAAATGGGATTTCTTTTTTCGTTGTTTCGCTCTCTACCATTAATGGATATAGGAAAGCGGCTATCCCTACAACTAAAGTGACATTAAAGATATTACTTCCTACAACATTTCCCAGCGAAATCTCAGCATTTCCTTGTAAGGCTGCGATGATGCTGACTGTCGCCTCAGGAGAGCTTGTGCCGAAAGCTACTATAGTTAACCCTATTAAAATAGGAGGTACACGGAGTAGCCTGGCAATGTTTGAAGACCCATCAACGAATAAATCGGCTCCTTTAATCAATAAGCCAAAGCCGACAATTAATAAAATGTATGCCATATTCGCCTATCAAACTCCTTTATTACTTTTTACTAGTTTTCCCATACCCTCATTCGTTGCCGTTGAAAAGTAGGAGAACTACAGCAATTCTGCTACGCAAATAACACAGCAAAAGAAAGCACCTTACCGAATGCCCAGGTAGTATCATGACAAGGTGCTTTCTTTTTGGGTTTATTTACTTTACATTTTTACGGATCATTAAATCAGATACAACAAAAGCGAGGTCGTCATTTCCATAGAGAGACAGCACTTCAAGCAGAGTTTCAGAATCAATGTGATCCGACTCCTTTTTTGGGACGGTCAGCTCCAGGGCATCGACCAGTTCTTTATTTTTCTCTTGATATGGATAGGCCTCTTTATAAATGGCTATAGGGTCCAGGTCGAGGTTGATGCACCACTGGGCAAAAAGCAAAATCATCATTTTTTCGCCTTTTTGATAATTACGAATGACTTCTTCTTCATGGCTCCGATCCACCAAGCATACCTCCTTTAAGCGGGGGACGTTTTTTGTCGTCTACTTGCAACAGTAGAATCATTTCCTCCTACCATGATAGCAGATATCTATGAAAGCGTGGTCCGTTGCTTTTGTTGAATCGTGAGTATAACAAAAAAGCAGGAGGCTAAGTGTGCCTCCTGCTTCTTACTTACGCGTTATGATAAGCCAAATCTTTCTTCTTCTTCAAATCAAAACGATCCGCGTTCATCACTTTTACCCATGCCGCAACAAAGTCGTGCACAAATTTCTCTTTGTTATCTTCCTGAGCATACACTTCACCAAGCGCACGCAGGACAGAGTTGGATCCGAAGACGAGGTCGACGCGTGTTGCTTTTCTGACAAGCTCGCCTGTCTGACGGTCACGTCCTTCGTATTCGTTGTAATCACTCGGCTTCCACTCGATTCCCATATCAAGAAGGTTCACGAAAAAGTCGTTCGTCAGTGTACCGACGTTGTCTGTGAATACGCCGTAGTCTGTGTCGTTGTAGTTTGCTCCAAGTACGCGCATACCACCAACAAGTACAGTCATCTCAGGTGCAGAAAGACCAAGAAGCTGTGCTTTGTCGACAAGCAGTTCCTCGGGGCTCAACGTATATCTCTTCTTCTCATAGTTACGGAATCCATCAGCCATCGGCTCGAGGACTTCAAAGCTTTCTTCATCGGTTTGTTCTTGGGTGGCATCGCCACGGCCGGAGACAAATGGAACCGTTACTTCGACACCTGCATCTTTGGCCGCTTTTTCTACGGCTACGCTTCCGCCCAGGACGATTAAATCAGCAAGGCTGACTTCTTTATCGAACTGTTTTTGAATACCTTCATAAACCGCAAGCACTTTGGAAAGCTGTTGTGGTTCGTTTACTTCCCAATCTTTTTGTGGAGCAAGTCGGATGCGGGCACCGTTCGCCCCGCCACGCATGTCAGAGCCTCGATACGTGCTTGCTGCAGCCCAGGCCGTTTTCACAAGTTCGCTCACTGAAAGTCTGGAATCGAGGATTTTTTCTTTCAACTCTGCCACTTCAGCGTCCGTCAACTCATAATTAACCGTAGGAATTGGATCCTGCCAGATCAAGTCTTCATCAGGGACTTCTGGTCCGAGATATCTTGCTTTTGGTCCCATGTCACGGTGAAGAAGCTTGAACCATGCACGTGCAAAGGCATCAGCAAATTCATCCGGGTTCTGATGATAACGGCGTGAAATTTTTTCATAATCAGGGTCCATACGCAGAGCCATGTCAGCTGTTGTCATAAAGGTAGGAACTTTTACAGATGAATCTTCTGCATCCGGAGCCATGTCTTCTTTTTTAGGATTGACCGGAGCCCACTGGTTGGCACCTGCTGCACTCTTCGTCAGCTCCCATTCGTATCCGAACAAAAGATCATAGTAGCCGTTGTCCCAAACGGTCGGATTCGCTGTCCATGCACCATCTACACCACTCGTGATCGTGTCGCGGCCTTTTCCGCTACCGTGAGAGCTCATCCAGCCTAAGCCTTGATCTTCAATGTCAGCCGCTTCAGGGGATGCACCGACTTTGTCAGGGTCGCCGGCACCATGAGCTTTACCGAAGGTGTGACCACCAGCGACAAGAGCAACAGTCTCTTCGTCATTCATCCCCATACGGGCGAATGTTTCCCGGATGTCACGTGCACTCGCAAGCGGATCCGGTTCGCCATTAGGACCTTCAGGGTTTACATAGATCAGTCCCATCTGCACGGCAGCGAGCGGGTTTTCGAGTTCACGGTCACCGGAGTAACGGTTG
Organism: Halobacillus trueperi; assembly: GCF_003386945.1. Taxonomy (NCBI): domain Bacteria; kingdom Bacillati; phylum Bacillota; class Bacilli; order Caryophanales; family Bacillaceae; genus Halobacillus; species Halobacillus trueperi. Next base: position 109,217 of record NZ_QUAE01000007.1, on the reverse strand, counting down.
TCGCCGAGCCATTCTTTTTCATTTCCCCAATAGACATCTTCTTCTGGATGCCAGACGTCTTCACGGCCTGCGCCAAATCCAAAAGTTTTCAAGCCCATGGATTCAAGCGCGACGTTTCCGGTAAGTACGAGCAAATCTGCCCATGATATTTTATTGCCATATTTCTGCTTGATCGGCCATAGCAGACGGCGGGCTTTATCAAGGTTCGCGTTATCCGGCCAGCTGTTCAGAGGTGCGAAACGCTGGGTACCTGTGGCACCACCACCGCGTCCATCTCCTGTACGGTAGGTTCCGGCTGCGTGCCAGGACATACGGATGAAGAGGGGACCATAGTGTCCGTAATCCGCCGGCCACCAGTCCTGACTATCTGTCATCAGCTCATGCAAGTCCTGCTTCAGGGCGTAATAGTCAAGTTTGTTGAATTCTTCTTCATAATCGAAGTCTTCTCCCATTGGGTTCGATTTTTTATCATGCTGACGTAAAATATGCAGATTGAGCTGGTTCGGCCACCAGTCTTTGTTCGTTGTGCCGACTTTCGTTGTCGTTACCGCACTTTCTTCCTTCGTTTTTTCGTGGGTTACGGGACACTTACCAGCTTGGCTGTCATGCATTTCATTTTTGTCCATGAATGATACCCTCCTATATTTGTGAAAAAATTATAATCGGTCTTAGATTATAATTATAATAAAAAGGCGCGAATTTTGAAAGGAAGAACCCTCTGATTTACTGGAAAAAATTTTATTTCATTAATAGGAGATGAAAGTGAATCATATTTTAGTAGATTTATAATGTCTATGAAGCAGGAGGGAGCATTGGAAGAAAGGGATAGGGATGAGATCACGGCATACATGAACGCATAAATTCAAGAGAAAGTCTTCGCATTTTTAAATACAAATTCATTGAAAAATATTCCCATTGTGTATAGCATGAAAGCATTGATTCTAGTAAACGATGCTCCCGAGCAAACATAGAAAATCAGCCGATGAGATAGGGGAATGATTGTGCGTCACATATCCAACTACTTATACATATTTTATTCGTTCGTCTTTGCCTTGAATGTTGTTCACGTGTTTTGGAGCAACTCTACCTTATATACCATCATAGGAATTCTAGGAATCGTCATGCTGGCGATCAGTTTCCCTCGTGCCGATCGTGTGTTCAAGATCTTAGGGATGGTGCTTTTAGTTGCTGGAGCGTTTTTCTTTTTCTCGAGCGATACGACATTCCAGGAGATTCCTTCGTTCTTTGCCGGGAACATTGGACTCCTCTTCCTATTATCCATGCTTCCATGGATGAATAGTGTCGTTAAAGCGGGAAGGTATAACAAGCTTCTGCAATCCTTATTAGGAACTAACGTCAAAGGACTAGGTTCCTTGTATGTCCGCAGTGAAGTGACCATGGTATCCTTGGCCGCTTTCCTGAACTTGTCTTCTGCCACCATCTCGCAGGACTTGCTGAAGGAACAGTTGAAAGATGTAAAAACGAAAGTGAAGAACAGTTTTATTTTAATGGCGACACTGCGGGGGTATTCGCTTGCTTTATTATGGAGCCCGCTTGAAATCCTGCTTGCGACCTCGATTTTCATTACCGGGGCGAACTATCTAGAGGTTCTGCCATGGATGCTGTTGATCGCGGTTCTTGGGATTTCGATGGATTCATTCATTGGTAAAATGATGTTCCGTAAACACCAGATCGAATCACCTTCATTAGAAAAAGGGACCGGGAAAAGCCGTAAAAAACTGGTCCAGTTCGTTGTCGCGCTCGTCCTGTTTTTAGCGGTGGTCGTATTCTTAGGAAACGTCGTTCAGCTGGACTTTCTTTTTGCTGTGACCGTATCGATCTTCCCTTTCGCTTTCACATGGGCTGTGCTCGTGAAGCGGAAAAGAAGTTTCCTGCAGATCGGCTGGCCGACATGGAAATGGAAAACGAACCACTTGAGCAACTTTATCGTTCTCCTGCTCGCCCTTTCCTTTTTGACGGAAACGTTGAACGCTTCGCCATACTTGAAATATTTGCAGGATCCGCTTATTGCGCTTGAAGGAAGTCCACTTCTCATTATGCTCTTCATCCAGGCCGCTTTCCTTGTAATGACGCTGTTAGGAGTCCATCCGCTGGCAACGATGGGAATCTTCGGAGGTGTCAGTGAACTATTGATTGGAACGTTTCCAGAGGTTACGCTGACGATCCTTCTGTCTGCCTGTGCGATTGCGACAGTACCATCCGCCCCTTATGGGTTGATTGTGACGATTACTTCTGTAGCCTTACGGATGAATCCGTACCAAATTGTGCTCAGAAACCTGCCGTACAGTATCTTGCTTGGTTTCTTAGGAATAGGCATTTCCTTACTCACGCTGTTGGTTTATTAAATTCAAATATCAGATAATAAGGGTTGATAGAATGTTGAAATTCTATCAATCTTTTTTTGTCCAGATTTTTATGTACCAACTCTACTCTTTGGGAAGCTGGTTTGATCCTTAGCGAACGAGAAACAGGCCCTACGACCAACAATCAGGAAGGAATCACAAAAAATAAAAGCGCTGATTCTCTTAATCAGCGCTTGTTGCATAATTGAAAATAAGGTATGGAAAAGGTTCCGCATTATTCAGGTGAACGCAGTTCGGCTTCTGTCACCCATTTGTGGTCTGTGACTTCCTGATCGCCATTAACGGTTGTAAAGTCCAGCATGTAAACAGTGGTTTGTTCGGCTGAATCAATGGTCGCTGCTGCTCCCTCCATGCCTTCCATGTGATCAGTGTTAAGCGTCACTTCCGTCCCTTCTTCAAGGGGAGCGTCTCCAGGTTCTTCAAGCTCTTCGTGTATGACCCATTTGTGATCTGTCACAGGTTCTCCGCCTGAAGTAGGGGTGAAGGATACGGCATAAGCAGTCGTATTGAAAGCTCCTGTGACCGTAGCTTCCGCCCCTTTCATCATTGGCTCATCACCTTCAGCATGTTCGGCCTCGATGATCACTTGGTCGCCTTCATTGAATGCAGGGTTATCTGCCTCTTCCAATCCATCTGGAATTTCACCATCACTGGACATGTTATGGCTGTGCCCTTCTTCCATAGAATGATCATCTTCCATGTTTTCCTGGCTGCTATCATCTTGATTTATTTCCTCTTCATTGGCTGCTTCTTCATTACTTTCTTCATTGCCCTGATTTTCTTCATTTCCACACGCGCTCAAGAGAAGAATCAAACTTAACAATAGGGAAATCCCGTAACGTTTTTTCATGCGAATCCCTTCCTTTCTATTGGTAGTGAACAACAATATATCAAATTCTTCCCATTAAGAAAAAGATCAATGCTTGAGACAGAGAAAAATGATTCCAAGGATAGAAAGGTAAAAGAACAGGTTGAAGAAAAAGTCTATAAAAAATCCATAAATTCTGCACAATTGGCGGGTATAGACAAATAAACGCTACATTGATTAAGGAATATCCTACGTGTGTTATTTATATACACTACGTGGTATACGTATTATAGAAAAGGAGGAATGATGATGGGCGGAATGATGGATGGTAACGGAATGGGTAACAGCTTTTTCGGAGGATTTTTTAGCTTTGGTTTGATTTTCCTGATTCTTATCATCGCTATTTTTCTTATAGCCAGATGGATGATGAAACCGAATGCAAAAGAATTTAATGATAAGGAGCGAGGAGAATCGAGTTCAAAAGATGTGTTGAAGAAACGCTTAGCAAGTGGGGAGATCACAGAAGAAGAATATGATCGTTTGAAGAAGAAATTGGATGAGTGATGTGGGAGGTAGAAGTGGTGAAACGGATGTGGTTTGGATCATTCATGATTATAGCGCTCATTGCTGTAGGAGTCTGGGTATTCTTTCAATCTCCATTTATGCAGGAGAAGAGCGCAGGGGAGTTAAACAGTAGTGAACAAGGACAAAGTATTCTGGACATTCAACCGATTGATGCCGGCAGCCGGCCTACAAAACAATTTGAGCTAACGGCGAAGGAAACAGATTGGGAAATACAGACGGGGGAATCCGTCAATGCCTGGACCTATAATGGAACGGTCCCTGGTGAGGCTTTACGTGTTCAACAGGGCGATTTTGTTCAAGTGGAACTGCACAATGAATTAGAAGTTCCTGTCACCATTCATTGGCATGGGGTTATTCTCCCCAATCGGATGGATGGAGTTCCGGGGGTGACCCAGGATGCTGTAGAACCGGGGGAATCCTTCACATATGAATTTATAGCAGAAGACGCAGGAACATATTGGTATCATTCACATCAACATAGTTCTCTCCAAGTAGACAAGGGTTTATATGGGCCGCTTGTTGTTGAAGAAAAAGGGGAGAAACCGGAACATGATGAGGTTTTCATCTTAGACGAATGGGCGGTTAACCAGGACCGTGAGAACTGGACGAATATGGGTGGAATGATGATGGGTTCGATGCAGGGAGATGGTGAAGCAGATACAAAAGAAATGTACGATACATTCACAGTGAACGGCAAAGCGGGAGATGCGATCGATCCTTTGAGAATGGAAGAAGGAGAAACAGCGCGGCTTCGCTTCGTCAATGCCGGATACCAGCTTCACCGACTCGTCTTTCCTGAAGGGTCCATGGAAATGCTCGCTGTCGATGCGGAGCCTGTGCAAAGTTCAGGGGAAAGAAACGTGTTGGAAATCGCCCCAGGTGAACGGATTGATGTCTTATACACGAAGGGAAAGGACGATGAAATCATTGGAGAAATGCCTTCGGTTGAAAACTCTCAGGATATGCAGATCCCTGTCCTCTCTTCGGATTCCAGTGGAGAGAATCTACAAGTGACTGGAAAAGACCCTGCAACCAGCAAAGGTACTTCTTATGCGAGTAAGGATCTGCTTTTCGATACCGTACCGGATGTGGACGTATCGTATGATATGAACCTTAGTATGGGGATGAACATGGGAGAAGGGATGATCTGGCAGATTAATGACCGCGTTTTTCCTGAAACGCCTCCGATTCAAGTGGAAAAAGGAGACATCGTGAAAGTGGATATCACCAATGAAGGGCGGTTAAATCATCCGATGCATTTGCACGGCCATCGTTTTCAGGTGGAAGCAGAAGATGGAGGAGCGGTCGTGAAAGATTTGATTAACGTGAAACCTGGAGAATCGTATACGATTTATTTCGAAGCGGACAATAAAGGGGAATGGTTGTTCCATTGTCATGATAATAATCACGCAGATCGTGGCATGGTAACCATTGTGGATTATACAAGTGTTTTTTCACCTTTCGAGCTGAATCAGACGAATCAGCCTTAATAATAGAAACGGAGGTTTAAAAGATGAGTGAAGAACATTCTCATGAAAAACATAAAGAACATCATGATGAAGAGTCTCATGAGGGCCATGATCATTCTCACGAAGGTCATGATCACGGAGCGATGATCGATGATTTCAAACGAAGGTTTTATATATCATTAATTATTACAATACCTATTCTGGTCCTTTCACCTATGATTCAAGAGCTTTTGGGATTCAGCTTCACATTCCCGTTTGATCAATATGTTTTATTCGGTTTAGCTACCTTCGTTTTCTTCTACGGAGGGTGGCCGTTCTTAACAGGGGCCCTCGATGAATTGAAAAATAAAAATCCCGGTATGATGACTCTGATCGGACTCGCCATATTCGTGGCTTATGCCTACAGTTCCCTCGTCGTATTCGGATGGTCGGGAAGAAACTTCTTTTGGGAATTGGCTACTTTGATCGATATTATGCTCCTGGGTCACTGGATTGAGATGAAGTCCGTGATGGGGGCTTCTAATGCTCTACAGGAATTGGTAAAACTGATGCCGAGTGAGGCCCACCGCCTGACAGAGGACGACCAAGTCGAAGATGTGCCCGTCCATGAACTGAAAGAGAATGATCGTGTACTCGTGAAGCCGGGAGAGAAAATTCCGGTTGATGGAAAAATTATAGATGGGAAATCAGCGATTGATGAATCCATGCTTACTGGCGAGTCAGTGCCGGTAGAGAAAGAAGAGGGAGAAGAAGTGATCGGCGGTTCCATTAATAAAGAAGGAAGTCTCACGCTGGAGGTAGAAAAGTTAGGAGATGACACCTATTTATCCCAAGTCATCACACTTGTGGAAGAAGCACAAAACTCAAAATCCAAAGCACAGGATTTCGCTAATCGTGCGGCTAAATGGTTGTTCTACCTGGCTCTGGGGGCGGGGATCACAACGTTTGTAGTGTGGCTCGCCTTAGGTTTTTCATTGGATGTAGCCTTAGAGCGTATGGTCACTGTCATGGTCATCACATGTCCTCACGCCTTAGGATTGGCAGCACCTCTGGTTGTCGCAGTTTCCACTTCACTCTCTGCAAAACAGGGGCTCCTTATAAGGAACCGGACACAGTTCGAAAATGCACGTAACGTGGATGCCGTTATTTTTGATAAAACAGGGACACTTACAAAAGGGGAGTTCGGCGTGACCGACCTTATTACAGAAAAAGATGATGAAAAAGACCTCCTTTACTGGGCAGCGAGTGCAGAGCAGAACTCTGAACACCCATTGGCTCAAGGGATTCTGAAGGAAGCAGAAGACAAGGAGATTTCTCTTGGAAAAGTGGAAGACTTTGATTCCGTTACTGGAAAAGGATTGAAAGGAACCGTGGACGGAAAAGAAGTGAAAGTCATGAGCCCGGGATATATGAAAGAGCACGAATACAACTATGATCAGGAAACGTTCAGCCGCTTATCGGAAGAAGGAAAAACGGTCGTCTTTGTCCTCCTGGATGACACCTATCTCGGAATGATTGCCTTAGCTGATATGGTCCGTGATTCTGCGAAGGAGGCTGTATCTGAATTGAAAGAAAGAGGCATCCGTTCCATCATGCTCACTGGGGATCACCAACGAGTGGCCGACTGGGTGGCTGAACAGATCGGCATTGATGAAGTGTATGCGGAAGTCATGCCGGATCACAAAGCGGATCAAGTGAAAAAAGTCCAGGCAGAAGGCAGAAAAGTGGCCATGACCGGAGACGGGATCAATGATGCGCCAGCTCTCGCGACTGCCGATGTAGGGATCGCTATCGGAAGTGGAACCGATGTGGCGGTGGAAACAGCGGATATTGTACTCGTGAAGAGCAATCCAAGAGATATCGTATCCATCGTAACCTTATCGAAAAACACCTATAAGAAAATGGTCCAGAACTTATGGTGGGCAGCGGGCTATAACATCTTTTCGATTCCACTGGCCGCAGGCGTTCTTGCTCCTGTCGGAATCGTATTAAGCCCTGCAGTCGGAGCTGTGCTCATGAGTCTGAGTACAGTGATTGTGGCGATTAATGCAAAACTTCTCAAAGCATCCTGATTTCTGTTTCCTGCACAGATTCTGCACAAATAGAGGGTAGGATTAAAATAAATAGGTCCTTCCCTTAAAAATGAGAGGTTATATGAAGCATAAAATATCAATCAAATTAGGATTACTTTTCTTTATCTCTATGATTTTAATCGAACTCTTGCTTTTTGCAGTATTATATACAACCGTTTCTACCCATCGAATCAATGAAGTGATGGAGGAGTTATTGACGCGCGGTGCCGGTCACCGTGATGTATTAGAAAATTATTTTGATGAATCAACGCTCGCTCATGTAGCCTTGATGGAATCTGAAGCTGTTACAGAGGTGATCATTACAGATGGAGATGGAAACATTTTATCGGAATCGTTTAATGAAGAAGGCTATCCGGATATCTTTTATGAATCGATTGATGGAAAGATAGAAGAGGAGGAGAGGGTCATTGAAGATGAATGGAGGACAGAGCCCTATGTGGCTACAGTCTCTCCAATCATCGTGGAGAATGAACAGATAGGAAATGTGTTCATGTTTTCTCCTTCAGAAGTGATTCGGAGCATTATTGGTCATCTAACCCGCCAGTTTGTCCTCGTTATGGCCGTTCTTATCTTGGTTACGATTCTGATCGTTGTCGCTCTGTCCAAATTTATTACCCGTCCCCTTATTCGGATGAAAGAAGTGACAGAGAACTTGAGTACCGGAAAAGTGGAAGAGTATCTGGATGAACATCCGAATGATGAACTGGGGGTTCTTGCCTCTTCGATCAACCGATTATCCGAAGATCTTGAACGAATAAAAAAAGAGCGTCACGATTTTTTATCTGCAATCGCTCATGAACTGAGGACGCCTCTCACTTATGTCAAAGGCTATGCAGATGTTGCGGCAAAAAAGAAGACATCCTCCGAAGATAAAGATCACTATTTGAACATCATAAAAGAAGAAGCGACTCACTTGACGGACATGGTCCAGCAACTTTTTCAGCTTGCAAAAATGGATGAAAATACGTTTGCTATTGAACCTGAACATGTGGACGTTTCCTTGGTTCTCGAAGAATTAAAGAATCATCTGTATCCCGTCTTGAAGGAAAAGAAAACCCATTTGCTCATAGATGTTCCGCCAAATACGAAGGTTTATGCGGACCCTATGCGATTGAAACAGGTTATTCATAACATCGTGGAAAATGCCCTCCGTTATGGAGGAGAAAAGACAACGATAAAGATGACAGCGGAAACAAAAAAACAGCACGTGATCATCAGGATATCTGATGACGGGCCCGGGGTCCCTGAAGACTCTCTGCCTTACTTATTCGAACGGTTATACCGTGTTGATAAAGCCAGGTCAAGGGAAATCGGAGGAACAGGACTAGGCCTTTCCATTGTACGGGAAATCGTTGAATTGCACGGGGGAGTCGTGAAAGCTTTTAATGAAGAAGGATTGACGATCTCAATCACTTGGCCAAAGGAAGATAACGATGAAAAGAATACTCTTAGTCGATGATGAAAAGCGAATGTTGGACTTATTAGAACTGTATTTGGTCCCTCACGGATATGAGGTTCACAAAGTGAGAAGCGGGACGGAAGGGTTGGAAGAACTGCGAATCTACTCTTACGACCTTGTTCTCTTGGATATTATGATGAAGGATATGGATGGAATGGAAACATGCCGGCGAATACGTACCTTCAGTAAGGTTCCAATCATTATGTTGACCGCTAAAGATCAGAAAGAAGACGTCATCCGTGGATTGAAAACAGGAGCGGATGACTACATAACCAAGCCTTTCGATGAAGAGATCCTGATTGCTCGAATAGAAGCCTTATTGAGGAGAGAAAATCCGCAGTCCTCGATCCAAGTGAATGGTTTGGAGTGGAATAGTGATACTTACGAATTGCACTTCGGGAACGAGGAAATTTCTTTGACACCGAAAGAGTTTCAACTCTTAGGCCTACTGCTTAAACATCCGAACCATGTTTATGATAGGAATGATCTGCTCGATCTCGTATGGGGCATTCAATCAGATACAGGGGGAAGAACGATTGATTCCCATGTCCGTCACATCCGTGAAAAAATCCGTCGCTCAGGCTTCCCGATCAATGACCACTTGAAAACGGTCTGGGGTGTCGGATACAAATGGATAAATAAGTAAAAAACAAGTTTACTTATACGGGTACTGGGTATTATAACTATGTAAGATCAAAATAATAAGGAGGAATTAATTTATGGCTCACCAGCAGTATCAGGAAACGCTTAAGGTTTTACATGAATGTATGGAGGCATGCAATCATTGTTATGATGCTTGTCTTAAAGAAGAAGACGTGAAAATGATGGCTGAGTGTATTCGTTTGGATCGTGAGTGTGCAGATATTTGTGGATACTTAGAAGCAGCGATCACGAGAGGTACTCCTTATGTGGCGGAACTAGCATCTGTATGTGCGAAAATTTGTGATGATTGCGGTAAAGAATGCGCGAAGCATGATCATGACCATTGCCAAGCATGCGCGAAAGCTTGCCAAGAGTGTGCCGATGCTTGTAGAAAGATTGCGTAACCTAAAAAAACAGATCAGCTGAAGAGCTGATCTGATTTTATTTTTGTAGAGAATTTTTTTATATAGGTACCTTAATGAAGGAGAGACTATAGCAATTTCTTTGAAAGCGGATAGACCCCGATGCTTTGGATGACGAGAGAAATCAATACCGTCGCAAAAGCTAATGATAGAAACAATTCATGACCACCCGTCTGCTGAACTTGAAAACTTAAAATAAGAAACACGGACATTGTTCCTTTCAGGCCGGACCATGAGATCACAGTTGATTCACGCCAGGAAATTTCTTTCCGCCAATGGGGGAAAAGGGTTGTACTGCCTGCAATGATGAGGAACCGGACGACCATCGATAGCAGGAAGACGAGAAAAGCAAATCCCCAGACAGGTGTGCTCAAATAGGGAGCGGCTTTGATACCGATCAGTAGAAATAATAGAGAAAGCAGCGAAATCTCAACGATGCCCCAAAAACCGTCCAATGACTCTTTGAAATGTTCTTCCTTTATGGTTCGACCGTATTCAAAGGAAAGCATAAGACCAGCCGATACTGTTGCGAGAACCCCAGATACTCCAGTGGCTTCCGCCAGGTTGAATATTCCATAGGCCACAACGATACTTAGCATCACCTGATATTCTTTGTTGTGGGTGTAATGAACGCCCTTACTCATCAACCAGCCGAACACGATCCCCAAGCAAGCTCCACCTAAGGAAACGACTAAAAACTCGCTCGTAAATGAGAAGAGAGAGAAATCTTCATTGCTCGTATAAATGCTCAGAAGCACTGAGAACATCACGATGCTTGTCCCGTCATTCAGAAGGGATTCCCCTTCAACGACATCCGCGATCTTTTCATCGCCCGTAGAATTTTTTAAGATCGACACAACGGAAACAGGGTCGGTTGGCGTTAGGATGGAAGCAAGCAGTAAAGAACCGATGATAGAGAGCGAAAGGAAAGGTCCGCTCAGAATATAGACAAGCCCTCCCAGGATACCCACTGTCAACAGAAGTCCGGCAGTGGCTAGAAAAAGGATGAAGCCCATATGCTTTTTAAACTGATCCGCCGGAAAACGGTAGGCGGAAACAAATAAGAGAGCGGGGAGAAACACATGATAAATCATATGCTCTGTCACTTCGATGGAAGAAAAGTAAGGGATGAAAGATAAACCGAATCCAATAAAGACAAGAACCGTGGGTACAGGAAGGTTTTCCTGCTTTTTATCGAGTGTGAAGATGAAAAAACCGATGAACAATAGTAGGATTCCTTGTGTGATGGACATGGTCGAACCTCCTTTTTCTATGTATGGTTTGCCATTATCCTTTGGAAGAAATAATGAAACTTCTTTTATATAAACTATAGGATATCAAGCTGCTTTTTTCGCATAAGAAAGTGAACACGTGCTATGCTTATGATAAAAGCAATATACAAAAGGGGGTATATGGAGTGTCTAAAGAGTTTTGGAATGAGAGCTTTTCAAAAGAAACGTATGTGTACGGGAAACAAGCGAATACGTTCGTAGTTGAAATTACTGAACAGTTGAAAGAAGCCAGACACGTAGGTTGTTTCGCGGAGGGGGAAGGAAGAAATGCTGTCCACCTGGCGAAACAGGGACATCAGGTAACGGTATTCGATCAATCGGATGAAGGGCTGACCAAAGCTGAACAGTTGGCAGAAGAAGAGGGCGTTCATATAGATACTGTTCAGGCGGATTTGACGAAAAAAGAAATGGAAGCCGGCCAGTTTGATGCAGCGGTTATGGTCTTCGGTCATGTGCCGAAAGAGAGCCAATCGTTTCTTATTGAGCAGATGATACGGTCGGTAAAACCTGGAGGGGTTGTCCTCTTTGAAGTCTATTCTGAGGACCAGCTTGCTTATGGTACCGGAGGTCCGAAAGATAAACGCATGCTATATTCGCCTGAAGATGTTCTGCACTGGATCAGTGAGTACAAATGCCTGCATTTTTACTATGGTGAAGCGGACCGGACTGAAGGGGAACGGCATACAGGTGTCGGTCATGTGATTCAGGCATTCATTCGAGTATGAGGAAACGAGCCCTGCCATAACTGAAAGTGGATAGATTACGGATATCAATTAAAGTTGTGAGATATCAATTGAAAATCGAATATATCAATTATAATTCAAAGATATCAATCAAAAATGAAAAATATCAACCAAGACTCGTGAAAATCCCTGCTCCCCATTCTGAAAGGGGAGCAGGGATTTCTTTTTGTCTCTAGGTGCCGTCGCTTGGCGCTTATTCTCCAAAAGCCTCCGGCAGCATTTTAAATCCATCAACCTCGGCATCTTCTTCCACTTCAATCATAATGCAGCGTTTGCCTTTGTAATTGACCTGTCTGACATACTGCAGGTCCTGGGGGCTGATCGATATGTTGGCGATTTTTGTATTAATTTTAATCGATTTTGAATTGTATTTCGGCACGATACTGCTTGCTTTCAGTTCATATCCTTCATTGTCGGTAATCTGGGCGAAAGCATGCTTCACTTTTTCTGAATCGACCTGTTCGCCGCTCGATTTTAATACGCGTTCGACATCTCTGTAATCAAGCTTCGGCGGGGTATCGTCTTCGTTTTCCTCGACGGTGCGGTTGATTTCCCCATACACATTGGCGAGGGTGGAAGGGCTCAATTGGTCCCCGACGACGTCACGGATAACTTCTTCGAAAATGGCTTTATCCTCTTTCGCCGTCATGATTTCTTCCCCGTTTAACACGTCTTCAATGAAACGATAGTCCGGTTCGTTCGCTTTCCCGGCATAGTAGAGGATGTGGTTTACATCGGAAGCCCCGTCCGTAATTCCTGGGAAAAGGAAGCCGGTCATCGGGTTTTTCAAATCGATGACAGGATCGACTTCAATTTTATATTTGAACTCTTTCTCAATATAGTCGAACTGAATTTCTTTTTTCGGATCTTCGGTTTTATTGATACTGCAGAGGATGAACGGGTTCGAATAAACGGCGTCGCGACTGCTTTCCTCTGATTCTTCGCTGCGGCGTCTTGTCGGCTTCATATACTCAGCACGGATGAAGGAGATAACGACATCCTTTTCATACGGATGATCGCGGATGATTTTTTCCGTCATCTGAAGCATTTGTTCCTTCCAGTCGTCCACATGGTTACTTAGAAGACCTTTATGTAAAATCAGCTGGCTGTTGTCTTCGGCTTCACGCTGAAACTTCAGTTCGAACAGTTTTTCGTCGAGCTGCCCGGTGAGAAGCTTTTTGAAATTGTTCATATAGAGCTCTTGCTGATCTTTATCGAGCATTTCAAATGGCTGGCTCTGATGATGATAAATTTCTGTTGTTTCTTTCATGATATAGACGTTGAAAATATTTTTGATTTTCAATAGGTCATTATCCACTTTAAGCTGCCTGCGGATGCCGGCAATGTCTTTTTTGTCCATCCATCGTTCACTCCTAAATTGGTCATTCCTTTTCTGGTTCTCTTATTTTAACATAGAGAAAATATAAACAACCCAGAAATTGAAACAAAGGAGCGGTGGTTTACGTAAAGGCAAAGGAGGTGAAGTTATGAAATGGTCCATCTATCAAATTTTCGCATTCATTGGAATGGCTTTAATTATGTGGATCCTCGAGTCTACCCTTCTTGGTCATATAGGAGTGGAAATCACGAGAGGAGAGGGAGCTGTGTATTCTCCGCTGATAACGTTTTTGGTCCTCATCCTCTTCATCACTGGTTTTTACATACTATTTCTGTTCGAGGCGAAAAAAGGACATAAATTCCAACAGTCCATTTGGACGTATATGCCCTCCATATGCATGTTCATCGGAGGTACTTCTGTCGTCTTGTTTTTACTGGGAGGAACGATAGGCCCCATAGGAGGGTGGATTGAACAGGTGCGTTCTCTTTTCTATGTTTTCCTATCCTATTTTCTATTCTTAATATTTTTATTTATTTTTTCTTTTGAGCACAAAAGAAAACGGTTCGAGCAGTCACCCGAACGAACCGTAAACCTATCTTACTTTTGGACATTGGTGTTATTTTTTAGTCTGTTTTTCTTACTTTAAGACTCAATTAGTTATTAAAGAATATGGCAGGTTTCTTGAAGACTTAGTTTCGAGACTTTTGTTGAGTGGATGGGGGCGGAGGGGAATGACTCGCTTTCCGTGGGAGCGCGGTGAGCCTCCTCAGGCTAACGCCTTGCGGGGTCTCACCATGAACTTTTTTCCCACAGGAGTCTCGCCATTCCCCTCCGCCCCTTTACCATGGGAGTGTCTCGAAACCACTTTTCAAAAAACTGCTTGTATGCTCAAACGAAGTAGATGATATAAAACTCTCCCCCGATTGCCTTCCGAGCGTGAAAGCTTGATATAAAGCGCTTTATGCCCGTTTCTAAGTGGACGTGCAAGACGTCCTATCTTGGTATAGGGGTTCGTTTCTCTCCTGCATGGAATGGGGTGGTTGGGAAGCTGCGAGGCTCCCGTGGGAGAAGGAGATAGGCGAGATCCCGCAGGACGCAGTCCGAGGAAGCTCGGCGCTCCCCCACAGGAAAGCGAGTAGCTTCCCAGCCACCCCTGACGCTCAACCCAGGCAACGAACCCCGAAACATCTCGAAACTGAGTCTTCAACAAAAGGGAGCTAAGGGAATAGCGAAAAAGAAGGGTTCCTTAATGAAGGAACCCTTTTTGTGTTAGTTATCTTGTTTTGCTTTTTTCGATTTGCGTGCTTTTTGCGCTTCTTGTTTGTGAGCCTCGTTAGCTGCTGCGCTGCCGAATTCCTGAGAAAATTCAGTATCGGCTTTTTTCGGGTCAAATCCCTTTTTGTTCTTTTGCTCAGCATCGTGTTTCTTTGTTCTTTTCGCCATGATTGTTCACCTCCGTCTCCTTTTTATTATGAAACGGAATTGTATTTCTCATGTAAGGAAGTGGTGAAATTCATCTAGAAACGATAAGAAATCCAATGTATAATAAGTGAAGTTGAAAAAAATAGATGGAAGAAGCGTGTGTGCCTTCTTCCATCTATTTTTTCGTTGTAAGTTGATCGGAAAGGAGGAGGACAGAAATGGATTTTTTTGAGCGGATGGAACAAGAGACGGGTGTTCTTTTGAACGATGTTCAGCAACAGGCGGTGGTGCACACGGACGGGCCGCTGCTTTTGCTTGCGTCACCGGGATCGGGGAAAACAACGACACTGAATATGAAAATTGGTTACTTGATCCTCGAGAAAAAAGTAGAGCCGGATCGGATCATGGCGGTCACGTTCAGTAAAGCGTCAGCACGAGATATGTCAGAACGTTTCGATCGTTTCTTTTCCGGTCTGACGAATGAAAAGGTCCACTTTTCCACCATCCACAGTTTCGCCTACAAAGTGGTCCGTGAATCATTACGGAAGAATGGTCAAGACTTCCAGCTGATTGAAGGAAATATAAGTGATGAAGAATTGAAAAAAGGCTGGGACGGGCCAGAGGTTCCTCTTCATAAGAAGTTCATTTTGAAAAAGTTATATGAAGATACAAATGGTGTGCAGATGACGGACGATGAGATGGACGAGCTGATGAGGTACATCAGTTTTGTGAAGAACCGGATGATTGAAGGGAGAGAGCTCGAGCGGGTCCCTTGTCAGGTGAAAAAAGCAGCGGACATCTATCAATCGTATGAAGCATTTAAGAAAAAGGATCCGTTTAAGTTGCTGCTTGATTTTGATGATATGCTCACGTATTGCCATCAAATCTTATTGGACGATGCAGCAATCCTATCCAAGTATCAGCAGCAGTTTGAATACATTTTAACAGATGAAAGTCAGGATAACTCGCTGGTTCAGCATGAAATCGTTGAATTGTTGGCAAAACCACAGAACAACCTTTGTGTCGTAGCGGATGATGATCAGTCGATTTTCATGTGGCGCGGTTCGGATGTTGACAAACTCTTGGACTTTGAAGAAACGTATCCGACCGGAACCGTTCTGACGATGTCCCAGAATTACCGCTCATCTCAGGACATTGTGAAGGTATCCAACCAGTTCATCAAACGCAATAAAAAGCGGTATGCAAAAGAAATGTTCACGGAAAATGAGGCGCACACTCCAATCGAGGTCAAAAACTTGAGCAACTATGAAAAGCAGTTGAAGTATCTCACGGAACAGCTGAAAAAAAGAGAGCCGGGAGAAGAAGTGGCTGTTCTCTACCGCAATAACGCATCGGCTGTACCGATCGCTGATCAGCTCGATAAATCCGGCATTGATTTTTATATGAAAGACATCGATCCGAAGTTTTTCAAACACTGGGTCGTAGAGGATATCCTGAACTTTATGCGATTCTCCTACAATGATCGCCGCGTCGATATTCTCGAGCGGATTCATACGAAGTTCAATGCTTACATTTCGAAAAAGCAGATTTTCTTTTTGAAAAAGAAAAATAGCCAAGCATCCGTTTTCGATCGGCTTTTGGAAAGGGACCTGCCTGACTATCAATCGAAGAACATTAAAAAGGCAAAAAAGCTGTTTAAAGACATCAACGAAATGGAGCCCGCCCAAGCGATCCGCACGATCAGGGAAAAGCTTGGTTACGATCATGCGCTCCAAAAGATGTCCGATAAATTCGGCTTCAATGCCGAACACTTGATGAACATTTTGAACACCCTTGAAAAGATTGCCGAGGGATTAGGCTCACTGAAAGGTTTTGCTGATCGTTTAAAGGAGTTGGAGAAGCTTCTTCAAACGTCGAAGTACAATAAAAACAAAAGCCCTCTGACGCTGACAACGTTCCATAGTGCTAAAGGTCTTGAATATGACAAAGTGTACATGATCGACCTCGTTAATGGCGTCATTCCGTCGAAGGATGATATGGAAACGTACCGAAATAAGGAAGCTGGACCAATGGAAGAAGCCGTCCGCCTTTTCTATGTTGGAATGACGCGCGCCAGGACAAACCTTGAGTTGTTGACGTACAGCTACAAAGGCAGTGAACGCGTGACTGAATCGATTTTTTTGATGAACGTGAGGAGGATTCTTCAGCCGGAAGGAGAGAAGAAGACGCTGAAAAAACCAAAGCGTCAAGCTCCTGATTTATCAGATGAAAACCTGCTCCAATTGGATGAGGTGGAGATTGGAAAACCCATCATTCATCGGAAGTTCGGTCCCGGTGTCATCAAGGAATATGATACCGACGAGATCGGCATCCAATTTGAAGAAGCAGGTTACAAAGAACTGTTGTTAGAGGTTTGTTTAGACAATGGATTGTTGAGTAAGAGTACAGAAAGTATGGAACGTTAATAGAACCCACCCAGAAGGTGCCAGGTCCATAGGATCGAGGCATCTTTTTTTTATATTTAATCAGGAACTTAATTGGAAACTTTCCTTCTTTAACCGTCACATTAACATTCTTTTACACCTCTTTCACCTCTGCTTATCGTTCACTTAATAAAAAACCTATAACATAGATCATAGAAGGTAAATCTTTTCCCGAAGTGATGAAAAATGTGCACCACTCGCGGAAACGAGTCTCTCTTACCGGTCGGTATTTTGCATGAACGTTCGTAGTCGGGGCTGGCGCGTTTCTATTGTTCAGAAGAAGAAAATCTAATCCTTCACTTGAACGCAAAGGAGATGAAGTCTGATGATCCGAAAGCTTAGCATCACCTTCATAACACTGGGACTCTTGGTGGTTTTGTGGAACGGTTACCAATGGTGGATGCAAAGTCACGTCGTTTCCTATGACCCAGAATTACAGACGGAGTTGCGCCAAAGCTCTTCGGTTTCTAAAAATCCAGGTGACTCTTCCTACACCGTGGACCATGTTTCTGCTGAAACGTATGAAAACGGTGAAGGGATGGGAGAGTTGACGATTCCGAAACTTGGCAAAAAGTACCCTGTGTATTACGGTTCTGATCCAGACACGTTAGAAAAAGGAATCGGAATGTATGATACGTCGTTTACGACATCTCCTTCCGAAGGTGGCCACACCGCACTCGCCGGTCACAGGGAGACGACTTTCGTAGGGCTTGATGGTTTAGTGGAAGGGGATTTTATCTACCTGACGGAAAACAACATCGAGTATGAATATCAAATCAATAGCATCTGGGTGACGGACGCGGAAGATACATCGGTCCTGGTCCCGAAATCATCTCCGACGTTGACATTGACCATTCGTTATCCGTTTGACTTTACCGGTTCTGCACCTGAGCGTTTTATCGTACAAGCAGATTTAGTGAAGCAGCAAGAGATAAAATAATGACAGACCTCTCCTTTTGTGAAGAAAGGAGAGGTTTTTTAGTTTGTTATGTGTGAGGAAAAAGAGATTGGTGCGTGAATCCTATTCTTAAAATTAAATTATGCTTTGAAATCAACCGAAGTTTTAATACCATCCTGGTCATACTCTTTAATCAAACGGATATGTATTAGTAAAAAGGAAGGGGGCATATGTGCTAGGTTGAAAAACTATTTTGAAATGAGGGTGGAAGGTGGATCAAGAATCAAAAACGAAAACTTCAGGCAGTGAGGAAGAGAAAAAATCTTCTACAGGGTTAGAGGAAAATGTCGGAGGCCTGCTTGCCTATTTGCTCGGCTTTATCAGCGGCATCGTTTTCCTTCTCATTGAAAAGGAAAATGAATTCATTCGTTTTCATGCCATGCAGTCCGTAATCTTATTTGGTTTCTTTTTTGTTTTTGGTTTTGTCGTCAATTTCATTCCGATTATCGGACTTTTTGTCAGCTTATTAATGGCTCCAGTTTCTTTGGTGTTATGGATATTGTTGATGGTGAAAGCGTATCAGGGGGAAAGATACCATTTACCGGTGACAGGGAAAATGGCGGAAGAACAGCTTCAGAAAATGGCAAAATGACATACATGACTATTAGGCTACCATCTTCCCTTGGATGGTAGTTTCTTCTTTTTAGCAGGAGTGAATCGGTAAGGTGTCGAAATGTGAAAAAAGCATTTGAATAAGAAGTCAGAGAAGAGAGGACATACGGATGGCGATCACTTATAAACAATGCCCCAGATGTCATTCGAAAAAGGTAGCCACCATTTTATATGGGGAACCAACCTATGAAGCTTACCAACAAGTAGAAGAAGGAAAGGTCGTGCTGGGCGGTTGCTGTGTTCTGATTGATGGACCTGAATATTCTTGTAACGATTGCGGATATCGTTGGAATAAACGTGAAGCCATAGAGGCAGCTTATGCCCGTATAAAAGGAATCAACTTTTCCATAGGGGGATTCTTTGAAGGGGAGTTTTTCGTTGAAATCAACTTAGAAACAAGAGATATGAAATGGGGGCACCGGAATGAGGGAGGAGAAAAGGTTTATGTTAAGCAATTGAGGAAAACCTCGGTCGATCGTATCATCGCTGAAATCCAATCGGTGAATCTTCTGAACTGGAAATCTCGTTATTCTAGTGAATTTCCAATTATGGATGGAACGCAATGGAGTTTAGAATTGCTCAGGGATGGAAGGAGTATCGTAAAGTCAGGAGACAATGGTTTTCCTGATGAATGGGAACCATTCTATGAGATTATGGAAAGATATGCAAGGTAGGTCTTTAGAAAGGGGAATGAAAGATGCAAAAGTTGAACATGAATCCCATTGAGAAATTTCTTCAACAAAATTCTGTCATGGTTCTGGATGGCGCTTTAGCGACAGAACTTGAAGCTTATGGCTGTGACTTGGACGATCCGTTATGGTCAGCGAAAGTGCTGTTGGAAAATCCGGAGGACATCAAGGAAGTACATAAAGAATATTTCAAAGCGGGAGCGGATTGTGCCATTACCGCCAGTTACCAGGCGACGATTTCCGGCTTTGCGGAACGGGGCTTTTCCGAAGAGCAATCGTTATCGTTGATCAAGAAAACGGTTGAGCTTGCCAGGAGCGCCAGAGATGAATACTGGGAAGAAGGTTCTTATGGTAACAATGTTAAACCGTTAGTGGCCGCTTCGATCGGTCCTTATGGAGCTTATCTTGCAGACGGATCAGAATACACAGGGAATTACGGGGTGACTGATCAACAGTTGGTCGATTTTCATCGTCCCAGAATGAAGGCGTTGGTGGAGGCGGGAGCAGATCTCCTAGCAATGGAAACGATCCCTTCTTTTCAAGAGGCGAGAGTATTGGCTACATTATTATTCGAATTTCCGGAGACGTATGCCTGGATGTCGTTTACATTAAAAAATGGAAAAGAAATCAGCGACGGTACGCCTCTTCGAACGTGTGCTGAAGAGCTGAATGATAGCAGCCAAGTCGCTTCAGTCGGGGTGAACTGTGCACCAATGGAAATAGCGGCAGAGGCGGTGGCGGTCCTGAAAAAACATACAGACAAGCCATTGCTTATGTATCCGAACTCCGGCGAAACGTATGACCCAGACTCCAACACGTGGTATGGGGAAGGTTCTTCAGTCTATTTTGATGATGCATCCGAACAATGGGTTGAAAGAGGTGCTTCGCTCATCGGCGGGTGCTGCCGGACGACTCCCCAACACATTCGCGTGTTGGCAGAAAAGTGGAAAATGAAAAGATAGAAACAAAAAGAAGGGCTGAAATGAGCCCTTCTTTTTGTTTCTATTGAATTTGGCGGTTAAAGAATTCTAGTACTTTCCTGTACACGAGAATTTCGTTTTCTTTCTTGGAAAAACCATGCCCTTCATCCTCCAGGACAATGTATTCCACGTCTCTTCCTTTCTCTTTCAAAGCTTCAACGACTTGATCGGATTCCGCTTTGACTACGCGAGGGTCTTTTGCTCCCTGAATGACGAGCATCGGCTTAGTCATCGTATCAAGGTAGTTGATCGGAGAGTCTTCGTCGAGCTTTTCTTTATCTTTTTCAGGGTCACCGACCAACTGGGCCATGGCTGGCTTCCAGTGTTCAGGTACGGAGTCGATGAAACTGAACAAGTTGCAGGGGCCGAAGATATCGACGACCGCTTTGAAATAGTCCGGATGTCTGCCATGAAGCAGGAGAGACATATAGCCTCCGTAGCTGCCGCCCATCAACAGTATGCTATCTTTCGTTGCGTACCCTTCATCGATCAACCAGTCGAGACCAGCGACGTTATCGAGCCTGGGAGCATGTCCCCAGTCGCCCTCAATCATTTTTTCAAATGCCTGTCCATATCCTGTCGAGCCCCGGAAGTTCGGAGCGAAAAGACTGTATCCTTCATGGACGAGAAACAAGAAGAGAGAGCGGAAGGAAGCGCGTTCCGCAGCTTGTGGGCCTCCGTGAGGCCAAAAAATCATATGGCCGTTATCTCTTTCTGGTTTTGGACGGTACAGTAAAGCTTCTATTTCTAAGCCGTCAAAAGATTCATAGGTAACATAATCAGGTGATATCAAATACTCCTTATTCACGCCTGGGACGCCGTATTTCGTTAACGGTTCCCAGTCTTTTTCAGTTTGTTTATATAGGTTAGCAGGTACCGTCGCAGAGTCACCGCGAAGGTACACCGTTCCAGAATCAGCAATGACTAATTGATCGATGACACTTACGGGGGACTCCAGATTTTCGAGTTGCTTCTCGCGCAGCTTATAACGGTAGAGCTGATCACGTACACCTTTTTCACTGATGATATACAGGGACTCCGTCGTTTGATCATACTTCATGTGCTTTAAATCTTCCGCCTCTGCGTGCACGACTTTTTCAAAAGACTTCGTTTCAATGTTGAAGCGGGCGAGGTAAGAAAAGTCACTTTCATAATTGGTGAGCAAGTAGATTTCCTGTTCGGAAACGAAAACCGCTTCGGATACCGTGTGCTGAGGCTCAGGTGAAGGGGTAAGAAGAAGGTCTTCCTCTCCTGTTTTTACATAATACAACTGGTATGTATTCGAAAAAGCTTTCATATAGAGGAAGCTTTTTTCCTCCGGGCTCTTGTCGACCAGAACCGTCATCCCACCTTCACCATGGACGATGACTTCTTCCTCTTCAGTTTCCAAGTTAAAGCGATAGCCTTTCATGTACGTTTCGTCATCTTTTGTTGATGTATAGTACAGCTGCTTTCCGTCTTTTGATAAAAAGGGGTGGATGTGGCGGGCACCATCTTTTTTACGTACAGGTTGGAGAGGGCCTCCTTCAGGCGGTATGGCATAAATTTGTCCATTTTCATCCCCATCTTCATCCACAACAGCAATCATGAATTTCCCTTTAGGATCGTAGGTGACGTGCTCACAGCTTTGATTGTGGAACGTTAGTGGATAGGGGAAAGTATTCGGAAGATCCATCGCCCATAGATTGTATTTGCCATTCAAATTTGTACTGAAGACAAGCTGAGATTCATCCGCACTTACGGCAAATGTCTCTATTCCATATGTTTGAAAAAATTGTTCAACATCGGGGTGCGGGAAATTTAACATGTACAAAACTCCATTCCTTTTTTTGTCATTTAACAAGTTTCGACATTCCTTTGTTTGATTCCTCCTTGTCTCGCATGTGACTGGAGTAATCGACAAAAGAGCGAACGGTTCTGCTCCACACCATATACATAAAACAGCTGCTCAAAGAATATCAAATAACAATTGACAATGATAATCGTTATCAATTAATATGTTTATATACTTACAAAGGGAGTGAAGCCAGGCATGGGACATTGTTTATATGTCATTAAACCTTTCCGATATGAAAGGTTTAATGCAGGTTGTGGCTGTCACAAAACGATTCGCTTTGAAAAAGGCCAGCGCTTATATGTGTTGAACGATCCTTTTTATATAGAAAGCCACGGGTGGAACGTCAGCGTCCAGACAGAAAGTGAAGAGCCTTTCAACATGTCTGCACGTTTTATAGATGAACTTTATCAAAAACGGGTGTTGATGACTTGGATGGATGTAGAGTTGCAACTGAATTACCAAGCGTACAAAATTGATCAGGCTCTACATGTTCGAGATGAGGGTTTATTCCAAATGTATACGAAAGCATATAAACAGATGAAGAATTTATATACGCATGAAGCTGTATCAGAAGGGAGTAAGTCATGACGAAGATCCTGATTGGCTTTGCCAGTATGTCTGGAAATACAGAGGATATAGCTGACCTTTTAAAGTCTCATTTAGACTCTGACCATGAGGTGGAAATGCGCGAGTTAGAAGACATAGAAGTCTCTTCGCTATTAAAGTATGATGGTTTACTTATTGGCTCCTATACATGGAACGATGGGGATTTACCCTATGAAGTAGAGGATTTTTATGATGAGCTGGCTGATGTTGATTTAACAGGAATATCAGCAGCCGTGTTCGGATCCGGTGATCCCGTGTACCCTCGTTTCTGTGAAGCTGTCCATCTGTTGGAAGATCATTTGAAAGAAGCGGGTGCGGATCTTATTGCAGAAGGATTGAAAATTGAAATGAATCCAGATACAGAAGAAGACCTGAATGCGTGTTCGCAGTTTGCAGAGAGTGTATCCAACCATTTTCTGAACGTCAAAGCATAGGCATTTTCAGTGAATTCATCATTTGGGATAGTCTCTCAAAAAGCCTTTACCAATATAAAACGCAGAGGATAACAGCTCTCCTCTGCGTTTTTATCATTTTATGCTTTGGCTGTTGTATTGTTTCCGTAAAGAATGCGTTCGATCATCGCTTTGTCCATAACCAGACGAGACATTCCGTTCTTATTCAGAAGCTCCTGTGTGTTACTGTCGTCAAAACGAATGTTTTTATTCCAATAAGGACGGAATACGCTCATCGGAGCATTGAATACCTGCTCTTCCTTCGTTAATTCACCATCGTAATCGGACGGGACCATCTCGATATTGTGAAAATCAAGCTTTTCCTTGATCATTTCAAATAACAAACGATTGGTCGGCGGATGAGGATTCGTAATGTGATAGATGGCTTTGGGATGATCCATATTAAGAGCGGCAGTGAGTACATCCACCACATAGTCGACAGGGACGAAGTTTTGACTGGTCTCACCTGTACATAAGAACTTAAACGTTTGGTGCTGCAGCTCCTTTTTCCGTTCTGTTCGTTTCTTAAGAATTTCAAGGCCGCGAATGACTCCATACAATGCGAAACTCGTGTCCGCTTCTCCGGTTTTCGAATCTCCGATAATAATGGAGGGACGGAAAATTTTGATATTTAACGTATGATCGTAGCCTAGAACAAGGTGTTCGGCGTGACATTTGCTTTCTTCATAAGCATTCACAAACGTCTGCTCCTTTTCGTGTAACTGCTCCGAGGCATGACGTTTCATTCCAAGCGTATAGGCTGTGCTTACATAATAAAAGTTTGCAGCATGAATGTCCTGCGCAAGATGAAGCACATTCTCTGTACCGTCCACATTGATTTTGAAGGTTTTCTCACGTTCATTTTCATCAAAAGAAAGGAAGGCAGCGCTATGGTAAACCGTGTCAATCTGATCTCGCAAATGAAGGAGTTGCTCTTCACTGACTCCCGCATCTTTAAGAGATAAATCGCCTTCGATGATGTGGAGCTTTTCCTTGGCGTCTGCAGGAATGTCCCCCTTAAGGTTTTCCGCTTTACGCAGACTTCTTACCAGGGCATAGACGTTATGGCCCTCTTTCAGCAATTTCAAGGCTAGTTGTTTTCCTAAAAAGCCTGTAGCTCCTGTAAGCAATATGTTCATGTTAGCTCCTCCGATGTTTCATTCATGTGTCTATATAACAGCTGTGTTGTTCATAATAGAATGAAAGATTTCCAAATCTATAACAATGTCCAGCTCTAGCTATCATTCGTAGTGGATACAAGGATAACATATAGCGAACGGAATGTTGTGAAAAAAGTATGAGAAAACATTGGAAGCTGCCCACTGATGATCATCTACTGATTACTCTCTGAGCATGAAGTTCCTTACATGTTAGAATAAACACAAGAAAAAGGGTGTGGCAGTGGTGAAAAATACAAATAATGCTGGGGTTCACCAAATTAGCCTAATGGATGAAAAAGGAGGAGTACATGTGGGCGTAAAGTTGAGGAAGGTTGCTGATGAATTAGAGATGAGCATGGAAGAATATTTGGCATTTTTTGATCGGGAAACGTATGAAGTCGTTCGTTTCCCCCCAGGAATGTATGATGAAGTGGAGATGGGCGAGCCTTACGAGACACGTGGAGATTGGCTGGACGAGGACTGGAAAAGTGCGGAAATGGTGGTCCATAATGAAGAGAGGTTTGTGGAACTGCCTTCTAAGTGGGATATTCATGACTACGAAATCATAGAGAGTTTCTCTTATTCTATTAAAGATGAACAAGTCAGGACACAGGTTCTGAATGCCATCCGTGGAAGCGGGGCCTTCCGCCGCTTCCGGGAGCATATAGAATATCACGGCTTGTTGGAGGATTGGTACAAGTATAAGTCAGATTGGTATGCGGAGATCGCCAGGGAATGGTGCGAAGAAAATGACATTCCTTATGAAGAATAGGCAGTGAAGAGTCAGTCTTCCCTCAGGGAGCTGATTCTTTTTTTTACTTGCAAAGGAGGTGGGAGGTCCTAGTTCGGAATGTATACATATTGGAGATCCAGATAAAAACGGTTAGTCACTTTTGTTCATTTTGTCTGCTCAAGCAGGTTTTTGCTGAAAGAATGAAGTATTTGGTAAATAACCTATAAATTGGGAGGCATTTGATGAAAAAGAAATTATTGACGGTAGCTGTAACAGGTACACTTTTAACAACAGGTGGATTGATTCCGGGAAGTGGAACCGTTCTGGCTGGAGACAACGGAGCGAATGGACCGAACTACAATGGAAATGAAACGATCAAAAATGAACGCCTGCATTCTTATGAAGAGATGGCTGATTTCTTACATAAGCTTGATCAGCGTTCAGAAGCACTTGAACTTGAAGTGTATGGGCAGTCCGTAAAAGGAAGAGATTTATATTTAGCGAAGTTCGGCGCCATGGATGAAGACAAGCCGACCGTCCTTTTTCTTACCCAGCAGCATGGGAATGAAACGCTGACGACAGAAGGTGCGTTGCAAGTCATCAAATATTTGACATCTAACGGGAAGAGCGTGAAAAATATCCTTGAAAACGTGAATGTTCTCATTGCTCCAAGGTTGAATGTAGATGGAGCGGAAGGGGATGTGAACTTCTCTTTGGATGATTACGTATCAGGAACGCACACACGTTATAATGCGAACGAGGTAGATTTGAACCGTGACCATGTCGATCGCAAGCAGCCTGAAACGAAGGCTTTGCATGAAGAGGTGCTGCAGAAATACAGTCCTGATTATATGATCGACTTGCATCACCAGGGGACACAGGTGACGCTTGGGGATACAGGTGAGCTTGTTTCTGGTTCTATTTTATATCCGACAAATTCAGAAGTAGATCCAGAGGTCCGTGAACAGTCGAAGAAATTGGGTGCTGTCGTCTACAACGCCGTTGAATCCAAAGGTTATGGCCTTCTTTCCAAATATCCTGGTGGAACGGCACAGACGATCAGCCGTAATGGACTGGCTGCTGAATATGGCATCTCCACCCTATTATTTGAAATGAGAGGAATGGCCGACCATTATCGTGAAGATTATGTCCTTGGCCAGAAGAGTAATGGATATTTGATCCAGCAAGCGGTGACTGCTATGACAGCTACACTGGAGGCTCTGGCAGATGGTTCGCTTGAATCTGCTGATCCTTCTTTTTGGGATACGTTACCTGAGAGTAACTACGATGGAGAATAATGTAAGGGAACTTCCTTTTTAGGGAGTTCCTTTTTTATATCCTGCTTCCTACGAGCGCAATTCTGACTTCCCGCGTGTGATTCAGCATTCCAACGCGCGACTCAGCCCTCCAACGCGCGACCCAGCATTCCAGCGCGCGACTCAGCTCTCCAACGCGCGATACAGCATTCCAACGCGCGACCCAGCATTCCAGCGCGCGACTCAGCATTCCAGCGCGCGACTCAGCCCTCCAACGCGCGACCCAGCATTCCAGCGCGCGACCCAGCATTCCAGCGCGCGACCCAGCATTCCAGCGCGCGACTCAGCCCTCCAACGCGCGACCCAGCATTCCAACGCGCGACTCATGCCCTCTCAAAGGCGGACTTACACTTTTCTTCTTTAATCACACCACCGGCGACTCAAGACAGGAGTGACATATTGCATAGCTGAAATCCTCCACCTTATATTATTCCTTCTAATTCTAAGTATGGGGAAACTAGAGTTATTCAGTGGTGAGCCGTTTATTTACACCAGGTAGGGGAATGGTTTATCACGAAAGAAAAAGAAGGTGAAGTAGGTATGCTATTTTCTGGAACGAAAATTTCGGATTTATCCGTCACATCTGTATTACTTATTCTGGTTGGATTCCTTTCACTTGGAATCAGCATTTATTATTTTATTGATTTGACCCACAGCATTTTACAGAAGGAAAAGTTCGCCATTGACCAGCAAGCTTTCAATCTAGTGCGGGCAACTTCCTTTGGAGGAGCAGAGCCGCTGGCAAAAGCTATCTCTAAGGCAGGGTCCGTAATCTTTATGGTCATTGTTTCACTCATACTGGCTGTCTATTTGTTGTTTTTTTCGCCATTCAGTCGCTGGGTCGGTGTTTATTTCATTTTGGCTATGGGTGGCGTCAGTGGTCTTACGGCAGGATTAAAGTCATTCTCCAGTCGTGCCAGACCTGAGTTCAAGGGCAATTATCACGGTGCGACATCCAGTTTTCCGAGCGGTCACGCGTCCGGCGCACTCGTTTTTTATGGTTTCATCATCTACCTTTTCGCAATCAGTAAACTTGAACCAAAGTGGAAATGGGGGATCAATATTGTTTTGTCCCTCATCGCAATGCTTATCGGTATCAGTCGTGTTTATTTAGGGGTGCATTTCTTTACAGACGTCGTTGCAGGCTATTTGTTTGGGATAGCCTGGCTTCTCATTTGTCTTACTTCCCTTGAAGTGACTCTTTGGCATCAACGGAGGAGACAAAGGTTGTCATAATCCCGTCTTTTTTCATGCTCACCCTTTTTATGAATAGATATAAAAGAGCGAGCAAAAAAGGGGGGGCGGCCACATGGCTGTTATTAAAGCTCCAAGTAAACATATTGACATGTTGGCACGATTGCTGCGAGCGGAGGCTGTCGGTGAAGGGAAGCAGGGGATGTTACATGTAGGGGCTGTGACCGTGAATCGCGCAAGAGCGAATTGTTCAGATTTCAAAGGGGTGAGTACATTGCCAGAGGTGATCAATCAACCGAAAGCATTTGAAGCCTTGCAGCATGGCATGTACTACCAAAGAGCGCGGGAAAGTGAAAAACGTTTGGCACGGAGAAACGTGAAGGGATATAGGACCTGGCCGGCGAAGTACAGTTTATGGTACTTCAGACCAGACGGAGACTGCCCACCGACGTGGTATGACCAGAGTCAGGTTGGAAGATACAAATCTCACTGTTTTTATGAGCCTGTGGCGGGCGAATGTGATGAAATTTATAATACCTTTTAATCATGAATAAGTCTGACAGGCGGAAAGGGAGCCTGTCAGCTTTTTTTATTAAAACCATTTGTATTTTCTTGATAAGGGAACAAAATGCTTCGTAAAAGAAAAGCGGCGGGAGTGGAAGGTTGCGATTTCAAGTCCGATTCGATACGCTTCCTGGTCGATGCGCTGTTGCTCTTCCTTAAATTGTTCAAGGCTTGTCGTGTTCAGGAGAAGTTCGGTGTTGTACCATACATTCGTCCTGCAATGGCTAAGGAAAAACGAGGAAAGTTTTTCGTCGTGCCGTCGCAGCAGTCGGTCCATCCATTTAATGAAGCGGGCATAATGAGCGGAAAGTTCATCCTGGACGATGTCTACAAGCTCGGCGAGAACGTCATTGATTCGTTCGTGATCTTTCCGGCGGTGCAGCATAAGACGGGAGTCCGGCCATATTTTTTCTTTTGAAATGATGTGGTGAAGGGCTAAGGGAAGGTCGTAGTTGATGTGGGCATTGATGCCGAGAAGAGCATCCTGCAAAACAAACGTTTGTTTTTGTTCGGCCATACGAAAGGCAAGTGTCCAGCATCTCGAATCTTCTTTTTCTGATTGGAGATTGTCCAAGGCTTGGAAATAACGGTCAGCAAAGTGGATCAGCAAGCGTTCCATCCAAATAGGATCGGTAAAGAAATCAGCAGCCAGCCTTTTTTGCATTTCTTTCGTCATTAAAAGATAAACCCGTTGAAAGACGCTGTTGAAATCATTGTGTTCTTCCAATGTTTTCAAACGTTCTTCCATTTGAAGGATGACAAGGTCCAGGGTTTGCGACACTTCTTCAGAGCTTTGTACCGTTCTCAAAGGCCCACCCTCCCAAGTAGTCATTTATATCTATTATAGCACCTTATTCTATGAGGAGAGTACGTATGATTCTTACATTCTTCTGAATAAAACCAAACACACAGGGTATGAACATATATAGATGTTGATGAACTGGAGGGTCAAAAATGGATAAGATGAATCGAGGGGTCATTACAGCCCTATCGGCAATTGGAATTGCACAAGCCTTAAAAATTATTACTCATAAAAAGGTGTCTGGAGAATGGGATGTGAAGCAGGTAGCGACAACAGGTGGAATGCCGAGCTCCCACTCGGCTGGAGTTTCGGCGCTTGCGACTTATATCGCTGCCAACAAGGGATCACGTCATACGGAAACAGCCCTCGCAGCGACCTTCGGTGTGATCGTTATGTATGATGCTCAAGGAATCAGGCGTCATACAGGTGAAATCGCGCAATTGGTCAATGATCTCGAAGATAACTTTGCTGCGATTTCTGGTGATTTTCCGAGTTCTGAATTTGTTGAGCGTGATAAAGAATTGAAGGAGCTTCTCGGTCATCAACCGATTGAAGTGCTTGGCGGGGCTATTCTTGGAGCAGCTCTCGGATATTTTTCTGCTAAGCTCGAAGGATAAAGCAAACCAAAAGAGCGAAAAGTAAGACCAGGAGGTGATTCGAATGAACATATCGAACAATCCTGGAAAAGATGTGTTTGCAAGCTCTGGAACGAATGTGAGTGAAGTGAAACGGAGAAATGAACAATCAGGTCTTTCCTACAATCAGGTGAAAGAAAGGCTTGCCCGTAAACAAAATCAAAAGTGATGATAAATAAAGGCCTGCCCGTTGATGGGCAGGCCTTTTCCTTGGGTCTACGAAGTGATAGCATTTCGAGCTGTAACTGTGGACATATTGCCCTGTGGAGCGACATGCAGCTCCAGCGTCCTCAGCTTCTGTTCTTATTGTTCTTCGTTCACATCAACAGCTGCCGTATTGTTGTTCATATACGCTGCGGATAAATGATCGTCTTCTTTGTTACGTCCCTCGAGAGCTGCCTGCAGCTTCTGATTAGCAGATCCGCGGTCCCTGCCTTTAGGGTTGTTTTTCTTCCTGCTTTCACTATTTTTACTCATAATCATCATCCTCCTTATGGTTCCTTCTTAATTTCTCCAAGAATCCTCTCCCTATGTCTTACTTTTTACCTTTATGAATGAATGAATCAGAACAGTTTGAAAAGACTAAGGAAAAAGCACGGATATTGCAGTGAATGACTGAATGCAATCCAAATTGGAGGAGTTCAAAATGCCGGAAAGCCCTCGTTTATCTTCATCCGAAATCGGAGTTTTATGGATGACTTATCAGCAGAAGACGATGATTCTTACGATGCTTGAATATTTTATAGAACAAGCGGACGATCCTGAAGCGAAACAAATTATGACGAATTTAAGATCAACCATGCAGCCATATGTAGGGAAAATCGAATCCATGTATCGGGCGGAAGATTTGCCTATTCCCATCGGTTTTACAAAAGAAGATGTGAATAAAGGTGTCCCGAAGCTTTTCGATAATGGTTTTGACATCATGTTCTTGCGTTTGGTGGAAGAAATCACTATGGGGATGCACACACTGAATTTAACGATGTCTTATCGTCCAGATGTCACGTTGTTGTATCAGGAGCTGACCCAGATTACTCAAAAATGCTATGACGATTGTACGCAATTTTTATTGACCAAAGGTTATCTTCCAAAATCTCCTTATGTAGCGGTGCAAAAGCAGGTGGAGCATGCGAAAGGGACAAATTATTTAGGCATGTTCAATCCTATAAAAGGAAAACGGGCGCTGAACACAGTCGAAATCGCCCATATCCACCATTCAATTGAATCCAATATTACGGGGATGCAGATGATTTTTGGGTTTGCTCAAAGCGCCACGCATCAAGAGATAAGCACTTATTTTCACAAAGGTGGGGAGTTAGCTAAGGGTCTGGTAAAGGAAATGAGCGAAGTGTTTTTACAAAATGACCTTCAAGTGCCTTCAACAGCAGGAGGGAATTTTACGACTTCCAAAATACCTC
The DNA here is from genome assembly GCF_003386945.1 of Halobacillus trueperi. Taxonomy (NCBI): domain Bacteria; kingdom Bacillati; phylum Bacillota; class Bacilli; order Caryophanales; family Bacillaceae; genus Halobacillus; species Halobacillus trueperi. Next base: position 78,159 of record NZ_QUAE01000007.1, on the reverse strand, counting down.
CTTTTTCAGATAAGCTCATGATGTATTGTGTCAGCTTGTTTTGTAGTTTTTCACTGGGCGGGAACTCTCTAGGGACAGCTTTCAGTCTACGGAATGATCTACCTGTGAAATTGACCGTTTTTATGAAGGATGTTTTTGAGTATGCCCATGAGGGAGCTAAAATCATGATTAAGCATGGGTGGATGGAAGAGCCGCCACAAACCATTAAACATTAGAGAAATGAAACCTGACATTTGTTAGTCAGGTTTTTTAATGTCAGGGTAATTAGAAGTTGAATTCTCACACCTTTTTTTATGTCAAGATTTCGATGTTGACAACCCTCCCTTTATCCTTTAATATCAAAAAAGCAATAAAACATATAAAATTACTTGGTTTTAAGGAGGTTCCTGATATGAAAAAGTTCTTTTTGCTTTTATTTATAGGTTTTTTAGCGGTGGTTCTCGCTGCTTGTGGGAGCAGTGAGGAAAATGATCAGACTTCTTCAGATGAAGGGAATGAGTCTGGCGAGTCTGAGCAGACCTTGCTTGAACAAATTCAAGAAAGTGGAGAATTGGTGATCGGTACAGAAGGAACGTATCGGCCGTACACCTTCCACGATGAAAATGATAAATTAACGGGTTTTGACGTAGAGATTGCGCGTGAAGTGGCCGAGCGTCTTGGGGTCAAGCCTGTATTCAACGAAACGAAATGGGATTCCATGTTCGCTGGTCTCAATGCGGAACGTTTCGATATGGTTGCAAACCAAGTCGGTATTACGGAAGAGCGCCAGGAAGAATATTCTTTCTCTGACCCGTATATCCAATCTTCTGCAGTAATCGTCACTCATAAAGACAATGAATCCATTGGAAGCTTTGAAGATTTGGAAGGTGTGAATGCTGCCCAATCGATGACAAGTAATTACGCGGACATTGCCCGTGAAAATGGAGCAGAAATTACTAGTGTTGAGGGATTCAATGAATCAATGCAGCTGCTTGCCACCAAACGTGTGGAGGCGACTGTCAACGACCGTTTGTCTGTGCTTGACTATTTGAACAACCGAGAGGATGCACCTGTGAAGATCGCTGCCCGTCAAGATGATGCTTCTCAAAGTGGTCTGCTTTTCCGTCAAGGCAATGAAGATCTTGTAAAAGCAGTCAATGAAGCCCTTCAAGAAATGAAGGACGACGGCACATACCTTGAAATTTCCGAGAAGTGGTTTGGTGAAGATGTATCTAAGTAATATCTTTACAGACCCTGAAATGGAAAAGTATATCGATATTATTGTGAGCTCTTTTCTCCCTTTGGTGAAAGGGGCTTTCTACTATACCATTCCGCTGACGCTGATCACCTTTGCCATCGGTTTGGTTTTGGCTGTGATTACCGCTCTCATGAGGCTTTCCAATATGAAAGTTCTCCAATGGATAGCACGCGTTTATGTGTCAATCATTCGCGGTACACCTTTGCTTGTACAATTGTTCATCATCTTCTTCGGGCTCCCCTCTGTCGGGGTAACGATTAACCCGTTGTATTCAGCCATTATCGGTTTTTCGTTGAATATGGGCGCTTACAATTCTGAGATTATTCGTGCGGCCATTTTGTCGATACCTAAAGGGCAGTGGGAAGCCTCTCACTCCATCGGAATGACAAATTTCCAGGCCTTGCGCCGTGTCGTGCTGCCCCAGGCAACGAGAGTATCAATCCCCCCATTGTCGAACTCGTTCATCGGGTTGATTAAAGATACATCGTTGGCATCAACGATTACGTACACGGAAATGTTCCGAAAAGCACAGGAAATCGCGGCAACGAACTATCATTTTCTGCTCGTCTATACGGAAGCCGCGGTGATCTACTGGATCATTTGTATCGGTCTTTCCTTCGTGCAGGATCGTGTAGAGAACAGGTTGGATAAATATGTCGCAAAATAGGAGGCTGCCATGATTACCGTCAAAGACCTCAATAAATCCTTTGGAGATTTGCACGTACTGAAAAACATTCATATGGATGTCGAGCGCGGGGAAGTGGTTGTTGTCATCGGTCCCTCGGGTTCTGGAAAAACGACGCTGCTCCGTTCATTGAATATCCTGGAGACGCCCGAAGAAGGGGAAATCACCATCGGAGAACAAAGGATGGATTTTTCCAAACCACTGAAGAAAAAGCAAATCGTCGAATTCAGGAAACAAACCGGAATGGTGTTTCAGAACCATAACCTTTTCCCGCATTTCACCGCACTGGAAAATGTGATGGAGGGACCTGTGACTGTCCAAAAGATATCCAAAGCGAAAGCACGTGAACGAGCGAAGGATATTTTAACGAAAGTGGGCCTTGGTGAGAAGCTTGACGCTTATCCTCATCAACTCTCAGGAGGACAGCAACAGCGTGTCGGCATTGCCCGTGCTCTCGCGACGGGAGTGGAAGTCATTTTGTTCGATGAACCCACTTCAGCACTTGACCCTGAGCTTGTCGGCGATGTTCTTGATGTCATGAAAGAACTTGCGGAAGAAGGGATGACGATGGTCGTTGTCACCCATGAAATGAGCTTTGCGGAAGAAGTGGCCGACCGGGTCATTTTCATGGATCAGGGAAAAGTTGTCGAAGAGGGGACCCCTGAACAAATTTTCCAACAGACGAAAGAACCGCGTACGCAACAGTTCTTGAACAGGATACGGAAGTAAAGTCAGGCGATTCTGCCTGGCTTTTTTTGAGGAATTTTCATGTATCTAGTTAGGACGTTAATTTTCAGCGTTAGGTCGCTATTCTTCATAGAACGGGCGTTATGATTGATCTTTAAGTCGCTATTCCCTTGAGTTAGGGCGTTAATACCTAGAGTTAGGTTGTTAGATTTTGATTTGTTTGAATATTCTTTACTTCCTAGTCATAAACTCATAAACTGTGAGTGAGCAAGTATTTTCCATTACATACGTTGGAGGAAATGCTATGAAGATATTAGAGCGTGTAAGCATTGTAGAGTATGAAGAAAAGTATGCAGCAGGGGTAGCGAAAATGTGGAATGAGAGCCGTGATAACTGGGGTGGTGATGCGGTTGTCACGACGGCAGAGGACGTCGTGGAAAAGGAAGCGGAATCTACGAATCTTCATTTATTCCTTGCTGTAGTTGACGAGGAAGTTGTCGGTTATTGTGGACTTTCGGAGTATAAGGAAGATAAAGGAGCTCTTTATATTCCGCTTTTGAATGTGCATCCAGGATATCAGGGGTTGAAGATCGGGAAAAAATTGCTGCTTCAAGCCATAGATCAAACGGTCAAATATGGTTGGCCGCGTCTTGATCTTTTTACATGGCCGGGAAATACAAAGGCGGTGCCGCTTTATAAAAAGTGCGGCTTTTTCTGGGAGGATCGGGATGATGCGACTCATCTGATGAACTTCATGCCACAGGTGCTTCAGATTGAAGCGTTGAGACCTTTTTTTGATAAGCATGATTGGTACTCGACAAGTGTGAGGCCGATTGAAATTAAGCCTGATGGAAGGAAAGAAAAAGGTTTCACTTTTTATGAATACCGCTGGGAAGCAGGAGAGGAGTTTGTGCGGGTTCAGTTTGAACGTACTGGGCGTGGCATCTCTCTCATTGAGACGAATGACTGGCAGGTAGAGATGGAAGTGCCTGATTTTAAACTTTTGGAAAACAAAGATTACCCTGTAACCTATCAGGTAGAGAATTTTACGAGCGAGGGTCTCGAAGTATCATTGTCTGGAAATTCCTCACCACTTGTAAACGAAGATTTGAATGAAGAGACAATGGTAGAGTCCGAATGGAGTACTTCATCCAGCGTCCAAGTTCAAGTACCGGACCAAGAGCCAAGCCCGTGGAAAACCCACCCTGTCATCGGAGCGGATATCACGATCAATGGCAAACGTCTTCCATTGAGAACTGGGGTTTTCCCTCTCCAGGCAGGGAAGGTGGATGTCCGTACGGTTCAAAAATATTGGCGCCCGCGGCAAAAGGGAACGCTTTATTTGGATGTGGAAAGCCGTATGGAAGAAAAGACGATATGGACGATCAAGTGGCCTCGCCAAAAAGTAATCGAGTGGTCGGAATCATCGGTGGAGGTCGAGGTGGAAGGCAAAGGGCGCGCCACCATTCCGGTTTCTGTTGAATTGTTGAAGAATGGATTTTTGAATGAGGAAGTGGAAGTTGAGGGACGTACAGAGGAGGGCCGTGCTTTTTCCTTCCGTACAAAGATCGCGCTTGCTTTTCCGGGATTCGGTGGGAAATTTGGTGGAGATACCGATACGGAATGGTATGGCTACAATGGTCCTTATTATGTGCGTATCGAGAAAAGAAATCATATGGTTTCTATAGGATCGGTCAGGTCGAAAGAAGACCCTCTTCTTCTTATGACTCCAAAGCTTGGCCATCCGTTCAGTGAGGAATTTTCGAAAAAGATGGCGACGTCGGTCGAGTATATTGAGCTGGCGGAAGCCTTTGTAGTGAAAACCTCCCTTGAGTCTGAGGCCTTCCCGGGGATTGTGTTGAACAGTTATTACAAAATCTATGGCGACGGGCTTGTCGAGCTCCATCACGAGCTAATCAATAACGGGGATAATGATTACAAAAATCTTCATTTGCTGCAGCCTGTTTTTCCGAAATATAAAGCTCTCACTCTTCCTGAAAAAGACGGCGTGGTGATTGGTGCGGAAGCGTTGATCCCTTACACGGAATACTTGCGTGATAAAGATCTTTCAGAACGATGGCTTTATACGACAAACCGTGCTGGCGATACGTTCGGGATCGCGTGGCCGAAAGAAGCAACGGGGAGGAAAGATGACTGGCGCTTCGCTTTTGATTACCCCCTCGACCAGCTTCCATCAGGGCAAAAGATCTGTCGCGGACCGATCCAGATTGGTGTGAATGTTACCACTCATTGGTCCGACTGGCGCGAAATGGTTTTAGGAGAGGTGAATCCGCTTCCGGAGAAGCCAGTGTTTGAGGTGGTACCGAAAGAAGGGTTTGTCTCAAAAACAGGGGATGAAGTGACGCATTCGTTCCGGTCTTTACTGACTCCGCATGTGTATGGAACGTTGACGGTTGAAAATGACGCAAATTTGTATAGGAAAGAAGTGAAGCGTGAGGATGGTGTGACCGCCATTGATGTGCCGATTGTCCACGAGCGTCCTGGTCTAACTACTTTAACTGGCACCTTCCGTTCTGAAGGGAGAAACGCTGATTTCATTACTTGTCAGCTCGTCCAGGGAGATCAAAAGGTGAATGTCAGCCAAGAAGAAGATCGCTGGACGGTCGATAACGGTGTATTGACGTTTACAGCCTCGCCTTCTTATTTTCCTGGGATCTACTCCCTTTGTCATCAAGGGCGCGAGTTCCTTCATCACCAGTATCCAGAAGCAGGTCCGAGAAGCTGGTGGAACCCATGGGGCGGAGGACTGCGCTATGTCATGGATGGTGTGAGTCCTTTTTCGATGATGAAGGAAGAAACGAAAGTGGGATCCGTATCGAAAGAAGATCAGGACGGCAATCATTGGACGGGAATTTGTCTGGCTACAACCTTCCATGAACATGAAAAGGTGAAAGGTGTAACCTTGAAACAATATGCCCTGACATTGCCTGAAGTGCCGGTCGTAGCCGTTTATGCAGAAATCGAGCAGGGAGCTCCTCGTACTTTTGCTGCTGAGAAAATAGCGCTGGAAGCCTTTTTGAAACCGGATGAAAACTTATCCTTATGCTATGCTCGAATCCCGACGGAAGGGGTTTTCCATACGTATTACGCTGGAGTGGAGGAGTATGAGCTCGAATCCGGCCCATCTGTTGTCATCGGTTCGGATGGGAAAAAGGATCACCTGATGATGGTCCACTCCCAAACGCGGAAGCAGGCGGAAATGTATATGAACCAGGACGTTTTCCTCGTGGAATCTGTTCACGAATGGTCCGCTTCATCACAAAAGGCAGCTGCTGTTCGGCCAACATTTTTTGTTATAGGTGAACATGAGGAACCATGGAAGCAGCACCCGTTCCACCGGATTTCTTTCAAGGGGATATGAAATGAAAATCGTTGATGCCCATATCCATTTTTCCAGCATCCAAAGTTTTAAAGACACGGGAAAGGACTTATCCCGTGTCGATTATACAAAAGAAGGACTTCGCAAAGAGATGAAAGATGGTGATATTGTTTTTGCCATTGCGATGGGCGTGACCGAAGGGAAGGAAGGCTTTCCGGACCGCCAAGTTCAGACCCCCATGGGGCTTGATTTGGATGAGACTTTGCCACCTGGATTGGGGGTGTGTCCGGGGGTTAATCCTTTCTGCTTGAATCAGGAAGCAATGGACCGATTAGAAACGAAGCTTCAAGAAGCCGAGACCGTTGGTATTAAAATCTATCTCGGCTACTATCCGTTTTACGCCTATGACGACATCTATCAGCCTGTGTATGACCTTGCTGCTGCGTACGAGGTGCCTGTTGTTTTTCATACAGGAGATACGTATTCAGAACGAGGATTATTAAAGTATTCTCATCCGCTGACATTAGATGAAGTCGCAGTAGCGAGGAGGGACGTCAACTTTGTCATGGCACACCTCGGAGATCCATGGGTACTGACAGGAGCAGAAGTCGTTTATAAAAACCGGAACATGTTTGCCGATTTATCCGGCTGGCTCGTTGGAACGAAAAAAGAACTGGATGCCAGGCTTGTAGATAATCATTTCGACCATGTCCGCCATGCGTTGACCTATTGTGATCATTACGAGAAGTTGCTTTTCGGTTCTGATTGGCCACTCGTTCCGATCAAGGATTACGCAGAATTTATCGGTGCTTTTATCCCATCGAAGCATGTGGAGGATGTGTTTTATGAGAATGCCTGCCGTGTTTTTCCTAGAATTGAAAAGCTAATGTGAGAAAGCCCGCCCTGAATCGAGGGGCGGGCTTTCCAGTTATCCATGCCTAAGTGAAAGAAAACGGGGGACCACTTATGATATGGTAGAGGCAACGACTGAAGCGATAAAGGAGATTTTTATGAATTTACAAAAAGGATGGAATCTGAAGCAGAGTTATACAAAGCTCCCGGATTCTTTTTATACAAAAACGAGCCCTTCTGAAGTCGAGAAGCCTGAACTCGTTCTCTATAATGAGGCGCTCGCAGAAAAGCTGGGCTTAAATACAGAACCGGATCCCGCTGTTTTTGGAGGTAATGCAGTACCAGAAGGAGCGGAACCGATCGCACAAGCTTATGCCGGCCACCAGTTTGGTCAATTTACGATGCTGGGCGACGGAAGAGCGGTATTGCTTGGCGAACAGGTAACGCCTGAGGATGAGCGCTTCGATATCCAGTTGAAAGGATCTGGACGTACGCCTTTTTCCCGCGGGGGTGACGGACGAGCGACGCTCGGTCCAATGCTGCGGGAACACATCATCAGTGAAGCGATGCATGGATTAGGGATCCCGACGAACCGGAGTCTCGCTGTTGTGACGACAGGGGAGTATGTCCAGAGGGAAGACCTTCTTCCTGGTGCTGTACTGACCCGAGTCGCTTCCAGTCATTTACGTATCGGGACATTCCAATATGCGGCCGGTCTCCAGGACCACGACCAGCTGAAGGCCCTTGCCGATTATGCGATCAAGCGCCATGACCCTGAAATTCTTGATTCAGACCAGCCTTACTTGACCTTTTTCGAAAAAGTGATTGAAAGGCAGGCGTCCCTGATTGCACAGTGGCAGCTCATCGGGTTTATTCACGGCGTGATGAATACAGATAATATGACCATCAGTGGAGAAACGATCGACTACGGTCCATGTGCGTTTATGGACACCTATAATACGAAAACTGTTTTCAGTTCGATTGATCGCCAAGGCCGCTACGCCTATATGAACCAACCCCCGATTGGAGCTTGGAATCTGGCTCGTTTTGCAGAAACTCTTATACCGCTATTCCATGAAAATCAGGAGAAGGCTGTGGAAATGGCCCAGGAAGCGCATGCCAAGTATGAAAAGTACTATCACACTTATTGGCTCAACGGGATGCGGGCAAAATTGGGAATGGTGACAGAGGAAGCTCAGGACCAACCTTTAATTGAAGATTTATTGGAGATTATGGAAAAGAACGAAGCGGATTATACCAACACCTTCCGTGCACTAACTCTTGGTCGGCCAAATGAAACAGTCCTCTATGGAAAGCCTGCGTTTACCAACTGGTACAAGCAGTGGCAGGCGCGTTTGGAGCGTCAGGAGAGCAGTGAAGCGGATGTCCACGAATTAATGAAAAAATCGAATCCTTCCATTATTCCGCGTAATCACCGGGTGGAAGAAGCGCTTGAAGCCGCGGTGGAAGAGGGAGATTTCAGTGTTGTGAAACAACTGCTTTCTGTTTTGGCGGATCCTTACGCTTACTCTGAAGAGCAGGAAGCCTATGCAGAATTACCTGAACCATCTGACCAACCTTACCGGACATTCTGCGGGACTTGAGCGAATTACGTCATAGCTGAAAAGGTAAAAAGTGCCCTAACTCAAGTCGAAAGCTCCTTAACCCAAGTTAAAAGTGCCTTAACGGGAAATCAAAGTGCCTTAACTCGACCGAAATGACAAATAACTCGAATGTTTAACAATGACCGAACAACAAAACGGCCAGGGTCCAGCCCTGGCCCATTATATCTCATCCAACTTTTTTAGTTCTTCAAACAGATCATCATAATAGTTTCGTTCAAAGACGAGGACGGTTTCGACCTTATGATTCATGAAGAACAAACTTATCCCGTGCTCAAGGGAAATAAAGGTTTCCTCAAAGTCGACAAAATCCGGATCAAGCTTCTTAAAGAGTTTCTTCGCTTTCCTCTCCCTCATATTTAGGAATGAGATCCCTTTGCAGGTGACCTCGGCGGGAGCTGTAAATTCATATGCGTTGTTTGTTTCTTCATCTTCTTTGTAATAGGAGAATACCCCAGACTTCACGAAGTGGTCGGAAGTTAATTCATCTTCATCACGAACGAACTCGATAGGTGGTTCATTCATAACTTCTCTAACTTCTTCTTTCCTCATGTTGAGCTTTAGTGATCCTGCAGACGTATAGGGGATGATTTCCATAACGGTGACTTCCTTTCGTTTATTCTCTAAAAGTTTAGCATAACTCCAGGCGTAATGTTCTGGTAATCTATGGTCAGAGCTTTTGACAGAGGACTTTGGTCTGATTATAATGGTATGTATAGCAACTATTTAGGGAGATTGCATATGAACTTAAGTTTTCAAGATTATATTAGCATCAAGCTTCACCAGACGGATTTAAAGCTGACGAGCTATGTGAAATCACAGCTGCAGCCTTACAACCTTGCCCCCGAGCAGAACTTGATTATGATGCTGCTTTGGGAAAAGGACGGCATGACGCAAAATCAGCTTGCTCATCATTTGAAAAAAGATAAGACGAACATTGCCCGGATGGCTTCGAACCTTGAGAAAAAAGGGTTCATCAAGCGGAACTTTTGTACAGAAGACAGACGTTCTTTGGAACTTTATTTGACGGAAGAAGGACGGGAGTTGAAAGAACAAGTCGTACCTGTCGCAGAAGCCTTCAATGACGCTGTGACGGAAGGGATTTCAAAAGAAGAACTGCAAGAATTGGACCGGCTCCTTAGGAAAATGCAAAACAATATTGAAGGGTGAGGAGCCCTTTTTTTAATCAGATAGTAGATATAGCAACTAATTGAAAGGATGGTTGACATGGCAAACTTTCAAAGAGAAGTAAATGATCATTGGTACGTCCAATATCAAGAGATGGGATTTCCTGCAATTCAAAAAGGATGGGTCTTGCCCGCAGACAGGTGGCGCGATTTCGATCCATTCATCCTGATGGCCGAGGACTGGTTCAAAAAAGGAACATTTCCGGATCACCCGCACCGTGGATTCCAGACCGTCACGTATGTCGTCGATGGACGTTTGGAACACATTGATAATGCAGGAGGCCGCGATATTCTTGAGCCTGGTGACGTTCAGTACATGAATGCAGGCTGGGCGGCAAGACATGCAGAAGACGGTGTGGAAGATGACGTTGCACATACCCTCCAGCTATGGTTGAACCTTCCGAAAGACAAGAAGAACACCGAAACCATTTACCAAAATGTATATGGAGAAAAAGCTCCTGTCGTTCCTTTTGACGGGGGAGAGGTGAAAGTGTTTTCTGGGAATGTTGCCGGCGTGGAAGGACCACTGAACTCCATCGTTCCCATTACGCTCAGTGAGATCACCCTATCTGAAGGAGCAACCTTTACCCTTGATCTACCTGAAAACCACAATGCATTCCTATACGTTCTTGCAGGAGATGTTGTGGCAGGGGAAAATGAAGTGAATTTGAAAAAGCATGGGGTCGGTACACTTTCTTTTAATGAAAAAGGGGAAGGAACCAGTGAGTTAAAGCTCGTCTCTAAGAAGCGCCGAACGAAGGTGCTTGTCTATTCTGGTGCACCGATTGGGGAAGAAATTGTCCCGCACGGACCATTCGTCATGAATTCAATGGAAGAAATCAAACAGGCATATGATGACTTCCGCAAAGGGAAATTCGGACCTCCTGCTGTATGATAAAAAGACTCCTGTTTATTCAGGAGTCTTTATTTTTTTGGTGTACTGTTTATTTTCATACATTCGCTTGTCAGCCAGATTGAGATACATATCTAAATTTAAACCTTCAATAAAAGAGTCAGCTGGAAGTTGGATCAAGCCATAGGAAATGGATGCGCCTTCTTCGATCTGCTTAATCGTTTCATTAAGGTTCTGGGCTAATTTTTCTGCGGTATCTTCACTGCACCCAGACAGGACAAGGACAAATTCATCCCCTCCGAATCGGAAAGCGCCGTCAAAACCTTCGTGGATGTTAGAAAGGCATCTGGCGAACTTTTTCAACACACGATCGCCTTCTTGATGGCCTCGACGATCATTGATCTCTTTAAAGTTATTAAAGTCAACAAGGACCAGAGTGATAGGAAAGTCTTCTTTCTGAGCCCTTACCAGTTCTTCTTTTACATACGGATAAAAATACCTGCGGTTATACAATGATGTTAGTGGATCTCTTATGCTTTGATGCTTCAGCTTTTTGTTTTGCTCATTTATGTATCCTTTAAAAAACGAATTCTGCCTCTTATTCGTAATGTCAAAAAAGCGCTCAATGATTGGCGAGGAATCGATAATCGTTTCCACATCTTTGATCGCTTTTAGGACTCTTTGTATACTGCACATTCGAGTACTATGAGTCAGGTGGAGCATCAGATCAATCGTGAAATAGTTGCGTTCAGCAAAAGCAATCCCTACGTGGACCCCTTCTTCATAGTCTTTCTCTATATACCTTTCATACTCTTTTTCTGGTAGGAAGAGGGCGTCGCAGGACCTGTGCAGTGTTTGGGATAAATGGCTGGAATAGTCAGGATAGTGTTCTACATAACTTCTGAATTCTTTTATATGACTCATATCCAGCAAATGATCTTCGATAACCTTTGGGATAATCGTGTGTAAAGCCTGAGCGTATGTATGGTTTAACTTCATCCATGGGATAGAGCCTTCCATTTTCATCACCTGCCTAAAAGGTTTTGTGATTCTTATGTCCTTGGACTTAAGAACAGGTTCTATATAATAGAATAGATGAAATATTTGGTAAATGCTAGACTTGATGTACAGAATTGTTTATGAAGGAGGAAATGGAATGGATTTTAAAAAAGTAGAAGATTTCACAGCTTTTACAGACATATCGCGACGCTGTTACCCAGGGATGAAATTAAATACTCGAGAAGAGCAGGAAAGGTACACGGAACACCGGCGAAAAATGGCTCAGAAGGATGACATTCACACGATCGGTCTTTATGAAAAAGAACAGCTTGTTGGTGGATATATCGCCTATGACCACGTTATGAATGTATATGGGCAGCAAGTGAAAGCTGGTGGAATTGGGACCGTAGCGGTCGATCTTCCATACAAAAAACAAGGGCATGCGAAGCGGATCATTCAGCAATTCCTAGCAGAAGCCGGAGATAAAGGACAAATCATCGCCCACTTGTACCCGTTCCAGCCATCGTTTTATAAGCGAATGGGATTTGGATTGGGACCGCGGTTGTCGACCTACCATTTTCATCCCTCGCAGCTTCCAACTTACGATGAAGGTGAGAAGGTCGAAGTATTGAATGCCAAACATCAGGAAGAAGTAAAAGCATGTTATGACACATGGGCAGAAGAAAATCATGGGGCCACGGTTATTCCTCCGTACGGATTCGCTTTCCTCGAAAAAGAAGAGCTTCACACATTCGGGGTGAGGGAAGAGGGCAAGCTGACAGGGTACGTGACGCTTGAATTCAAAGAGGGCGGCCACTTTTTACAAAACGATTTGCATGTGAAAAGCTTCTTCCACACCTCTACAAAAGCCTATCGTACGCTTATTCAATATCTACATAATCAAAAAGATCAGGTGCGCTCCATCTATTTCCCGACGTTTGACCAGGAATTTGCTTATTCACTAAATGACCCTGTCCATGTTGATGAACAGCTCATCTTTTCCATCTACCATAAAGTCAGTGAAGAAGGCCGGGGATTGATGTATCGCATATTGGATATTCCTGCATTTCTTGAAAAAATAGGAGAGGTCTGTTTCGGAACGGATACGGTTAGGGTTGGCTGGAAAGTGAAGGATTCTTTTTTAGATGAAACGCACGAATCGGTCTGGCAGTTTACTAATGGAAAACCGCAGTCGACAGATAAAGAGGCCAAAGTGACCATTGAAATTGATATCGCCCATTTCTCTTCCTTAATGATGGGATGTGTATCACTGTCGAGTTTGTTAAGAAGCGGTGCGGCTGTCAGTGATGGACGTGCCGTGGATCTCTTTCAACATCCGGAACAGCCGAAATGCTGGACATTTTTCTAACAGAAACCATACCTATATAACATGTAGATCTAGGTGTGGGGAGATGGAACGATGAAAAAGAAAAATGTATTCGCAGCCGTGGAGCATTTTGAAAGAGGCCCTTTTGCAAAAGTTCTCGAGGCTTTTCGGGTACGGTATGAAAGGGTAGGAGAGCCAGTAGGAACCATTTACACCGCTCCGCTTTCACATGAAGAGCTCGTTGCTCTTGCTGACTTTATGGATATGAGCGTGTACGCTTTGGAGTTACAAAGAAAAATTTCTTTAAAGAATTTTGAAGAGAAATTGCAGGTTAAATATCCCGGAGTGAAGCTTGAGCAGCTGCTGCGCGTGTATTTTAGGAAAGAAACCGTTCCGCTATTGGATAAAAAATAATTTTGTGCGATGGTTGACGCGGCTTGGATATGGGTATATAATAAAGTTAATTATTCTTGTTCGGTTAGGAATGAAAGCTAAAGGAACTCGAAAGTGACTTTCGTCTTGAATGAATAGGCAGAGCAATTATAGTAATACAATGTGGATCGTCATCCACGCAGGAGGTAACAACATGTTACAAGGTACAGTTAAATGGTTCAACGCAGAAAAAGGTTTCGGATTTATTGAAGTAGAAGGTCAAGACGACGTATTCGTACACTTCTCTGCTATTCAAGGCGAAGGATTCAAAACTCTAGAAGAGAACGAACAAGTTTCTTTCGAAATCGTTGAAGGCGACCGTGGCCCACAAGCGGCTAACGTTCAAAAATAAGTAAGACAAAAAGACTTCCGACTCGTTCGGAAGTCTTTTTTTATATTAGTGAAATACGGATATATTTCGGGAAGTCACTGATAAAAGTGTAAAAGCCGCTGATAAATACGCTAAACCCATTGATAAATCTAGAAAAGTGACTGATAAAAGGTTAAGAGCGACTGATAAAATCAGAGGCTGCTAATAAAATTATGAAAGCTGCTAATATATGGCATGAAGTTGCTAATAAAAGTGCCTAACCTGCTAATATATTACCTGAAGTTGCTAATAAAAGAGCACAAGCTACTAATAAACCTTTCCCCGCTATACCTCAATGAACAAAACAAAGCCAGACTCTAGTGAAGAGTCTGGCTTCTTTCTAATTTTACACCCACGTATAATCTTTTCCCCAGCTTTCCTGAGCAAGTTGACGGATGCCATCGACGATGGAATTTTCCACTGCGTATGCATCCCCCTGTTCGTAAGGGTTGTAGTGGAAAGCGTATAACCTTGAAACAAATTCATGGAATGGTAAGGAGCTTTCGCCTTCCATTTCGCCATTTCCAATGACGCTTGGTTCAATATTCTGCCCCCAGTTTTGAGAGCCGTCATTGTTCGGGTTATAAAAGTAAATTCTTTCCTCACCACTCGGATCTTTTGCGATTCTTGTAATCGAAACGGCGTGGAGACCGAGCAGTTTGCCGTGCACGTTCGTAATAAAAATGCCGACAGGATTGGGGTAGATCAATTCATAATCATCATTGTATTCCGTATGATGTGTGGCGTAGAAAAGTTTGACGAATCCAGGATAATCCAGCACGTATCCGGTGATCGGATCGAACACGGAGCTGAATCCTTTCTGCACCCAGTTCCCATAAAAAGCCGGGTTGACCCAGCGGTGTCCGTCTTCTCCTCGTAAAGCAACACGTGTCATCATTTCACTGTAGATCTTGTCCAGGTGTGGTACGAGGACTAGGGATACAGGATCGAGCTCTTTATCAAGGTCTGGAGCAAGTCCGCCTTTTAGCTCTTTGGAATGAATCGGTGTTCCTTCGAATGTGAAGTCCAAATCGCCATCACGCGCAGCTCGTGGAATGATTTCCAGCAAGAAGCCTGGGGCGTGCTGGGCCCATAAGCTGATGCCACGGGCTGCTTGACATGTTGGATTGAACCCTTGACCGACACCGAGCGGTTGACCGAGCACTTGGATCGTGCCAGCTACAAGGATGCTGTTCGCTGTGACCCCTTCGCCTGTATTCGTTGTCGAATACAGAGCATTTCGTACATCCGGACGAATATCAAGCTCCACCAGACGCCTTAATCCTGGCGCAACAGGGGAGTGGGACAGCACCCCACGCTCAAGTAACATCGACAGGCCGTAAATTGCCTGGCGGGTCGCCGGGAAGATCGAAGCCCGGATCAACTGGATCACAAGTTCACGATTCTCCTCGAGATTCGCGCTGCCTTTGCTGTTCAAGTTCAACGCATAGGCGAGAAGCGCAGGGTTTCTTTTACTCAAAAATCGAATCAAGGTAGCATGGTGTGGAGCGACAAGTCCCGTTTCACGCATGGATTGAGCGAGTGCGACACTTTCAGAAATAAGGTCCGTACGTGTGAGTGTTTTCAATTGGGAACGGTACGCATGGACGTCATTGAACTGAGCACTCAGTTTAGAAGGCCCTTCGATGGCTGCGATGAATTGTTTCAGTTCTGTCTTCCCTGACTCATCCGAATCCTGGTCGAGCATTTCCTTCGCCATTTTGATCATGGACACAATTCGCTTCACCATGATCGGACGTTGGGCTGTGAGACGTTTGATTTCATTAATGAGCGTTTGGATCAGAGCGCTTGAGGAAAGATGAGTAGATAGGAATTGAAACAACTTTCCTGCTTTTTCATCATTCTCATGCTTTTCAATCCTGGAACTTTCACTGGCATCCGGGAACAGCAGATTCAGGTTCAGAACCATCACTTCATTCAAAAACTCTTCAGCCATTTTAGGCGAAACATTTGGATTTGTCGCTTGTCCTTTAGCGATGGCGAGCATACGCAGTTCGCTGAGGACTTCGATGATCATAGGCAGCCCCTTCGCTTTCAACGAACCTGCTACAAGGGGAGGCTGGAGTTTTTCCGCTGCTTCCCAAGGGCCATCTTGAAATACACCCGCTTCTTCCAATCGACCGGCATGCTGATATAAATTTTCAAAGCCATCCTCTGCTTCAATGAGACGGTTCGCCTCCTGATAGACATCCGTCTGGTACTTGGATTTGGCGAAGGATGGAGCTTTATTTAATTCGTCTAAAGCATAGATAAAACGTTCGACAAGGGCGCTCGTCGTTTGAGGCATAAAACCTCTCCTTTCTCTATCGCTTGCGCTTATACGTAGAAATTGTATTGCTCGTATGTCTTCAGCAAATCGGTCATTTCTTCACTGTCACGGCCATAGAAAAAGATCGTTCCATAATGGTTTCCGAAGCCGACACGTTCGGCTACTTTTCCTTGAGGAGGGGTAAACATATCATGCTTCTCAAAGTACGGGTGGTCCTCAAGCTCTTCAGGAATCTTCAAATCTTCCACATAATCCACGTTCGGGTGAACCATTAGGCACCCAGCGTAGTTTTGATAATCATAAGGATCAGGGAAAAATTCGCGGATTTCTTCTTCTGTTGTATTCGGATCACTGCAAAGGATTTGGGCTTCATAGGCGCTGAATCCATAAGCGCGCTCAATCAACTCGAAAATATGACCTCCAGGTACGCGGGCAGCCACTTCTCCAAAGTGAAGCGTTCCGTCCTGGGTGATAAAGTATTCGGGATGGATGACGCCGTACTCGATTTCGAAAGCGTCGACCAGTTGTTGAACCGCACGTTCAATCAGTGGACGTTTTTCCTCTAAGCTCGGGGAAGCCGGAACGAAGTTGGAATAGCCAAGCTTCACATATTCCGTAATATTGAGGAAGCGCACTTTACCTTTATGGATGAACGCTTCACACGAGAATTCCTGTCCGTCAAGATGACTTTCCATCAATAGTGGGAAATCCGTATCCTGGATTCGTTCAATATCATCATTATTATAGATCGCCAAATGACCGACAGAGCCTGCCTTGTCCAAGGGTTTGACGTGAATCGGGTCGAGGTGATCTCCTTCTAGTTTTAACAAAGCTTCGTTGACGCGTTTCAAGAAACGTTGAACGTCTTCCTTCTCGTGGGCCTCTTCAAAAACGCCGACTTTGATGCCGGAAATTTGAGCTTTCCGCTTCATCATCCCTTTGTCGCGAAGCAATAAAGAACGGTTGAATACACGAGGGTCTTCACGGAAACGAGCGTTCAGAGCACCCGCCCATTCCACACATTCTTCATATAAAGGAACAGCAAGTTCGACACCCATGTCTTTCAGCTGCTTATACAAATGATCAGAGCTTTCATTGAGCTTATTAAAGTCCCATCCTACAAACGGAATCTCGTGCTTTTCTGCATACGTTTCAAAATCTGCAGGTCCGACAACGACGAATGGACGGTTCATGCGAGCTGCAGCCTCTATAGCCTGCACACTCCAGCCGACTAAAGCCGTATAATACGGTTTTGTTTTAACCGTCTCATCTACAGTCGCATTCAATTCAAGTTGATCTAGATCCATTTCGAACCTCTCCTTTGTCAGTGAAAATATAAGTATAGGAAACTTTGACACTGTTACTCTTAAAGTATCAGAACAGGCCAAAAACTGTAAGCTTTATTCGCGCATTCGACAAAACTAGTGTTCCTTCTACAATGAACATACCAGGAGGTTGTCTAGGGTTCCTTTCCAGAGCGTCGATTTCCCGGGAAATAAAACGAATCATGGATTAAATAAGTTTAGAGGAAGTGATTTTCGTCAAAAGTATAGTACTGAAAAAAGGAAGGTGCCTATGACAAAACAAAAGACCTATCAGGACCGTTTAAAAAACCTTGACCCTCGCAAAGCGGTGGAGCGGGGACGTGCTTATTTTTCAGAGAAAGAGTATGGAGAAAAGCTTCGTACGTACAGCAGTCGAATCGGGACGAAAATCGTCTATTATAGTTTGCTGTTGTATTACGCCTTCAAAAGCCCTGATACTCCGAAGAAGGCAAAACTGACGATTGCGGGGGCATTAGGATATTTGATACTCCCCGTGGATGTGATCCCGGATTTCATTCCGGTCGTTGGTTTTACAGATGATAGTGCGGTTATCATTTATGCTGTCTATCAAGTGATCTCTCATATTGATGAACAGGTGAAAGAACAGGCGAAAGCAAGACTATTAAAACTCTTTAACGGTCAAGTGGATCTCGAAGAGTTGGAAGACCCTGTACAGAAAGATGAGTAAGCAAGGAGACCATTTCCAGGTTTCCTTGCTTTTTTCATGTTCCACAATCATGTATAATAAGCGTGTT
This sequence comes from Halobacillus trueperi, assembly GCF_003386945.1. Classification (NCBI taxonomy): domain Bacteria; kingdom Bacillati; phylum Bacillota; class Bacilli; order Caryophanales; family Bacillaceae; genus Halobacillus; species Halobacillus trueperi. Next base: position 60,198 of record NZ_QUAE01000007.1, on the reverse strand, counting down.
TTGTAAAAGGGAGAAGATACAATGACAGCAACATTCCAACACTTGAAAACGGATGGAGCCTTTTTCAAGTATTTAAATAAAAAGAATCAATATAAACAGCCTGTTCGAGAGTGTATGCTGCGGACGATGGCGAAACTTCAAGATAGAGACACGACCGAGCACCGCCCGGGGATGCTGCTTGGCAAAATTCAATCCGGGAAGACTCGTACGTTTATCGGGGTGATGGGACTCGCGTATGATCATGGTTTTGATATGGTGATCCTTTTGACGAAAGGGACGAATGCGCTCGTCAAACAGACGTATGCCCGCCTTCACGAAGAGTTCGAAGGGGCAATCGAACAGGATGCCCTGCAGGTTTTTGATATTATGAACATGCCTGATAATCTACGAAAGTATGAATTATCTCAAAAACTGGCTCTGATCGTGAAAAAGGAGACGCACAATCTCGACCGTCTTCAACAAGCGGTGATGGAAAAATATCCATCCCTGCAAAATAAACGTGTGCTTTTCATTGATGATGAAGCCGACTTCGCTAGTGTCGCTTATGAATACAAGCGTGAGCAAAACGTCAAACAGATGCGGGTGATTGCATCAAAAATCAATAACCTTAGAAAAACGCTCGACCGCCCAGCCTTTTTACAAGTAACCGCGACCCCTTATTCCCTCTATTTACAGCCGGAAGAAATGAAGGTCCATGAAGGGAAAGTGTTCGAACTGATCCGCCCGGCGTTCACAGAGCTTGTGCCTGTCCACGAACGTTATATCGGTGGCGATGTCTATTTTGACAAAAGTGAGAAGGACGGTCACCTTGCTTCCTATCTATACCATGAAGTAGAGGAAAAAGAGCTGGAGGTCATGAAAAAGATGGATGGCCGTCGAGTGAAGATGGACCGTTTGTTGAGTCAGAAAAATATTGCGAACATCAGGAAGGCGGTTGTGAATTTCATCGTAGGTGCGAGCATCCGTCGTTTTCAACAGCGGATGAGAGGCCGAAGTGAACAAAAGTATTCCTTTATCATCCACACCGAACGTGGAAAAAATGCGCATGCCTGGCAAGCCGAATTGATCCAGGGTTTTGAAGCATTACTTATTGAGGCCGCCCGATTGGGATCGGAGGAGTTCCATAAACTGGTCCGTGACTCTTATGATGACCTTATCCGTTCGGTGAAAACATTGAAAAAGACCCCGACTCCTTCTTTTGAAGATGTGTATGAAGAAGTCCGTCATTCTTTGGATGAAGAATATATCGTCAGTAGTGTCGTCAATTCGGAAAAAGACGTCACCGAGCTGCTTGATCATAAAGGGGAGCTGAAGCTTCGAGCTCCAATGAACATTTTTATTGGCGGGCAAATCCTTGACCGGGGTGTGACGATACACAATCTGATCGGCTTTTTCTATGGAAGGAACCCGAAATCCTTCCAGCAGGATACGGTTTTACAACACTCCCGTATGTATGGAGCAAGACCCGCCGCTGATCTTGCCGTGACCCGCTTTTACACGACACAAAAGATCTACGCCGTCATGAAACGGATTCATGAGTTCGATAGGGAACTGAGGAACGCCTTTGAACGTGGCGGGCACCATAAAGGCATTGTTTTTATTCAAAGAGATCTCAACGATATGATTATGCCTTGTAACCCTAACAAAATTCTCTTATCAAGCCTTACGATGATTAAACCACACAAGCGGATGCTTCCTGTCGGTTTCCAAACGGGGTATAAAACGCATATCGAAAAGACGATACGCAAGATCGATCAGCTTGTCAAAAAAGCTATGAACAGTGCTCTTGTCACCAAAGATGGTGCCTATCTTATTCCAGTAACGAGTGCTAAGGAAATACTCCGGCTCGTCCATGAGACGCTGGAAATGGAAACAGGCCATGATTTTCATCTCGATGAATATGAAGGAATCCTCGATTACTTGAGTTCTGAGGCACAGGAAGATGCTTTTGTCTGGTTGCTTACAAAAACGAACAGGCAGATTCGTCGATATAAACAGGATGGAAAGTTCGAAAACTCTCCTGATACCCCAGGTAAAGGAACTGGGGAACTGACAGTGGCAAGGAAAGTTGCTCAACAATACCCGGCTTTGATCATGCTTCGTCAGGAAGGAAAAAAAGAACATGGTTGGCGCGGGGCGCCATTTTGGTGGCCTGTCCTCGTTGCGCAGGCAGAGACAGCTCCCACGGTGTACGCAAATAAGACTATTCAAGAATAGGAAAGAAGCCTGACCAATGGGCCGATTGGACAGGCTTTTTTTCTATTGGATTCATACGGGTTGATGTATAATGGGAGAAAAATAACGGTGTCGAAAAAGGATGGAGGTGGAAGCAATGGAAGTGTTCGGTGAGTATAACGGATGGTTGGTGCTTTTATCGGTCGTCGTGTCCATCTTGTCTTCTTATACAGCCTTACAAATTGTGACCCGGATGGCCTCCGTTCATCGTACAAGATATAAATGGCTGACACTAGGGAGCCTTACTTTCGGTGGCGGCATCTGGTCGATGCATTTTATTGCCATGCTTGCTTATGACATGGGAATGCCTGTAGTATACGACGTTGCTTTAGTTGTACTAAGCATTTTAGCTGCTGTGGCATCCAGTTTCATCGCCTTTTTTATTATCAGTAAAGGATTGGATAAGAAGGTCTGGCGGTTTACGGGAGCGGTGCTCATTGCTTTGAGCATCGTATCCATGCATTACATCGGGATGGAAGCCATGATGATGAATGCCTTTATAGAATACAATCCATGGCTGGTGGCAGGGTCCGGTGGCATTGCGCTAGCTGTTTCCTTTGTAGGGTTACGCCTTTTTTCCTTGTACGCACAAAAAGGGAAGGTCGATGACACGAAAGGTCAGCTGAAAGTATGGGGAAGTTCTATATTTATGGGGATGGCTATCTCAGGCATGCATTACACAGGAATGGAGTCCGCTGCCTTTTATATGGATGGAAGCAGTCCCTCTCTGACCAGCGGTCCCGTAGTGGAGCCGACTATGCTTGGATGGATGATTGCGGGAGGCGCCCTTTTAACGATCGGCTTTTTGATTGTATTGATCAAGTTTGATACGGAAATGGAAACGACAAATACACGCCTGGATGTGGCCAACCAAATGTACCGCTCCATCCTGGAATCTGCTAATGATGCCGTCGTAACAGCCGATGAAAAAGGGATCGTGTTGGCCTGGAACAAATCAGCTGAGCGTACGTTCGGCTATATGGCAGATGAAATGATTGGTGAGCCTTTAACGAAAGTGATGCCCGAACAATATCGGAATGCACATCAACAAGGCATTGAAAGGTTTAATCGAACAAAGAATGCCCATGTAATCGGGAAAAGCGTAGAACTTGAAGGCTTACATAAAGATGGATCCACTTTTCCTGTGGAACTTTCCTTATCGACAGTGGAAGACGAAGGAAGGACCTATTTTACAGGCATCATCCGGGATATTACGGAACGGGTAAAAAATGAAGAACGTATTCGAGAACTGGTCTATAAAGATGACCTCACTCATTTACCTAACCGTCGGGCTCTTTATGAACATTTGTCAGGGTTTATTCAGGAGCACGAAAGCCTTGCTGTCATGTTCTTGGATTTTGACCGGTTCAAGCAGATCAATGATGTCTATGGACACCGGATGGGTGATTTATTGTTGAATGAAGGAGCTGAACGTGTCAAATCCCGATTGTCTGCAGGGGATTACCTGGCCAGACAGAGCGGGGATGAATTTATTATCGTTCTTCCTGATACAAGTGCGAAAGACGCAAGAAAGATCGCTGAGTCGATCATAGACGAAGTTGCTGCTTCTTTTACAATAGAAGGTAGGGATCTATACATCTCAGGTTCTATTGGTATCAGCCTCTACCCAAATGATGGCACCACACCCGATTTGCTGATCAAACGTGCCGACACGTCGATGTATCAAGCGAAACAGAATGGGGGAAGCCAGTACTGCTTCTATACAGAAGAAATGGATCAGCACATCACTCGGAAACTCCAACTGGAAAACGGGCTGAGAAAAGCCGTCGAACAGGAAGGCATTGATGTGTATTACCAGCCCCAGCTGGACGTTTTTTCCGGAAAAATTATTGGCTTTGAAGCCCTGGCTCGCTGGCACCACCCGGATCTTGGTTTTATAAGTCCTGATGAATTTATTCCCCTTGCCGAAGAGACGAAATTGATCGTCCCTCTCGGAGAAAAAATCTTGTTCGAAGCTTGTCGACAATTTCGTCAATGGATGGATGAAGGACATGACCTGGAAAGAATCAGTGTCAATTTATCAGCAATCCAGTTCATGGATCCAACCATCATTTCTACCGTCGAGAGTGTTCTTAGACAGACAGAGGTAGCACCTGAACATCTGGAGATCGAGCTTACTGAAAGTATTGTACAGGATTCCGTACAGGCACTCCCGGTGATGAACCGGATGAAAAAGATGGGGATTCAACTTGCATTGGACGATTTTGGGACAGGATTTTCATCACTCAGTTACTTGAAGGACTTTCCGTTGGATACATTGAAAGTGGACCGTTCCTTTATTCAGACCATTCATGAGAATGAAAAGGACAGAGCGGTTGTGGACACTGTGATTCAATTAGCGGACCGGCTCGGGTTAAGTGTCATTGCCGAAGGGGTGGAAACAGAAGCTCAGCTGGATTACCTCCGCAGCCGCGGATGTGCGGAATATCAAGGGTATTTCTTCAGTAAGCCGTTAAGCAAAACAGAAGCGAGTGCTCTTTTAACTCGATCGGTGGCTATGTAATAAGCACATAGCTTTGTTATTAAAGGATATGGCAGGTTTCTTGAAGACTTGATTTCGAGATGTTTCGGGTTTCGTTTGCCGTATTGAGTGGTGGGGGTGGCTGGGAAGCAACTCGCTTTCCTGTGGGGGAGCGCCGAGCTTCCTCGGACTACGTCCTGCGGGATCTCGCCTATCTCCTTCTCCCACGGGAGTCTCGCAGCTTCCCAACCACCCCATTCGATGCAGGAGGAAACGAACCCCTTCACTGTGAGAGGGTGCCTTCCACTATCCTGGTGTTTTAAGCATAAAGCTCACTATAACAACCTTTTCGCATACGTAATAGCGTCCTTGGGAGTTGATTCCCCTCCAATTACCATGTGCATAAAAGCAGCTTATTCCGGATGTGGTTTCTAGATACTTATATGGCAAAGGGGCGGAGGGGAATGGCGAGACTCCTGCGGGAAAAAAGTGCATGGTGAGACCCCACAGGACGCAGTCCGAGGAGGCTCACCGCGCTCCCGCGGAAAGCGAGCTATTCCCCGCAGCCCCCATCCACTCACCAAAAGTCTCGAAACTGAGTCATCAAGAATAGGGAGTATTTCTTTAACTCTTTGATTTTTGTGATAGAAAAAAAGACCCAGGATATGGGTCTTTTTTTATTACTTATTTTCAATGGGCTCATCAAATAAGTCCGTGAACTTGGCGACGTTCTCGTAACTGAATTCGAACGCCATGCGTACTTCACCAAATCCAGGTTGATAAAAATACCCTTGAACTTCATAACTGCCCGGGTTTTCTCTGACTTTTGTGAGATGGAAGTATCTTTGGATGAACTGGGCCATTTCCTCCAGTTTCTTATTCCGTACCTTGATCCATTGGTCTCTTAATTCTTCTGTTGGAAAGTCAGATTCTTTTAACATTTGCTCACTCCTCTAAGGAAATCAAAGCTATGAAACTGTTTGTTACCATTATACTATAAAAGCTCACAGTGATTTTCAACTACTATCCGAAAATTATGACACTCTCTCACTTAACCTTTAAAGCTTATGAACAAGAGAACTAGATTATTAGTCGTTTTTGAGTGAGTATCATTTTAATGGAAGATTTTTTTGAAAATACACTTTACCTTTACGTAACGTTACCCTTTACAGTGGGGTTTGAAAAGGGGGATTCCTTCATGAAGATTACGGAAGTAGCGAAGAAGTTAGAAACTACAACAAGAACCATTCGATTTTACGAAGAAAAAGGATTGATGGCACCGGAAAAAGCGAGCAATGGATACCGTATATACACAGTAGAAGATGTCAGGGATTTGCGTACCATTCTGGCTTTGAGAGAGGTCGGGTTATCTACGAAGGAAATTAAGAAGGCATTGGAACAGAATGATAATTTCACAGATTATTTACATACCCAGCGTTCATTGCTTTATGAAGAGATGCTGCAGATCAGAGATATGGTGGCAACGATAGACCGTATGATTGAGAAGAGTGAGAAGGTAGGTGTGGAGGAACTTATGATGAATATGGCACGTGATCTAAAAGGTTTAAAAGAGAAACGGACCAACTGGCGCGATCGCTGGAATTTTGATGATCAAGCGAAAGATTACGACGACAACATCAAAACAACGGGGTATCGCTTCAATGTTCATGAGCATTATAACGAGGCTCTTACGATGGCTCATGCATGGGTGAATGCATCATCTGGGGAGAGAGGGGTAGATATCGGGGCAGGTACAGGGAACTTGACCGGACTATTTTTGCGGCAGGGCCTTCCTATAATTGCTGTTGATCAGTCGAAAGAGATGTTGAAGGTATGTGCAGAGAAACACCCTAAAGCGGAAACACGCCTTGGTCATTTTCTTTCTCTTCCCTTAAACGATAAAGAGACGGATTTCGTCGTCTCGAGCTATGCGCTTCATCATTTAACAGATGAGGATAAGGATCTTGCTCTTGCAGAGATTGACCGGATCCTGGGTGACCACGGGCGAGTAGTCATTGCCGATTTAATGTTCAGAGATGAGTCAGACAGAAAAAGTGTCCTGGAGAGCTATCAAGGGTCAGGAAACGAAGAAGCGGTGGAGGCGATTGAAGATGAGTACTATGCTGATCGTTCACGCTTGATCAAATGGTGGGAAGATCACGGATATGATGTGGAAGCTCACCAGTTCAATCCGATTCTCCATCTGCTATATGCTCAAAAGATGGAAAGGAGGGCAACTAATGAATGACTATATTCAGACAATGCGCCAAATGATCGGCCATGAAACATTGCTGACAGTCGGTTGTGGGGCAATCATTGAGGATGACCATGGGCGCATCCTCCTGCAAAAACGTGCGGATCATGGCGTGTGGGGGATTCCGGGTGGGCTTCTTGAAATTGGAGAGACCTTCGACTCGGCCGTCAAAAGGGAAGTCAAGGAAGAAACCGGGCTGGACATGAAGTCGATGGATTTATACGGCATTTATTCAGGTGAAAGTGGTTTTGCTACTTATGAGAATGGAGACAGAGTGTTCAGTGTGCAGATCGTCTTTCGCAGCAGCTCCTATGAGGGGAAACTGACGACGAACCACGAGAGTAAGAGGCAGGCTTTCTTTCATGCTGAGGAGATCCATGAAAATCTTCTGAACCCTCATCAAGCCCCGTTTATTCGAGATTGGCTTAAAGGAGTAAGTATACCGGTGATTCGCTGATGAAAACCTTTTCTTACTTTCCACAAATTTTCCACATTTGTAAGAAAGACAAAATATTCCTTGAAGAAGCCTTGTCATGACAGTGTTCTGAACAACTTTTATATGAGAAGGGAGTTGTGACCACCGATATGGGTGTGTTTACAGACGGTCGTTCCGTGTTACAATGGCTAACACAACGATGAATAAAGGAGAAATGACATTGAATAAAAAGTGGTTATTAAGTTTACTATTTGTAGCGTTCGTTTCCTTACTAGCAGCCTGCGGTAACGATGAAGAAGGCGCTTCTGATAATAAGGAAAAAGAAAAAGAAGAGAAAACAGAACAAGCAGAATCAGGTGAACAACCGGAAGCACCTGAGCCGGACCTTGAAGGTGTACCGGAAGTTGTCGCTAGTGTAAATGGTACAGAAATTAAAAAAGAAGAGTTTGAAACGACTTATAAAGGTCAGTTCCAACAAGCAGCGATGCAGTCTCAAATGACAGGTCAAGAACTTGATCAGGATCAATTGAAGAAGCAAGTAGCCGAAAGCCTGGTTGGACAAGAGCTGTTGATGCAGGAAGCGGATAACCGTGAATTCACAGCTTCTGAGAAAGAGGTGAACCAGACCCTTGAGGAATTGGCGAAGCAACAGCAAGTCGGTTCTGCTGACGAATTTCTCGCAGCGCTTGAAGAACAGGGAATGAGTGAGAAAGAAGTACGCTCTCAAATTCAGACACAAGTTAAAATTGACAAGTTGATTGCTGAAGAATCTGGAGATGTGAAACCTTCAGAGGAAGAAATCAAAGAAGCTTATGACAAAATGAAAGAACAGCAAGAAAGCATGGATACGGAACAAGAAGTACCATCTTATGAAGAAGCAAAACCAACGATTGAACAGCAGTTGACTCGTCAAAAAGAAGGACAAGCCACACAAAAACTCGTTGATAAGCTTCGTGAAGATGCAGAAGTTACAGTTAACCTATAATGAACGAACAAAAACCAGACCTTTTGAAGGTCTGGTTTTTTTGTGCTTGATTGGAATATAATGTAAGACCTGGTCACCCATAAAATGGGTGACCAGGTCTTACATATTTTGGTTGAGCAAAGGGTGGAGTTTTCATATTTCTTCTAAGGGAAAAGAATGTAGTGTACAATAGGTGCTACTTACGTTTCGTGTGTATCTTTTTTACTTTTAAGAATGTATAACGTGAAAAAGGAGGGGGAAGGCCATCTTCTATCTCTCTCACTTAAAAATTGTGCCATCATTCAAGGAGGAATAGCCCTGTGATCATTGCGATCATCTTTCTGCTGTTTGTGTCGCTTTTCTTCTCAGGAAGTGAAACGGCTCTTACGGCAGCTAACAAAATGAAGCTCCAATCGAGAGCGAAGAGAGACGATAAAAAAGCAGGTAAATTATTAGATTTACTCTCACATCCCAGTGAGTTCATCACTACTATTTTAATTGGAAATAACATCGCTAATATTCTGCTGCCAACGCTTGTAACTACATTAGCGATTCAATATGGGTTCAGTGTAGGACTGGCTTCTGCCATACTGACGGTAATCATTATTATTTTCTCGGAGGTCATCCCGAAATCGGTGGCCGCTGCGTTCCCGGATCGCATCGCTTTGACTGTTTACCCAGTCATTCGTTTCTTTGTGATCATTTTCAAACCCATTACTATTGTCCTGAACCGATTAACTGGATTTATAACCAATGCTTTATCAAAAGGACAGGCTAATGAATCTTCCATTTCAAAAGAAGAACTTCGCACGATGGTGGACATCGCGGATTCTGAGGGGACGTTCAATGAAGCGGAATCCCACCGAATCAAAGGTGTGCTTGATTTTTATAATTTGAACGTGAAAGATGTGCTGAAAACACCGCGTGTCGATATGATTGCTATTGATCAGGAAGCTGCCTTCGAGGAAGTCCGTGACATGGTCGTGCAACACCCCTTCACCCGTTACCCCGTCTATGGGGAAGATATTGATGATATCATCGGTGTTTTTCACTCCAAGTATTTGATTTCATGGGCGATGGAACCGGAAAAGCCGTTTATGGACTATACGTACAAAGATCCGCTGGTTGTCTATGAGTTCCATAAGATTGAATGGGTGTTTAGGAAAATGACAAAAGAGAAGAAGCACATGGCGATTGTTTTGGATGAGTATGGGGGAACCGAGGGCGTTCTTACCCATGAAGATGTCATTGAAGCAATGATCGGTTTGGAAATCGAAGATGAAATGGATATCGAGAGTGATTCGATCATTGAAAAGATTTCAGAAACAGAATTGATTTGTGATGGCAAAATCACTTTACGTCGCTTGAATTCCATCTTTGATACAGAAATTCCGGAAGAGGAAGATGTTCTTGCGGGTTATCTAATTAAGGAATTCAATGATTTTCCTGACGAAGGGGATGTATTGGAACAAGACAACCTTACATTCAAAGTGTTGGAAATTGAAGGGCGTATGGTGCGAAAAGTGCAGATTATTAAATGATTTTGAGGTTGTAAAATAGCAAAGACCCGGCCACTATCAAAGGGGACCGGGTCTTTTTTGATATTTATTCTTTTATTAGTACATCAAGTTCATGGTCTTTCACTTCGGCCTGTGGTAGCAGGATTTTTTCAAAATCGAAGGCATTCAATTCAACATTGTCCCTCACTTTGTTCGGTAAATCAGGATTGGCAAGTGCACCAGTCCCGATGGAGACAAGGTCGGCTTGTCCTGAATCGAGAAGACTTTCGGCACGCTCCTGTTCCTGCAACTGGCCGTTGGCGATGACTGTGATTCCGCCATACGTCTTAGCTGCGCCGGCAAGTGTCTTGGAGCCTTCACCGAAGGAAGGAGCTGTCGCATCGCCATCTGTGACGTGGATGTAATCGAGTCCAGTCTTTCCTAGTGCACCGAAGATCTGCTCGGCTTCTTTTTCACCACCGGCCCATTTGTGTGTTTGGTCGGCGACTTTACCTTGAGAGATGCGAATCCCGATAATAAAGTCTTCTCCTACTTCTGCGAGTATTTCATCTACGACTTCCAACACAAAACGCAGGCGGTTCTCAACGGATCCCCCGTACTCATCTTCACGCTTGTTTAAATAATCGGTTAAAAACTGATCCAGTAGATAGCCGTTGGCGCCGTGTATTTCCACTCCATCAAAACCAGCTTCCTTCGCACGGCGGGCAGCCGCAACAAAATCCTTTTTCACCTCTAAAAAGTCCTGGTCATCCATCGCACGTGGCGTCTGGAATGCACCTGACCCTCCATAAAATCCCAGTTGTTCCCCTTTTGGAGGAATGGCAGATGGGGCAATGGTTTCATCGGTGTATGCATTGCCCTGGCTTTGTCCACCGGCATGCATGAGCTGCGCGATGATGATGCTTCCTTCTTCGTGAACAGCATTCACGACCGGTTTCCATGCATCTGCCTGGATATCCGTCGCGATCCCGGGTTGATTGTTGTAACCCTGACTGAAGGTCGTATCTGGATAGATGCCTTCCGTAATGATGGCAGCGAATCCACCTTTGGCAAAACGCTGATAATATTTTTTCATGCGGTCATTCGCACGGCCATCCGCTTCGGCACTGATCCGGGTCATGGGTGCTACGACATAACGGTTGTTTAGATGTTTGCTATCTAAATGATAAGAGTCAAATAACATGAGAGAATCCACCTTTCCTGATGTAGTCATCCTTAAGCGTACTCTCAAACTATCTCAGTTTCAAAGTAAGTGCTCATCGATGACACATTTAGGCTACCCATCCTTAATAATTTCTATAAACTTCCATAATGATACACTCCGGAATAATAAATGAAATTGGAGGAGGATAATGAGTCACTATATTTACGGAGGTTATTTAGAAAGAAATTTTTTGCCCTCGAGTGTAAGAGATGAACCCATAGTTGGGGGATTAAAAAAATGGATCATCTCTTCAAAGAGATGATCCATTTTTTATGCAAATTGCTTTAAAGCCCGATACATTTCTTCACCTTCGTCATTGAGTACGTGACCATTACCATGACAACGTCCACATTCCGTGCTGTAACTCGTTTCTTCAACCGCCATTTTCCAAGCAGTCTTTTCACTCGCATGATTCACGCGGCTGTAGTGATCCATGATCATGTTCGCCTTACTGTCATCATATTCTTTATAAGTTCCGGTTCCGTGGCAAAGGGGGCAGACGTTGTAAAGATGACTCACCGTTTTTGTATTCAAAAGAACACTTCCTTCTGATTTGATATAGTTAAATTATGATTGATTTTATGGAATATTCAGACTAATTGCAATGGGTTTTGGACAAATAAAAAAGAAAAAAAGTCCTTCGTTCACAATTTTGTGAAATTTGCCTACTAATTTAAAGATATAACCCAATCTATCAGGGGCTGAATTTCTGGACGATATGAAGCGAAAGGTCATCCGATTTAAGGATGACCTTTCGCGCCAAAGAGGGTACGAGTCGCGCCAAAGAGGGTACGAGTCGCGCCAAAGAGGGTACGAGTCGCGCCAAAGAGGGTACGAGTCGCGCCAAAGAGGGTACGAGTCGCGCCAAAGAGGAGTCGAACCGCGCAAAAAGCAAAATAATAGCACAAAAAAAGCCACCGGGAAGTCCCGGTGGCAACTGCCTATAAATCTATTATTTACCGATGAACATTTGTGTCCAGTAGTTCCCGTCTTCTGCATGACCTACACCAATGTGAGTGAAGTCAGGGTTCATGATGTTTTCACGGTGACCTTGACTGTTCATCCAGCCTTGGACAACTTCTTCTGGAGTTGTTTGACCCATGGCAATGTTCTCGCCAGCTGTACGGTAGTCAATGCCATATGACTTCATCATGTCAAATGGAGAACCGTAGTTCGGGCTGTTGTGAGAGAAGTAGTTGTTTTGCTGCATATCAATAGACTTGTCTTTAGCGACGGCACTTAGCTCAGTGTCCAGCTTCAGTGGAGCTAGTCCTTGTTTTTCACGTTCCTGGTTTGTCAATTCAACGACTTGCTTTTCAAAAGCAGACACTTCAGATGTTGCTTCTTCTTGTGTGTTTTCTTCTTTTTGCACTTCTTCTTCAGCAGGCTGCTCTGGTGCTGGAGCTTGTTCAGCTTCAGGTTGTGGAGCAGGTGCTTCTTGTTTAGGCTCTTCCTTTACAGGAGTTTCTGCTTTTGGCTGTTCTTGTTTCGGTTGCTCTGCTGGTGCTTGTTGATATTTTTGTGCGAACTGATCAAAGAAAGATTGGAAATCTACTTGTTGAAGGTTATTATTCTTCAACGCATCTTCATTTTTACTGATCCAGTCATTCAATTGACCGGAATCTATTTGAATGGTCTTCGTTTCTACTTGTACGTCTTGCTTCACTTCACCTGTAGATGCAAGGGAAGTAGCTGGTGATGCTAGTAAGGATAGAGCAAGCGCTCCTGATACAATCAATGATTTTTTCATCATGTTGAAAATTCCTCCTTGAAACTTTTGTTTTTTTGGAACGACTCTATCGTACCACTGAACTTTTGTAACATAGGAGGTTGATATTTCCATAAGATTATAGAAGGGGATTGATAGATTTAAAGGTGAAGCATGCTTCCTTTAATCTCAAGGATTTTTAAAAATTATTGTACGAGGCCTTTTTGGAATAAAAATCCTTTATGTAGATATTTTACTAGTTTACCTGGGTTGACAGACTTTTAAGAAAGGTCTGTTTTTTACGAGTGTGACAGCTGTTTTACAAAGATTAGAGTGATATTAATAGCATACTTACGTTTTTTTTACAGCTCCGACCTTATGGCCCATCTTCCTTCCTGACAGGCTTCAGTCTCTCAGCGAACAACTGAAGAAGCTTTTTCTACATAGAGACTTATTTTAAACACGGACGTCCGGTGTGGTATAGTGGAGAAAAGAGGGAGGCGGATGTTGATGAACCCAACAACCATTCATGTAAAGCAACAAAAGGACAATTTAGTGCTCGTTCCATCCCGTGTTGTCTTTTATGAGCAAATGCAACTCGTTGAAACTTTCGATGATCAATCCGAATGTCATATGCTTTTCTTTTATAAGCAAAAATATCTAACTGCCGTCAGGACGACACGGCTTAAGATCCATTCCTATGTGGCTCGTGCATTCAAGGAAGGAACGGTTTATGAATCCCAGCATCCATTTTTACAAGCTTTAATTGAATCGAATGCCCCTCTTCAGAAAATCAGCTATCCTCAGCTGAAAAAGAAAATCGCACGTCCGTATTCCAGGCAGGAACAAGCGAAAATCCTCACCTTTTTTGAATCATTCATTCCTAAAAAACAACTATTCCAAGATATGAAATCACTCTTTTATCAATACCGTCGTGAAGGGAATATGTCCGGAGCCTATCGTGTGATCCGGGTGATGCGTGACTTTGCACCAAATAACCGATTCGTGAAGGAGATGGCCAATGACCTCTCTTATCGCAAGCTTGCCAATCTATACTTAGCACAATCGCACACCCTCATGGAACGCGACCCATTATTTAAGGAAGCGTGTACGTCATTTGATGACCACCAACGTCTTTTGGAAAAAGAAGATCGTTGGATTGAAGCGTCCTCTTGTCAGTTATCACATTTTTACAACCAACCGACCCCAGAAAGCTACCAATCGTATCGAGCCTCTCTCTCCAGGCACTTCGATTGCGATAGCCGAACCTACATACTTGAGCAAATGTCTCAAGCTATTCCATCCTTCCAACCAGTAACTGAAGACCTTTTCCAACACTATGTAGCAAATGAAAATGTAATGGGAGTGGCACGTCTCTACACAGAACGGGAGCTCCAGCTGAATGAAGAACAATTAAACCAGGTGGAGGTCTTACTTGAAAGAAATCGGTTCGACGAGACTCCTGACAACCTTCTCCCATTCATGAAACGACTTACAGCTCAGCATCCAGAACAAACCCGAGCGCTTTTGGATGCATTTATTATCAGATTGCTTGAAACGATGGAGCTGGAACAAGTCAATGATTCTCTCATGTCGTTTACCAAGAAGAGCTCGCTCATGAGGAAAGTGGAGCGAATGAATGAAATTCGTGAAGACCTTGATTGTATGCAGGAGCTCGGTGAACTGTACTATGGATTCCAACAGCTTGAGAAATCCATCGAATGCTTCCAAATGGAAATGGAGCTGAAACCGAGTACACCCGAGCCGCTAAGGTGGCTTTCGAAAGTGTATGCGGATAAACAAATGATGGATGAATCGAAGGCTTATCAACAATTGTGTGTCGATGTACAAAAGTGGGCCTAAAGTGATTGACGACTGGTTGTAAATCCTATATAAAAGACGAGTTGAAGCAAATGATGCGTGAACAGGACCGTAAGAACAAAACAGGTTGAATGGAAAAAAGACAGGAGCTCAAAATTGAGCTCCTGTCTTTCTTTAACTTTATGGCTTCAAGATGACTTTAATATTTCCATCTTCTTTTTTATCGAAAATATCGTACCCTTTCGCAGCATCTTCCAAAGGCATGCTGTGGGTGATAATGTCTGTCGGGTCGAACTCTTTATTTTCAATCATATCGTAAAGTTTCGGCATGAGGTGAATGACAGGGGCCTGCCCCATTTTCAGGGATACGTTGCGGGAGAAGAAGTCTCCAATAGGGAAGCCGTTTGCTTCTGTCCCATACACACCAGTCAATTGAACCGTACCGAATTTGCGAACAGCCTGGGAAGCCGTCTTGATTGGACTGATGGTTCCGAACTGATTGTCGAAATCGGAACCGAATTCTTCTTCTTGTGGTACTGTCCCGTCCATACCTACACAATCGATGACGACATCAGCGCCGCCTTTTGTTTCCTCATGCAGGAGTGCACCGATATTTTTTTCTTTCTTAAAGTTGAAAGTTTCCACATTGTTTGTGCGCTTGCCGTGTTCTAGACGGTGATCGATCTGATCAACGCCAATCACTCGTTCGGCACCTTTCAGCTTCGCGAACTTCTGCGCCATCAATCCGATGGGCCCGCTTCCGAGAATAACCACGGTATCGCCCTTTTTGACGCCACTATGCTCCACACTCCAATACGCGGTCGGAATGACGTCAGATAAAAACATGACACTTTCGTCATCCAATTCACTTTGTTCCGGTACTTTGAAGGAAGTGAAGTCTGCATAAGGAACCCTTAAGTATTCGGCTTGTCCACCAGGATAATTTCCGAACATTTCCGTGAAACCGAAAAGGCCGCCGGGTTCCCCATGGGGGTTGAATTCATCACATTGGCTTTCCATCTGGTTCTTACAAAAGAAGCACTCGCCACAGCCGACGTTAAATGGAATGACGACACGGTCGCCTTTTTTAAGATTCTTCACATCTGGACCGACTTCCTCAACGATGCCCATTGGCTCGTGGCCGACCACATAATCTTCATGAGGCTCGATTCCACCTTTATACAAATGGAGATCAGAACCACAAATCCCTGAAGCCGTTATGCGAACAATCATATCGCTATTTTCCTGTATTTTTGGTGTTTCCACTTCTTTTACAGTCATTTGCTCTTTTCCTTGATAGGTAACGCCTTTCATAGTGATCCTCCTTTTGATGTTGTATGGGACTTTTTCCTTTTATTGGTTTTTTGAAACATATAATAAAATAGATGAACCAAAAAAGGACGGCTGTCCAAACCATGGACAGCCGTCCTTTTTTTATATTCATCTACATCTGAAAATCAATTCTTTCAATATACTGACATATTGCTACATAGTTAATAAGAGAGCGTTTATGTGTTTAGTTGAAAAATAGAAGGGCGATGGATATTGGAATGAAGCTCCAAAACAGGATGATCACACAGAATCCCATAATGTCTTTAACCTTCAAGCCGGCAATAGCGAGAAGCGGCAGGGCCCAAAAAGGCTGGATCATGTTCGTCCATGCATCGCCCCAAGCTACAGCCATTGCCGTTTTGGCGGTGCTTACACCGAGATCCATAGCAGCTGGGATCATAATCGGAGCTTGTACAGCCCATTGTCCGCCACCAGAAGGGACGAAAAAGTTGACGATGCCGGCACTGATGAAAGCTAGTACGGGGAACGTGAATTCTGTTGAAATGCTGACAAACCAGTTCGACATCTGTTCAGATAAACCGGAAGCAACCATCATGCCCATGATTCCTGCATAGAAAGGGAATTGAATGATGATTCCGCCGGCATTTTTCACTCCATCATTTACGCTGTTCAAAAACCTTCTTGGTGTCTGGTGAAAAAGGATGCCGAGGAATAAGAAGATAAAGTTCACAATATTAATATTGAGGTCAAACCCGTTCCTAATAAAGTGATAGACGATGAACGCCAGTCCAAGCGCTCCAATTAAGTAAGAGATGATCTTGCTGTTTTCCATCCGTTCGGCCGGGGTCAGGTCGGCTGTTGTTGCGGCCATTTGCTGCTCGGCCTTATCTTCGTTTTCTAAGAAGTCGAGATTGTTTTTACTTAGGTCACCACTGGATTTTAACAACCATAAGTTAAGCAGAGGAAGAGAGAGAAGTAAAGTTACGATGATGAAAATATTCATTCCGCTGAACAATGTGTCCGTTATAGCGATGGAACCGATCGAATCGGCTAAAAAATGATCTTCTGTCGCAATGGTCAATGGAATGGATCCTGAAAACCCTCCGTGCCAAAGAATGAATCCACTGTATGCACTAGCCATCAATAAACGATAATCCACATTCGGCACACGTCTCGCTACGTGGACGGCTAGGAGTGCCCCAGCTACAAGTCCAAAGCCATAGTTGATCACACAAGCGACGCCAGCTACGAAAGTAACTAATAAAATGGCCTGTCCCGGAGTTTTCGCAAGCGTACTTATTTTTGATAAAGCGGCTTTAACTAAAGGAGTATTGGCAAGTATGTATCCTGTGACAACGATGAGTGACATTTGCATGGCGAATGCGAGAAGGTTCCAAAAGCCATCTCCCCAAAATTGCACCATCTGCCCTGGTGAGCTGCCTGTGAAAAAAATTCCTAATCCAAAAACGACGAGTGTGAGAATGATGGCGAACAAAAACGCATCTGGCAAGAAACGCTGCACCATCCGGTCGAAAAAGTTTGTGATTCCTCGAAGCATCCTAAACAACCTCCTAATATGTAATCGCTTACAACATTCATATTAAGTGTCTATGAGTGAGAAGAAAATATCAAGACCCAAGTGTAATTTTTTCCTTGTCAAAAGTTAGAAATAGTCATATACTACATTACAACACTAATGCACTCATTTAGAGAGAAGGCGATACATTGATTCTCGATACCGACGGCATGAAACCTATATATATTCAAATTGCGGAATGGCTGGAAAGTGAAATCCTGCATGGGAACTTCCAGGCAGATGAAAAAGTATATTCGCAATATAAACTGGCCGACCTATATAACATCAACCCGGCAACAGCCGCCAAAGGTCTGACAAAGCTTGCGGAAGAAGGGATCCTTTATGACAAACGAGGACTCGGGAAGTTTGTCTCGACCCACGCAAAACAGATCATTATCGATAAGCGCAAAAATCAGACACTGAAAAACTTAGTTGAGGACCTAGTCACAGAAGCCGGAAGACTTGAACTTTCAGAAGAAGACCTTATAAAGCTAGTCAGGGATGCTTGGAAAGGGGAACAAGGATGAAGGCGATCAAATGTAAGGATTTGAATAAACGTTTTTATAGGAAAAACGCATTGAACGATCTTTCTTTTTCTGTCGAAGAAAATAAGATTGTTGGAGTGATCGGCAGGAATGGTGCAGGGAAAACGACACTGCTGAAGATCATCGCAGGGTTATTGAAGGAAAAGTCAGGAATTATTGAAGTTTATGGGAGAAGACCGTTCAATAATTTGTTTGTGTCTGCGAATGCGATTTATATCGACGATGCCATGAACTTCCCGACGGCGCTCACTTTGAAAGAGATTCTTGAAGAAGGGAAGCGATTTTACCACCATTGGGATCATGATTTAGCTCTGCGATTGTTCGATTATTTCGGGTTCAATCCGAGTCAGCATCATAACGAACTATCAAAAGGAAAGGAAAGTACGTTCAACATGATTGTCGGCCTTGCTTCAAGATCGCCGCTGACGATTTTTGATGAACCAACGACAGGAATGGATGCAGCAGTCCGAAAAGACTTTTATCGTGCGTTGCTGAAGGATTACTTGGCACATCCTAGAACGATCCTATTATCGACGCATCATTTAGAAGAAATGGAAGATTTGCTTGAAGAGGTTCTTGTCATTCACGAAGGTTCCTTGAAACTGCAAATGTCCATGGATGACTTGAAGGAATATGGAGTGGGTCTCACAGGGAAAAAGGACGTTGTCGAACCATTTTTAAAGGAAAAAGAGATTCTGTGGAAAAAAGAGCAGGCGTTTGATACTTGCTATGCGGTAATAAAAAACGACCTTACGGATCATGAATATCAGCGCATGAAAGAAGCAGGGGTTCAAGTTTCACCTGTCAAAGCGAATGATCTATGTATCTATCTGACTGAATCTCGAAATGAAAAGGGGAGTGTGGATGATGTCTTTGATCGAAGTGCAGACGTCTGAAATCGTCAAAAAGCAAATCGGCTATAAATGGAGGGCTTATACAGGCGTATTCACTTCTCTTGTTGTCATCCAGCTCCTCGGGCTCTTGTTTTCATTGAATGGTTCCGGTTCGATGGGCAGTGGGAGAACAGGCTACGATGTGAACATCACCTATTACACCGCAGACATCGTTGTTGGTTTCACAATTTTTTGGGGCTTTTTGACGGCTTTTCTTTTAACGACGAAAGCGTATCGAGAAGATGATTTCGCATTTGTTACGAACAGGAAGACGAGTACACTCTCAACGATTGTTTTTTTGTTCATGATTTGTGTGATCGGTGCATTGACCGCTTTGCTGTCCGGTTTTGCTTTGAAACTGATTGCCTATTTTATATTGCCTGGAGAAGAAATGCTTCTTACCCAGGGAGTAGGTAATGTGAGTGCATGGCTGCTTGGGATGTTTGCGACCATTATCATCGTTTTTATGTTCAGCAGCTTAGGTTATTTGGCTGGTATGATCGTTCAGTTGAATAAAATGCTCGTCATTGTAATGCCGGTAGTCGTGGTAGGTTTGATGATTTTATTATCGCGAGTCGGATTTCAAATTCAGGTGTATTTCTTTGAATTCTTTTTTGAAGAAAACAATGCGTGGCTGTTCACTCTTAAGACGCTTTCCGCCACCACAATTTTCTATGCATTGTCTGTCCTCGTTTCCAATCGTTTGGAGGTGAAGCAATGATTGTGGTAGCTTTCATGCCGATTCTAATATTGCTTGCGGTCATCATTGCTTTGAGCCTTCTCATAAAAAAAAGTTCCCGGTTCGGTTTTGGGCGAGGGAAGGCAGGACTCTGGATGCTCATCAGTTACTCTGTCCTGTTAGTCGTCTCAACGGTTATTTTTCTTGCGATTCCACTTGGGAGTATAGAACTGAAAGGACAGGAGAAGAAAGAAGAACAAAAGTCTCAGCGATTCTATGAAGCAGTTCAAGAGGGGAAGTTAGATGAAATAGAAGAATGGCGCATCCATGAATGGTCGTTTCCTTTTGATGAAGAACAATTGATTCTTCAAGTATTAGAAAATGACGTGAACGGGATCAACATTTTTGTAGAGCGTACGGATGACCTAACAGAGACCGTGGAGGGTTTCTACTATCAGACACCGCTGATGATCAATGGGTATGAAGTGGAAGAAAAGTACATGCCCGCAGTGAGTATGGATATGACGACACTTTCTATTTATCCAGGGGAGAAATTGAACCTGAAATACAAAATGTTTGGTTCTGAGTTTCCATTCCGATTGTTTCATAAAGAGAATGGATCGATGTGGGGAGATACAACGGTTTCGCATTGGAACGGAACCGCTCTTTATATTCGTGTTCCAGAAGGACTGGATGTAGTTGGTGATCAGAATGCTTATACAGAAGTAGACCCATCATAAAAGGACCAGCTTCTCTTCGTGAGAGGCTGATCCTTTTTCCGTATATGAAATATAAGATAGCTTTATTTGGAGGTTAGGCCTATCTATTTTGAAAGGCGCCGATTCCTGACAGGACTCTGGCGCTAATTAATTTGGAGTTAACGACGCTTACCGCAGCAGCCGCCTGATTTCTTATATGCCGCCGTTCGTCTACCGTTCTTTGTGTCAATCACGATCGGAGCATCCTTGTCTCTTGTTACTCTTGGGAGAACACTTCTTCTTTCGGATTTCCTTCTCACCATCCATCTCTCCTTTCACTGATACTATATTCATTTTGATTCAAAAGGAGAGGGCTTTTCGTCCTCTACAACATGGACAGGAATGGAATTTGACTGCTGATTTATTATACGATAGCCTTTCACATCCGGTGCAGAGTTTTTGAAAGATACGATGACCATATACACTTGTGCATCTGTGTGTTGGAGGATGTCGTAGCTTGAAGGTTTTGCCGATGTTGTTGGATGAGAATGATAGATGGCCAGAATGTCATCCTTTTGTTCCGCTGCTTTCTGAATGGCGGCTTCGACATATCTTTCACTTACAAAAAAGCGTTTGTCTGACCGAGCTTCATTAGGTAAAGGCCAGAGGTGACGGACATGCTCCCCCACCCCTGACAGCAGTCCACAACCTTCAAAAGGAAGACTATCACGGCATTGGTCGATCATTTGTTGGTGAATGGACGCAGGTACCAGGAGACGAGTTTCTTTCATCCCCGCTGGAAAAGGGAAAAGAAGGCGTTCACTGGCTGCCGCTTCTCCGTTTTTTCATCTTCACTGTTTTCTTCTATAGAAGCTTTATAATCATTTTCCTCATGAATATTCTCTTCTGTCGTTTTTGGTTCTGTTTTGGTCTCCTCCACTTGGGGAGCTTCATTCTTTTCATTCTTTGCAACACTTTCCTCGGAAAAGTCCTGCTGTTCTTTTGTTGGTTGTTCAGTTATCTTGTTTTCTGGAGTTTCATTCTTTATAGGATATTTTTCTTTGCTTTCCTCCTGAGGAGCAGGTGTATTCATCAATTGATTGTTTTCCACAGGTACCGCCTGTTGAGTGCTGGCGTCGGGATCATCATTTCTTTGGATATTAGGGTCTTTTGGTTTTGGTGGGTTTGATGCTGGTTTTTTCTTCTTTTGAGTGTTCATCTTATTCGGTTTGACGGTCTTATTTTTTTTGCTTGAGGAAAGCGGCTTGTGTCCTCTAGGCAGACCGGATGGAGATTTAGGGGATTGGCTGCGAGTTGGGGAGGGGTGGTTTCTAGGTCCTTGGAATTTACCCTGGTCATTCGGATCATACACTTGCGTTCCCGGTCGTACCATATTTCTCAGTTGACTGAACCCTTTTGGTGTTTGATCGACAGGAGCCGCTGGTGCTGCCTTTGGCTGCTGTATCGCTTTTTTCAGCTCAGCAATATCTTCGCGCAATCCTTTAAGATCATTATTCTCCATCAGCTCTTCCTGCTTCATTAAAAGAAGATCGAATTTTCCATTCAAGGAAAGCATTTCGCTGCTCAGTTCATTTATGCTTTCATGAAGGTAGCCGAACTGTTCGGAAAAATAATCATACGCTTCGGCTTCTTCATCCTCCATGTATTCTTCTTCATACTCGTTTTCGTTCAAAGGTATCACTTCCTCTTTCTTTTCTTGATGGTTGTGCTGGAAAAGAAGCTCCTGGTACGCCTGGTGTTCTGCTTTCAACGATTCAATGGTAGCTTTATACAAATCGATCTTCGCTTTGATGACCTGCAAATCTTCCGGATCGAACATTTTTTTATCCATTTCGCATTCACCCTTTTCCCGTTCATTAATATACTATTTGAGAATTACCAAATCGTGACAACAGCACAATTTCCAGTAATGCTTCAAATTTCCGCTATTACCCCATACCTCGTCTTAGACAAAACATATGCTACAAATGAAGGAAATATAATTATTTGGAGGTGTTTGCAAATATGCAAGCAAAAAATTTAAATGGTGGGCAGGAGCTCATCTGTATGAATGTCGATAAGGTTTATGATTGGATTGTGAACGATAGAAGTTTTGATTTTTCTCCAGCCACTTTGGCTATTAGTTTTCCAACATTACCTGCAGGTTTAAGTTTTGATGATGCTGTAGTCACTTGTGTAGTTACACCCACAGAGGATGACGAGACTGATCCAGTTGATATTCTCGATAGGGACGATCGAACATTTATTATTAATGGAACACAGGTTATTCTCCAACAAGTTAATATACGAAAGAATTTCACTGTCAATATAGTTGTTACGATTGGAGGCACTTCATATGTAAGTGAGGATCTTACTTTTTCTCGCTGTGAGCAAGTTACTTTATGCGCACCAGATGGAACGGATATAGAGGTCACTTACACTGATTTAGACTGCTTTGTTTGTCAAGCCGGCTTGCCTGCAACTGTTTCCGTAGCTGGAACTATTACTTTTACCAGCCTTTCTGTATCAGTGTCTACTTGCCAGAGCATTCAATCCACATACCCAGTAACAGTCGAGTTCTTAGCAGAGTTCTGTGAGCCACGTGATGTTCTCCCTACACCTTGTCCAGCTCCTGTTCGTCCAGATCAATGTCCAGTTGTCTTCCCAAATTTTAATGGTGCATAAAGAAGAGAGGTCACTCTCTTCTTTATTTTTTCCATATGATATGGAATAAGTCACCATTTATTAAACTGAAACATAACATAGATTTGATAAATTCATAGCATGATAAAAGCACATTTCCTTTAAATTACTCTCACATCCGCTTTTAACCATACCTCGTCTAATACCAGGCATATGCTAAAAATGAAAGAAATATTTTATTTGGAGGTGTTTGCAGAGATGCAAGCAAAAAAATTGAATGGTGGGCAAGAATTAATATGTATTAACGTGGATAAAGTTTATGATTGGGTTTTGGAAGAACGGTCGTTCGAGTTTACTCTTGATCCAGAAACAGGAATTCCTTTTCTACCAGGTTTAGCTGCTTATGACTTTGATGGGGCGACCGTTTCGTGTGAAGTAGAGCCTGACCCAACGAACCCTATCGATGTTTTGGAGAGAGATGATCGTTCTTATGTTATCGATGGCGAACCAGTTATACTTCAACAATTAAATATTAGAAAAAATTTTATTATTACACTTCAAATAACGTTAGCTGATGGGACAGTGTTAACAAGTACTCCTCCAGCAGCAGGAGCAAATCCACTTGCAATTGCAAGATGCGAACAAGTAGTTTTATGTGCCCCAGAAGGTACAGATGTTGAAGTTACGTACACAGATTTAGATTGCTTTGTATGTTCTACAGGTGAGATTTCATTAGATGAGGTGTTGGGGATTAACTTTTCTGATCTCCGTATAAACATTATTTCATGTCAAAGCATCCAATCAACATTCCCAGTAACAGTAGAATTCCTTGCAGAGTTCTGTGAGCCACGCGATGTTCTTCCTACACCGTGCCCAGCCCCTGTCCGTCCAGACCAGTGCCCGGTTGTTTTCCCGGCGTTCGGTAATGGCAACAATGGTGATAATGGCTAACAGCCAATCATAAGATAAAGAGAGGATCTTCCTCTCTTTATTTTTGTTTTCGGAAAGGGTGGAAACGATGAGCGACAGCAGGGAACTGACATCAAAGATTCATGCTTACCACCAGCAGACCCAGGAACATTTGAATCAAATGAAAGAGCTGATCCAAAACGCTGCACCTTCCTCACCACTCATCAGCTATTTTACATACAGCCTCAGCATTACCCACGGACCAAGTGATGAAAACTTATGCTTGGGATCTTTCCATATTCAAAATTTAGCTTCTCGTCCAATTACGAATCCTTATCTCTGTATCAAGCTTTCTGAGGGGGGGCCATTTTCTTTTTCCGGCCGTTTTGTCTACGACGAAAGCAAGATGCCGCGTCGTGCGCAAGGGGGATGGAAGCGGCTGAACGAAAAAGAAAATAAGGAAGAGTATTGGCTGCAGCCGTTAGAACAATCCACGATTCCACCAGGTCAAACGCTCACTTTTCCCAATTTCCAAATCAGATGGACCGCGGAAGAATCCTATGCGGGAAGCATTTCGGGATTTGTGTATTGGGAGGAAAACAAGGATGGCGTGGCTTCCTTGAATTCCATCAACCTCAACGGGGCGTTGCCGAAGGAGGTGGAGAACAATGACGGATCAGAACAATCATGAGTTATTAATGAAGCAATTGATGAAGCAGCTGTTGGAAAACCAACTGCAAGAAGTTCAACAAAACGATAAGGGAAACAGTAGTTTTGTATTTTTGGAGAACCATACATTGAATTTACTTCTCCTCAGTTATTTGACAAGGAATAATGGAAGTTCATCTGTACCTGCTACACATGCATCCCCTCCAGAAGATTTCAGTGCTGCCATTCAAGAAGTCGAAAGGATGTCTGAAAAGGCAAATGAGGCGTTTGAAGAAGTGCTTACGATGTTGAAAGAGCGATTTTAACTTTGAATAGGGGGCTTTTATTATGAAAAAGGATCCGATTCAGCTTCAACAGCGGTTGATTTATTATAGAGCTGAACTGGACAAATATAAAAAGAAAGTCCAGGACTATCAAGATAATTACCATTACTCGCAACTGGAGCAGCTGAAAGTGGAGAATGCTGAGCTGAAAGAAGAACTGGAACGGTGGAGTGACCAGGAAGCGGCTGTTAAAGGGGAGCTCAGTAAGCGAATCCAGGGGTTCGAGGAGCAGGTGAACCGCTTTGAAGAACGGGAGGAAAGTTTGAAAAAAGAAGTGCAGGATTGGCAGAAACAGTGTGAGGAACTGAAAGACCAGAAAAGAGATTTGCTCTACAAAGTCCAGGATCTTGAAGGTGGTCTTGGTGAGACGAGGAGACGTTTGTCACAGTCGCAGAAAGATATGAATCTCCTCCATGTCAGCTATGTTCAGCTTCAGAAAGAATACCAGGAAGGGAAGCGGGAAAAAACAGCGGCAGATAAAGAGATTGGTTCATTGAGGAAGTCTTTGTCGGAAACGCAAAACGAAATGGAAGAAAAGTTGGAGGGAGCCAATCAAACCATTGCTAAGTTACAGGCCATCCACGAGTCCCTGCGTTCAGAGTTGAATGATCAAAAGGCAGCCACTTCCCGGAAGGAGCAGGAGTGTAAGGAACAAGCCAATGAAATGAAGAACTTCCAAAATGAAATCTCGGACCTTACTAAGCAAAAAAATCAATGGAAAGATCAGTGTGAAAAACAGGAAGAAAGTTTTAAAAAGCAGGCTGAACATTATGAAGAGGAGATGGCAAAGCTCCAGTCAGAGTGTGAGAGTTTAACCGATGAAAAGAAACAGCTGGCGGAACTTTTGGATACGAAACAGGTTTCTTGGAACAAGCAGTCGGAAGAATATCGCTCACAATTAAGTGTTGTGAAGACGGAAAAGGAGACTTTGCGTTCGGAGTTGAATGAACAGAAATCAACCACTTCCCGAAAAGAGCAGGAATGTACGAAACAAGCAAATGAAATAAAGCATCTACAAAAGGAAAATGCGGAACTTATCAAACATAAAAATCAATGGAAAGATCAGTGTGAAAAACAGGTGGAAAGTTATGAAAAGCAGGCCAAACACTATGAGGAGGAAATTACAAAACTCCAGTCAGACTGTGAGAGTTCGATCAGTGAAAAGAAACAGCTTGCGGAGCATTTTGAGAATAAACAGTCTGCATGGAAGAAGCAGTCGGAAGAATATCATTCCCAGTTAAATCTTTTGCAGAAGGAAATGGAACGTTTAAAAGAAGAGAATCAGAAATGGAAAGATCAATATGAACACCAGAAGCTGGCGCTGGAAAAAGAAAAGGCAGAAGAAACAGCGCTTTTATCTGATATGGAAAAGCAGATGCAGTTTTTGCTAGGCGGCTCTTTTGGAGAAAGGCAGCCGATGAATGGGAAGGTGGCGATCGTCAAAGCGTTGGAGCAGAAGCTGGAGGAGCTCACCAGTGATATTCATGAACTTGAAGATAGCATGGATGAAATAGAGTAAGAGTGCCACATGGTGGTGCTCTTTTTTTATTAACGCCATGGGCCCATAAACTTCTCTGGCATGAGAAACCAGCCATCCTCTATGTATCAGAAACCGCCCTGTAGACTGTGATTGGTTGCTTTTAGTATTTTCTCCTTATATCTCAAAATCGAGTCTTTCACACAATTGGGCGTAAGCACATAAATTAGCTGTAGAGGTGGTGAGTATGAAAGATGGCCGAAGGGAATCTTTGATCGACCCTTTACAAATGGAAAAAAAAGAATGGAAGAAGCGACAGATGCAGCATCGTCTGAAGCAGATACTGACCATATCATCGCCGATCTTCATTGTATTGCTATGGGAGTTTTTATCAAGAACGGGACTGATTGATGCCCGGTTCTTCCCCCCACCGACAGAAATCGTCGGAACGTTCTGGGCGATGGGGATGAGCGGAGAGCTGTTCCATCATGTCGGGATTTCTTTGTTTCGTATTTTCGCAGGCTTTTTGCTCGGAGTCATACCGGCTATTGTGATTGGTCTCCTCATGGGGCTTTACGGTCCGATACGGCATTTCCTGTCACCTCTTATCATGGCGTTAATGCCGATTCCGACGCTTGCGCTTCTGCCTATTATCATCATTTTATTCGGTGTCGGGGAAGTTTCTAAAGTGGTGACGATTGCCGGGAGTGTGTTTTTCCCTGTCGTCATTAATACGGTAGCGGGTGTTGTGAACATCGACCGCATTTATTTGGATGTTGCGAAAAATTATGGCGCAGATTCGAAGCAGTTCTTTTTTAAAATCGCTTTACCGGGTTCGCTGCCGGTCATGCTTGAAGGGATTCAGATGGGGCAGGCGATTGCGCTTCTGACGATTGTCGCGGCGGAAATGATGGGAGCCAACTCAGGTATTGGGTATTTGATCTGGACGTCGTATAAAGCCTTTTTATTGAAAGAGATGTTTGTCGGGCTTGTGCTCATTTCGTTCTTCGGCTATTTGTTCTCAATTATTCTTCGAGGACTGCAGGCCAAACTGCTGCCATGGCGCTAACTGATGAAAGGAGCGACAGGGGATGGAGGCTAAAATATCGATTAAGGATTTAACGAAGGTGTTTTATAAAAAAGAGAGCCGTGTGACGGCACTCCAGGATATTTCACTGGATATTGCGGACGGGGAATTCGTCTGTCTCGTCGGACCGAGCGGTTGCGGGAAGACGACGCTCTTAAGAATTTTGGCTGATTTAGAAAAGCCGAGCGGGGGATCTTTTTCGATTGCGAAGAGCAAAAAAGAACGGCCGCTGCAGTCGATGGTTTTCCAGGAACGTGGTGTCATTCCGTGGTTGACCGTTGAAGGCAATGTCAATTTCGGGTTAAAGATGAGACATTTGCCTGCAGACGTGATTAAGGAACGGACGGCTTATTACTTGAATAAGGTGGGGCTCGATAAATTCGCCAAGCTCTATCCGAAAGAATTGTCCGGCGGGATGAAACAGCGCGTCAGCATTGCCAGAGCGTTTGCGAACGATCCGGAAATTCTCCTCATGGATGAACCCTTTGCCGCGCTCGATGAGCAGAATAAATTCATTCTGCAGGAAGAACTATTGAATATTTGGTCGGAGACGAAGAAAACGGTCTTATTTATCACCCATAGCATAGATGAAGCGCTCCTACTTAGCGATCGGATTCTGTTAATGAGCTCGCAGCCCGGCACGATCATTGATGAGAAGCGGATCGATCTGCCGAGGCCGAGGAATATGGAGCAGGTACGGGCGGATCCTTTGATGGCGGAACATTTTGTGGAGATTTGGAATCATCTTCAGGATGAAGTCCAGCGTTCGCGTAAATAGTGAAAGAAAGGGGATTGGAATCCCATGGTGAAAAAAGTATGTCATCTGTTTTCTTTTTTGTTTATCATCTTTGTGTTGTTCGGCTGTGCTTCTGGTGAGAATGGGGAAGACACGGGCAGTGTTGAAAATCCTGACGGTGACTTTGCTCCATTAGACAAGAAGACGACGGTTGTCATTGCCGAAGATGGAGCTGCCTCAGGAGCCGGGTTTTATATCGCTGAGGAAAAAGGCTATTTTGATGATTACAACATAGATATCAAGTTCACGACATTCGCCAATAGTGACGACATGCTTCCGGCGCTGGCGGCGGGCGAAGTAGACATTGCCGGCGGCGTTTCAACGGCATCCTTTTTCAATGCCATTGCCCAGGGCATTGATGTGAAAATTATTGCCGATAAAGGCCACTATTTTGATGGCAGCTCCTATTTCAGCTTTGTCATTCGTGAAGATCTACAGGATGAAATCAAAGATTACAGCGACTTGAAAGGGAAGCGGATTGCTGTTTCATCGAGAAACGCCGTGGATGATTATATCTTCCAGCGCATGCTTGAACACGCTGGGCTGACCGAAGACGATGTAGAATTTGTCCTCATGTCTGACTTTGGGAACATGCTTGCTGCGATGGGCAACAAGTCGATTGATGCCGCTCTTCAAATTGAACCACTGATCACTCAAGGGGAAGCGCAGGATCTGCACGTTCGTTTCGGTGACGCCACAGATTTCGCTCCGGATGCACAAATTGCGATGGTGCTTGGGTCGCCTGATTTTATCGAAAAAGAAACCGACGTATCCGTACGTTTTATGGCGGCCTACCTGAAGGGTGTGCGCGATTACAATGATGCGTTCCTTCACGATGAAGGCCTTGATGAAGTGGTTGATATCATGACTAAGCATACGGCATTGAAAGACGCTGACGTGTGGAAAAAAGTAGGCGTAACTGGGCTCGACCCGAACGGGGAAATGTTTATCGATGATATTAAGAAACAATTCGAGATGTATGACGCGAACGGCGCCATCAGTGGAGATATTGACTTCAATGATGCCATCGACACCTCTTTGTCTGAAGAAGCGATGGAAGTCATCGGGCGTTATGATCGATAACACTTTTTCTGAAAAAACACTTGTCATCGAATGGTTTTTATTGTAAAGTAACCATTAACTCAATTGAATAATTCTTATCAAGAGAAGCAGAGGAACTGGTCCTGTGAAGCTTCAGCAACCACCAACATCGGTTGGCCGGTGCTAATTCCAGCAAGTGATGATCACTTGAGAGATAAGAAGGAATGAACGTATACGATTCAAGAGCCTTCTTATGTGAGAAGGCTCTTTTTTGTTTGCGACCTTCTTGTGGATCAGGAACTTTTCTCGGGATAAAACCAACTATTCTGATGAGTTATATAAAAAGGAGGTCAAATTATGACAAAACCATTGAGCAATGCTTTCGCACTTATCCCATTTGCGATTTTTATTTTACTTTTCATTGGATCAGGAATCATCACAGGGGATTTTTATAAAATGCCTGTACTTGTCGCCCTGTTCGTAGCGATCCTAGTCGCGTTAGCTATGAACCGTAAAGCGGATTTCCAAACGAAAATATCCCAGCTGACGAAAGGGGGAGGACATCCGAACATCATCTTAATGGTCATCATTTTCCTGCTTGCGGGGGCTTTTGCTGCCGTGGCATCCGGAATGGGAGCGGTTGAATCGACTGTCAATCTCGGCTTAACCTACCTGCCGGGCGGTTGGATGGTCGTCGGATTGTTTGTCATCGGCTGCTTCATCTCGATTTCCATGGGAACATCCACGGGTACGGTTGTGGCTCTTGCTCCAATTGGATTGGGTGTCGCGGAGCAGACAGACATCGGACTTGCCTTGGTGATGGGGGCGATTGTCAGTGGTGCGATGTTTGGGGACAACCTTTCTGTCATTTCGGATACGACCATTGCTGCTGTACGTACACAGGGAACAGAAATGAAAGAGAAGTTCAAAGCGAATTTCTTCATCGTTCTTCCCGCAGCCATTGTTACGGCTGTAATCTTTGGTGTGATGACGGCAGATGCCTCAGCTAGTCTGTCGGAGAACTACACGTACAACATTGTGGAAATCCTGCCCTATTTAGGTGTCCTTGGATTCGCGATTGCTGGGGTGAACGTTATATTTGTTCTTATTGGAGGGATTGTTTTTGCCGGTGGAGTTGGACTTGCGCTTGGAAAATTCTCCGGCATGGAGTTTGTAACTCTCGTAGGGGATGGATTTACGAATATGCAGACACTTGCCATGATTGCGATTTTGCTGGGTGGACTTGTAGAATTGATCCGAGCAAATGGAGGCATTGAATTTTTGCTGCAAGCCGTGAGCAGGAAAGTGAACTCCAATCGCGGCGGGGAACTCGGCATCGCAGGGATTGTGACGGCCGTCAACTTTTCTACTGCGAACAATACGATTTCCATCATTACAGCAGGGCCTCTTGCCAAACAAATATCTGATGAATATGGCATTGAAGGGCGTCGCTCTGCAAGCATTCTCGATATTTTTGCCAGTTCTGTTCAAGGGATTATTCCTTATGGCGGACAGATTTTAGCGGTAGCGGGTGTGGCGAGCATTTCTCCTGTTGCGATTGTTCCGTTTTGTATTTATCCGCTGCTTACAGCCGTGGCCGGGCTTTTAGCCATTGCTTTCAGATATCCGAAATTCACTGTTGAAAAAGGAAAAAGAGAATTAAAAAACGCCTCTTAAGAGGGGAGGGCACCTGATTTGGGTGCCTCTTTTTATGTACTTTTTTTACGCTTATTTTAAAATTATCTGTCATAATATTTTAAAATGAGTCGATTGGAATAGTAGGAAAGCTTTGGAAAATAGGTAAAAAGAGAACGATTAGGGCCTTAAGTGGTATAGACGACTATATCTATTTCCGTTACGCTTTTATTACAAAATGTAAACGTTTACAACAATATTTCTCCTGTACCGACTTTATAATGGCACTTGTTTTAGAAAAATGTTTTGCAAAAGGGTCTTTTTGGATAGGAAGGCACCTTTTACAAATAGATAAATCAAGGAGGAATGGCGAATGAGAATGGCGGGCAAATGGATGTTGATCTTTACACTGACCATTGGCATGATGCTGCCGTCGTGGTTGATGGGTACAAAGGTGGAAGCTTCTGAAGATGACGGATTATCGGATTTAATCATCTTTGAGAATGTACCGCAGGCAGATGTAACGATGGAAGGGAATGAGTTTACTCTTTCCGCACTGAACGTGTATGAAGACGGACATTTCACAAAGGTGAATGAAGGACTCGTTTGGAAATCGAAAAATTCAAACGTTGCCACCGTCGAGGATGACGGTACAGTCACTTTTACAGGGCAGCCGGGACGAGCGTGGGTGACGGTATCGAATGGCGATTTCGAAGATCGGATTGCGCTTGATTTTAAACCGGACCGCTCAACAAAAGGGAAACCGAATTTCAAACCGACCATTCAAAAGCAGGACGGTGATCGCTATGACCTCGTTCAACATGCACTTGCCAACATGACGATGGAGGAAAAAGTTGGTCAGATGCTCATGCCTGACTTCAGGAAGTGGGAAGGAGAAAACGTTACGGAAATGCTCCCTGAAATTGAGGAGATGGTACAGAAATATCATCTTGGCGGAGTCATTTTATTCCGTGAAAACGTTGTGACAACGGAACAAACAGCGAAGCTTGTCTCCGATTATCAGGCGGCTTCAGAAAAATACGGCCTGCTTATGACGATCGACCAGGAAGGCGGAATTGTGACACGTCTTCAATCAGGAACGGACATGCCTGGAAATATGGCCTTAGGTGCCACTCGTTCGGAAGAAATTGCTGAAGATGTAGGTTCAGTAATCGGAGCTGAACTTGAATCCCTCGGCATCAACATGAACTTTGCCCCCGTCATGGATGTGAACAATAATCCTGATAACCCTGTCATCGGCGTTCGTTCTTTTGGTGAAAATCCAGAGCTCGTCGGAAAAATGGGTGTAGCTTATACGAAAGGCCTGCAACAGCACGGAGTAGCTGCGACGGCGAAACACTTCCCTGGGCATGGGGATACGGCGACTGATTCCCATCTTGGGCTTCCTGAAGTCCCATACGACCTTGAACGTTTGAAGGAAGTTGAACTGTATCCGTTCCAACAGGCAATGGATGCGGGGATTGATGCGATTATGACCGCACATATCACATTCCCCAAAATTGATGATACAAAAGTGATTTCACAGAAAGATGGTACTGAAATTGCACTTCCTGCTACGCTTTCTAAAAAAGTACTTACTGGATTAATGCGTGATGAGATGAATTATGAAGGTGTTGTCGTCACGGACGCTTTGAATATGAAAGCAATCGCTGACCATTTCGGACCGGTCGATGCCGTTATTCGTGCGATCAATGCCGGAACAGACATTGCGCTCATGCCTGTAGGTCTCGAGGAAGTTGCTGCAGGGGTCTATGAGGCTGTAGAGTCTGGGGAAATTCCAATGGCTACGATTGAAGATTCTGTCGAACGGATCCTTACATTGAAGTTGAACCGAGGTATCATTAAAGAAGAAACGCCTCAACCAATTGAGGAGAAAATCGCAGAAGCGGAAGAAGTCGTCGGCTCTGGGAAGCATAAAGCTGTTGAAAAAGAAGCGGCTGAGCGCTCGATTACACTCGTGAAAAATGATGGTGTCCTGCCTTTAGACGCATCAGGTGATGAACAGGTAGTGGTGATTGGGAACACATTTATCGCTGACCTTGCTGATGCTGTCTCCGCGCATCATTCAAACCCGACCTTGATCAGCACGAGTAAAAGTGAGCTGACGGCTGAGCAAAAACAGACGGTAGCTGAAGCGGACAAAGTCATTTTCGGAACATACACGTACAATGTGTCCACGCGTTCGGCAAACCATTCTCAAATGCAGTTGATGCAAGAGGTGATGGGGAGCACAGATGCAGAAGTGATCGGTGTTGGTATCCGAAACCCTTATGATGTTATGGCATATCCGGGCGTGGATGCTTACATCGCACAGTACGGATTCAGAGATGCAAGCTTTGAAGCAACAGCCGCTACGATTTTCGGCGAAAACAACCCGACCGGACAATTGCCTGTGACGATTCCGGGTACAGATGGTGGCGTATTGTTTGAGTATGGTACGGGATTGAGCTATTAACAGTGTGAACATAGAGGGGCTTCTTGCCCTTCTTCATTATAATCAAAAGGGAGAGGGTTATTTTGAAAAAATGGTTGATGCTTGGCGTCATTTTAATCATGACATGGTCGACGTTCTCGGTCGTTTTCGCTGATCATAATGGCAACCCTGGGAAGCACAAAGGGCACGATAAAAAAGGAGAACCTTTCAAGCTTGGGGTGGAAGTTCTCTTAGATGAAGAAAAAGAATTGATTGAAGGCAAGAATGTGGGGCTGATTACAAACCCGACCGGAGTTGATCAAAACTTGAACAGCATCGTAGATCTGTTACACAACGATGAGGATGTCAACCTTACGGCGTTGTATGGCCCGGAACATGGGGTCAGAGGCAGTGCTCAGGCTGGAGAGTATGTGGATTTTTATATTGATGAAAAAACAGGAGTTCCTGTGTACAGTCTTTATGGGAAGACACGCAAACCGACCCCGGAAATGTTAGAAGACATCGATGTGTTATTGTTTGATATCCAGGATGTAGGCACACGTTTTTACACGTACATCTACACAATGGCTTATGCGATGGAAGCGGCTCAAGAAAATGACATTCCATTCATCGTGCTGGACCGCCCGAATCCACTGGGTGGAGAAAAGGTAGAAGGACCTGTGCTAGATGAAGATTACAAGTCCTTCGTCGGAAACTACCCGATCCCGCTTCGCCATGGCATGACGGTCGGAGAGCTTGCGAAGTTGTTCAATAAGGAATTTGAAATTGGTGCGGACTTGACGGTTGTGGAAATGCAGGGATGGAAGCGCGGCATGGACTATGACGAGACAGGTCTTGAATTCGTTGCACCTTCACCGAACATGCCGACCGTGGATACGGCTTTTGTTTATCCAGGAGCGGCTTTAATTGAAGGGACGAATGTGTCGGAAGGCCGCGGAACGACGAAACCATTCGAATTGATTGGCGCGCCTTTCATCAATAGTACAGATCTGGCGGCAGAGATGAACGCCTACAACTTACCAGGGGTAAGGTTTAGAGCAGCATCCTTTACACCATCCTTCTCGAAGCATGCAGGGGACTTGACGCATGGGGTGCAGATCCACGTAATTGACCGTGAAGAGTTCAACGCTGTGGAAACGGGAGTCTATCTTGTGAAGACGATTCATGACATGTATCCGGAAGACTTCGAGTTCCGTGCAGAAAACTCAGCAGGCGTTTCCTTCTTTGACCTTTTAGTCGGGAATGGCTGGATCCGCGAAGCGATCGAAAACGGCGAATCCGTCGAAGACATGAAAGATCGATGGGAAGATGAGCTCAAAGACTT
This sequence comes from Halobacillus trueperi, assembly GCF_003386945.1. Classification (NCBI taxonomy): domain Bacteria; kingdom Bacillati; phylum Bacillota; class Bacilli; order Caryophanales; family Bacillaceae; genus Halobacillus; species Halobacillus trueperi. The sequence goes on along the minus strand of NZ_QUAE01000007.1, from coordinate 25,531 downwards.
CAACAAAGTAAGAAAACATTACCTCCTTTATAAAAAATAATAAAAGTGATAAGGGAGAATTTGACACACCAGGTCATCCATATTATGGATGACCTGGTGTGTATATTTTTTCCAGTAAGCGGCAGTTGTTGAGTCATCGGTCTTAAGTGGATGCGAATTTGTTACAAGAAGAAGCACTTTATGATAAAATTTGTAAATATTCATACATATTTGACAAATAGAAAGTGAGGTAATTAGCATGGGTGCACAATCAATGTTAAGTGGGGCGTGGAGCCGCCTTTGGACGATGCACTACGAGGCGAAGGATTTATTGAGGTTTACGGTAACGGGAAATGGCGGCGGATCTTCGACGGTGACGCAGACGAACCAAAAGACGGAAGGGCATGACCCGGGCCCATCCTTTGATACGCGCCAAAAAGTAGGGCTTTTTTTAGGGCCGGTTTTGTTTGCGCTTACACTACTGTTTCTAGAAGCGGACGGATTATCGCAGAGTGCTGTCGCTGTTTTGGCCAGTACCGTTTGGATTGCCACATGGTGGATCACAGAAGCGATTCCGATTCCTGCGACATCCCTTCTGCCGCTGATTCTTTTTCCTCTCACCGGAGGACTTGACGGTGGGGCAACGGCTTCCTCCTATGGCGATAATACGATATTCCTTTTTATGGGTGGTTTCCTCATTGCCCTTGCTATGCAAAAGTGGAACCTGCATAAGCGGATGGCCTTGTTCATCATCGCATCTGTAGGGACAAGCACAGAACAAATCGTGCTTGGTTTTATGGTTGCAACGGGGACGTTGTCGATGTGGATCTCCAATACAGCGACGGCAATGATGATGGTCCCGATCGGCATGGCGGTCATCTACCAAGCTTCTGAGCAGTTGAAGAAAAAAGGGGAAACGGTCGATCACGACAATTTCAATTTCGGAAAAGCTGTCATGCTCGGGGTCGCCTATAGTGCTTCTATTGGTGGACTTGCCACACTAATCGGAACACCTCCCAACACGATTTTCAAAGCTGTTGTTGAACAAACCTATGGAATTGAGATCAGCTTTGCTGGCTGGATGGCGTTCGGTGTTCCGTTGACGATTCTATTCTTAGCACTTGCCTGGTTTTATTTAGTGAAAATTGCTTTCCCTATGAAAATTAAAGAACTGCCTGGTGGCAGAAAAGTGATTGGGGAAGAGAGGCGTGCGCTCGGGCTAATGAGTGTAGAAGAAAAAATCGTCATGACCGTGTTCGCTGTGACAGCGGTGGCGTGGATATCCCGATCATTTTTCCTAGTACACATCAATGAAAATATCAACGATACGATGATCGCGATGAGTGCTGCGATTCTCCTTTTTCTCATTCCTTCCAAGAACAAAAGAGGGGATTACCTCCTGGATTGGGACACAGCGAAAGGACTCCCGTGGGGAATCCTGCTTCTGTTTGGGGCGGGTCTTGCTATTGCCGCAGGATTTCAGGAAACAGGGCTTGCCGAATGGATTGGGACGCAGCTAACGATTTTAGAGGGCGTCAGTTTAATTTTGATCGTTGTCATCGTTGCAGCACTAGTCATCTTCTTAACGGAAATTACATCCAATACAGCTACAGCGACGATGATGTTTCCGATTATGGCCTCTTTAGCCAGTGCTATCTCGGTCCACCCTTACAGCTTGATGATTGCAGCGGGTGTAGCAGCAAGCTGTGCTTTCATGCTGCCTGTTGCAACCCCACCGAACGCCGTTGTTTTCGGAAGTGGCTATCTGAGAATTCCAGACATGGCAAAAGCCGGGCTGTGGCTGAATATTGCAGCCGTCATTTTGATCACAATCGCTATTTATTTCTACCTGCCATTCGTTTGGGGCATCGATCTCACAACATTTCCCGACCGTTTTAACTCATAACAGAGGATGATGGATATGGAAGCCTTACAAAAAAACAGACAACCCTATACGCCAGGACAAAGTGAATTTTGGCGCGTCACCATTGCCTTAATGTTGGCTTCCTTATCCATTTTCTCAACGTTGTACGTTTTTCAGCCTTTACTCCCTGTGTTTACAGACCAATTCCAAGTGTCGGCAACAGAGTCCAGTTTACTCATGTCAGCTTGTGTCATCGCCATGGTCGTCGGTCTATTCATTCTTGGTTTTTCTGCCGATCGATATGGCCGTGCGGCCGTCATGAAGGTTTCCTTGTTTATAACAGCAGGAACCCTCATCCTTTTGCCGTTCACTCCGACATTCGGGTGGATGGTTGTAGTGAGATTTATACAGGGGTTCTTTTTAGCTGGTATCCCTGCTGCGGCGATGGGATATTTAGGAGCAGAGGTGGCTCATAAACACTTGGGTCTGGCTATGACCTTATATATTTCCAGCAATGCCTTGGGAGGAATGGGAGGAAGAGTCGTAGGTGGGTACGTGACGGATTTGTTTAACTGGCAGTCGACGTTATATATCTTTGCTGCCTTCGGACTGCTATCTGCTCTTCTATTTTTAGTCCTTTTTCCAAAAGAGCGCTTCTTCGAAAAAACAGATCAGGCCATCAGTGATGATTTGAAAGGGATGCTTGTCCATTTGAAGAGCCGTTCGATGCTCGTCTTGTTCTTGATGGGGGTTCTCCTTCAAATTGTCTTTACGGCGATTTGGACTTATATCCCTTTTCATTTACAGGGAGATCCGTTCAACTGGTCCCTAAAATGGATTGCCTTCACATACTTTGCTTATGTTTTCGGAGTACTCGCGCCTCCACTTGCCGGCCGGGTTTCTGATGTGATTGGTTTGAAGAAAGTGATGTTCACTGGTGTGACCATCCTTATCGTTGGTGCGGCACTAACTGCGCTTCCATCTGGGACATTTGTACTCGTAGGACTGTCTCTCATTTGCATGGGATTCTTTGTCGCTCATTCCATGGCCGCTGCCCTTGTCAGCAAATCCGCCACCCACCATAAGAGTGGAGCGTCAGGTTTCTACTTGATCAGCTATTACTTAGGAGTAGCCATCGGCAGTACAGCCATCGGAACCCTCTGGGAAAGCTACCAATGGACAGGAGTATTGAGTGTCACCCTTCTGCTCATCATTTTATTTATCTTCTTACCACTCTATAAAGACGAATGAGGTACCAGGTCATCCATATTCTGGATGACCTGGTACACCTTTTTTTGGTAATTGTCCATGTTATAATCGAGGAAAATGAATGGTAGGAAGCTTTTTGTGGGTTGGATCATCTATGTGGCTGAATTTGCCATCATGCTTTATTTATTTTTTAAAGTAAGAAAGCTAGAGGAAATGATGGAAAAGCAAGAGGTTGAACGTAATGAAATGAAAGTTTCATTGGACCGACTGCATGAGAAAATGGATCATGCTTCCCATCGTGAAGATAGATAAAGGTGTGTAAAGGGGAGAGTTCAAATGGAAAGGGTACCTCTCGTAAAAGGGAACCAGGTAGATAACCAGACGCGGTGTGTACACTATCACAGTGAGGTGGATGTCATCGCCATCCGTTTTCATTGTTGTGGGGAATATTATGCGTGTTATTCATGCCATCAGGAACGGGCGGATCATGAACCGTTGCGTTGGCCGAAGCGCTTGTGGGAAGAACGCGCTATTCTTTGTGGCAGCTGCAACCATGAGTTGACCATTCAAGAATATATGAATTCGCCCCGATGCCCCGTGTGTCATCATGGATTCAATGAGGGCTGCCGCCTGCATTATCCTCTATATTTTGAGATGTAACCGTCCATCTTCGTGGGCGGATTTTTCATATCTGCGGCAAGGAGTCAGGGGAAAGTGTCCTAACTCAAGGGAGGTGAAAGTGACTTATCTCAGACTCAAAGTGCCCTATCTGCGTTAATAGTGACCTAACTTGAAATCAAAGTGACTTAAACCCCTCTAAAAAAATCCTCACAAAAAATCCAAACTTTTTTTGAAATACTTTGTCTAATAGATAGAAAAAGAAAAGGGAGGGGGACTCTTTGGAAGTTTCCATCATAGAAAAAGCAATCAACGGCGATGATGAATCCTTTCTCATCATGATGAAGAACTATAAAACGGACATCTATAAAACGGCGCTCGCTTTTTTGAAAAATGAAGAAGATGCAAGAGAGGCCTTGCAGGAAGTGACCGCTCGTGCGTACCAGAAGCGCCATCAATTGAGGAAACCCCTGTACGTGAAGACTTGGCTCGTTCGTATCACGATTCACTATTGCCAAGATCTCTTAACGCACAAGAAACGCATTCATACCCGAGAGTATGTTGACCCTGTCCAAGAACGAAGAGATGAAACAGAAAGGATTGCTTTGGAAGAGGCCATTTCTTCTCTTCAACCTAAAGAGCAAGAGCTTGTTTACTTAAAGTATTTTCATGGCATTACGTTCCGGGAGTTATCCAAGATTATGAATGTAAAAGAAAATACGTTGAAGACACGCCTTTATACAGCGCTGGCTAAGCTAAAACAAGAACTGGGAGAGGAGGAGCAACATGAGCAAGCTTGATAGAGAATTGACTAATTGGAAAGAAATGTATGACCAGGTACATATCGATGATGAACAATTAGACGAAGCGGTAGACCTTGGTTTTCATCAGGCTACGAAGCGTCCGACACGACGGTTAAGGAAATTTGCTTGGCCCGTTCTTACCGCTGTGGCGGCTCTTTTTGTTCTATTTGGCGGAGTTCGTGCTTCTCCGGCTTTTGCTGAAAAAGTCTCCCAAGTCCCCGGTATGGAAAAAATTGTTCAACTTATTCAAGGAGATCAGAGTAAACAGGCTGCCATTGATGCCGATCACTTTCAGCCTCTAGGGATTACTGATGAAAAGGGTGATTTGACACTCTCCCTGGAAGGTGTGATTCGGGATGACTACGGCATGGTGATTTTTTACACTTTGGAAGCTGTCGGGGAACATAGAAACCTTAGGTTAGGTACTCCGAAGTTAACGACTGGAGCCGGTGAAGAGCTGCCACCAAAGTCTGTTTCCTATAACAGCAGGGAGTTAGAAGAAAACAAGGACATGCAAATGATGGAGGTTTATACGCAAGAGGGAATGGGCGGGATAGAGAACTTCCATTTATCCATCTCAGGAAGTGGGATCATCGATGGTTCTTTTGTAAAAGAGGAATTCGCTGTGAGTTTCACGGCCAAAAATGATGCACAATCAAAAGAGTACACCTTAGAAGAAACGGTATCCATAGAGGGAGAACAATTCGTTATTGAAAATGTGAAGATCCACCCACTAAGAACAGCCATTAAAGTGAGAGAACATCCAGAAAATGAAACCGAACTTCTATCAATCGAAGACCTGGAGTTAAAAGGAGAAAATGGAGAGGTTTGGTCCGGGATTAACAACGGAGTTACTGCATCCGGTGGACCGGAAAATGATGAGATGACGTTTTATATACAGAGTAATTATTTTGAACAACCGGAATCTTTAGCGATCACTTTTTCAAAAGTGATGGTTGCAGATCAGGAAAAAGAGTATATGGAGATTGACCTTGAGTCGGAGAAAATTCTCTATCAACCTGGAGAAATCGCTGAACTGACTGAAGCATCCACTTCCGCTTTTGAAATAAAATTTGATGAAGAAGTCTCACGAAATATTGGATTCTCAAGCGTAAAGGATGAGAAAAGGAACACTCTTCATCCATCAAGTCAACAAGTGCAATCACTGGTGGAAGGACCGAAAACAGTTCATACATTCTTTGATGAAGAAGTGAAAGGTCCCATCCGGATCGATTTCTCCTCCTACCCTCATTGGTTGGAAAAAGAAATTAAAATCCCATTAGAATGAAGAAAAGCTGAGTCTCTAGTTAGACTCAGCTTTTTTAGATGGTGTAAATTTATTCTCCTACAACAAACTCAAAGTTTCCTTCGAATTTAACGTCTTTCCCTAACAGCACACCGCCTGTCTCAAGAGCCGCATTATAGGTTAACCCATATGCTTCACGATCTATTTTTCCGCTCACATCGAAGCCTGCAATCGTGCTGCCATCCATCGGGCTCTTGGACGTCCCGTTATATTCAACCGTGAAGGTTTCCTGATGTGTCATCCCTTTAATTGTGAAGTCACCGGTCACTTCGAATTCATCACCCGATACTTTCTTAATGGAAGTGCTGCGGAACACGAGGTTTGGGTATTGATTGGCTTCGAAAAAGTCGCCGGAACGAAGGTGGCCGTCGCGTTGTTCGTTTCCTGTATTGATAGAAGTTACCGGAATAGTAACGGTCACTTGAGCTGAAGGTAGATCATTGAGGTCACCGGAAAATTCCACGTCGAACGTTTCAAATTCACCCTTCGCTTTTGATACCATCATATGTTTAATTTGGAAATTCAAGCTGCTGTGGACTTGATCCAACGTTAAATTAGTCATTTTACATTCTCCTTTGAAATAAAATAGTTTGAATTCTAAATAAAACTATACGCTCTATTTATTTCGAAGTCAAGATATTTTATATCGAGATATTGAAAGTGTGCAAAAAAAAGCCCTGGACCTAGGGGTGTCCGGGCTGCCTGTAAGTGAATTCATTTGTTCATTCGAAAATGGGCATTTAATTGCCCGCGAAGCATCCGTTCCATCACCTTTCCTTTGTTGGAAGACTGTAAATCTTTTCGGATCTCGTACGTTTGTACACCTTCCTCTCGTTTGTCAGCAATTTGCAAGAGGGTTTCAACATCAGAAAAAGAATACTTGCGTGTTCCTCTTTTGGTACGTTCGGGATAAATCAATATCCGCTCCTCATAATAACGTATTTGCCTGAGGGAGAGGCCTGTGAGTTCGTTGACCGTACCAATCGAAATGACTTTTTTGTGCTTGTAAGATGACATCACTTCTCCTCCTCGATGTTACACCTCCTTATGGTCGTTCGACCCTTGAAGCGAGAGCTTCGAGCTCCGTTAATGTTAACGACTGGAGCATTTCATCAGAGGCTTGATACATCCCTGCATCAATAAGTTTTTGAATGTAATGTTCTTTCATACTTTCAACGGCGGTCCTCAGATGGTTTTTCATTAAGGTTCACTCCCGTATGTGTGAAATATTTGCTTCTTTGGCATAACGAATCGTCGGGTTGGAAAAAGGACCATGCTCTCCTCCTATTCTTATCTGATGAATATAGAATAGCGGAAATTTATTTGTATGTCACTTAATATGTTAGAAAATCTAACATAAAATAATGATAATGTTATGTTTCATGACATAAACACATTCGACTTTTTTCACCTCTACCTCTGGGAAGGTATTGATATTATAATAAAGAAAAAATAATTGGATAGGTGGGAGCATGGATGGCTTTGATGACTTCAGCTCTAACGATGACAGATGCGCTGAATAGCATAGGAGAGAGCATCTTGCTTGCAGATCTCAATTATGATCTGGTGTGGATGAATGATGAGGCCAAAAATCTTTTCACGAAAATTGCTCCGTTATTCGGATACGAGCGCGCGGATGATTTAATTGGAGAGAATATGGACAAGTTTCATACCAACCCGGAAAGACAACGGGATCGTATGGAGAGGCTGACTGAGAAACATCAAGTGAGAATTAATATTAAGAATAAATTCGTCGCAGATACGGTAATTACCCCAATGAAAAATAACGAGGGGGAAACAAGCTACTATACCATCATGTTAATGGATGTAACGACGAAGGCTGAAGAAGAGGAGCGAAAGGACCATCTCATTGAGTCGCTTTCGATTCCTATTTTAAAAGTTTGGGATCATGCAGTAGCTGTTCCGCTTATTGGTGATTTGGATGAAAAAAGAGTGGATCATCTCATTTCTTCTCTCCTGAAAGAATGTACAGAAGGTGATATTCAATACGCCTTGATTGATTTGAGTGGAATCCATAAATTCAATGACCAGTTCAGCAGACACTTAAGGCAACTGAATCAATCGTTGCAATTGGTAGGAACAGAATGTCTGGTGGTAGGTATTACACCAAAGCTTGCCCTTTCGTTCCAATACTTTGGCAAAGGGCTTAAAACATTCAAAAATACGTATGCAGGATTACGGTACATCATACAGCACGATTCTTAAAGAGACTTGCCAGCAGGCAGGTCTTTTTTACATAGGAAGTGAACCTGGTTAGGTTGCTTATTCAACTAATTGGCAGGATTGTGTAAGACTCAGTTTCGAGACTTTTGTTGAGTGGATGGGGGCTGCGGGGAATGAGTCGCTTTCCGTGGGAGCGCGCCACTCCCCCACAGGAAAGCGAGTAGCTTCCCAACCACCCCTGACGCTCAACCCAGCAACGAAACCCGAAAGAGTCCCGAAACTGAGTCTTCAACAATCGGAAGCTATAATGAAATGGTGGATTTTTCGTCATCACTTCGGATCAATAGTTTACGATCCGTCCATTTAGTGAATGAATGGTGTAAAAGGACGGTGAAGGAACATGTGGATCAGACATTCATTCTTTAAGTACATCACAGCAGCTATACTTATACTCATCCTGTATTATTTCTTAGAAAAACTAGAGCTCTTGAATCCCATCAAGACGATCTTTGGAACGTTATTTTATCCATTGCTAATTGCTGGGTTCCTTTTTTATATTTTGCGACCTGCCGTGCATTTTATGGCAAAATCAAAGTTTTTACCTCTCCCTGTTGCCATTCTGCTTGTTTTTGCACTGATCGGGGTTCTCATTTATGGGGGAATCCGATTTTTAGCAGATACCATAAAAAAACAGATTACGGATATATCGAAGCTACCTGAAAAAATAAAACAGACAGCAGAAGAGGCGGGTCAAAAGCTGGAGCAAAACGATATGGGGATGGTGTCCGTTGTTTCCATTAAGCAGCGAGTAACGGAATACTTCGGTGGATTGACTCAACAGATCGGGGAACACATGATGAGTGTTTTCTCGACCATCGCGGGGGCGACTACCGTCTTGATTATCGTTCCGTTCGTTTTGTTTTTCTTTTTAAAAGATGGTCACAAACTGATTCCTTTCTTAAAAAGGGCCTTGCCTGAGAAACATAAACCACGCGGGGAAAAGGTGCTCAAAGATTTAGACTATACGGTTTCTTCTTATATTATCGGACAAGCGACAATCGCTGCTGTGGATGGTGTGCTGACGTATATCGGTTACGTCATCATCGGGCTTGATTATGCTTTGGTACTTGGGATCTTTGTGATGTTAACGTGTGTCATCCCATTTGTCGGGCCTGTCATTGGTGCGATTCCGGCGATTGTAGTCGCTCTCATGCAGGAACCTTCGATGGCTATTTATGTGATTATCACGTTCATTGTTGTCCAACAATTAGAGGGGAATTTGGTTGCCCCCTTGGTCTTTGGAGAACGCTTGGATATCCATCCGTTAACGGTCATTCTGTTACTTGTTGTGGCAGCACCATTGTATGGGGTGGTCGGAATGATTATCGCTGTACCTACTTATTCCGTATTGAAAGTATTGCTGAAACACGGGTATGATTTTTACCGACTCTATCATCCCTGAATAGAAAAACGTCCAGGATTTATTCCTGGACGTTTTTTAGCTTTTAATAGTCAATTGTTGAAGTGGACATTGCTTATGATAAAACCGCTCTTCGGCAGGGAAGGCATCTTTTTCAAACTGTAGCTGTAGTCTTGTTTCGGCACATCATAACCCAAGTGTTTGGTCATGTATCGGAAACTGGCTTGCAATACTTCAATGGTCGGCCATTCTCCTGGACAACGGTGTCCTTTATAATATCCGCCTCCGCCTTGAGGAATCAAGTCGAACAATCCTCCATCCCAGTCGATGAATCTCTCAGGATTGAATTGATCCGGATTCTCCCAAATTTTGGGATCATGGTTAATTCCATAAATGTCGATCAGGACAAGTTGATCTTTCTTAAACGGGTATTGCTGCCATGTGAAATCATGGTCGACCCTCGCTCCGAGAAAAGGAACGAAAGGGAAATAACGACGGACTTCCTGTGCGAATCGAAATAAATATTCATCATCGAGAGAGACGCGCGTTTGTGTTTCTGGATATTCATGAAGGGCAACACCGCCGAATGCGATGAATTTAGAAATGGCTACAAGTGGACGAATCACATTCAACACCTCAATTGCCGCCATTCTTGCGTCTAAGGGTTGGCCCTCTAAATCTTGATGCATAGCCATCTCGTGAATGGCTTTTCCTTTTTCTGCTTCAAGTTTCCCTTGCCGGACTTGTAATATTAGATCTTCCATCCAGTCCTCCGACCGTTTGCGTGCTCTCCGGCTTTCAATGTGCTTCGGCCCGACCGCACTGAATCCATCGATCATGTTACTCAAATCTCTCGTTCTTTTCTTCACTTCTTTTTCTTCTAATGGGATGCCGGCCCATTCGCACGCTGTCCGGCAAAGTAGTTCCCGAGACTCGTCGTAAAGCGTCACCTTTTTCATGCTGCTCCACTTTTTTGTGAAACGTGCCCAGTTTTTCGTTGTGATTTCATACAGTTCCTGCAGGGCATCAGGAGTCATCAATGACATGAATAGTAATTTGCGATGAGTGTGTGCATCCCCATCCATCGTCTGTATGGCATCTTCACCAAATAAAGTTTTCAAGACTCTCTTGGGGAGAGCATTTTTCCGGTTCATACGACTGGTGTCGTAAAACAGCTTTGCCCCCTCGATTCCGCTGAGAAGGGCCACCTTTTCTCCTAGAACTCTCGTTTCGTACACATCCAAATGGTGATTTTGAACCCGCTTTGGTATGAAGTTGTACCCGTCTTTAAAAATCGCGAGTGTATTGTCGATCGTCTTGTCTTTCGGCACTTTGACCGTCATTATGTAACGCCTCCTTTACTAGCAATCTCGTAGTCTTCTTTATTCCTTTTTCTTTACCTGGATAAACCGTCTTACAAAACTTCATAAAAACTATTGAATTTTCATGCATGAAAATGTATAGTTACTAACTATCACACGCTGTTTATTTATACTTAATTATGCATAAAAATGACAGAGGAGGACGAATCATGGCTATTCAACAGTCAAAAGTAAGCAGTATTCAAACATCTACATCCTATACAACGAAGCAATGGATGAAATTTTTTCTACCATCTTTGGTCGGGGTTCTACTATTCCTCGTCCCTATCTCTGTCGATGGACGGGTGACGATCGGACTCGGTTTGATGGCAGATGGGCTTCAAGCGACGATCGGCCCCTGGATTCCTTTGTTCATGACCATTGTGATCTCGCTTTCTGCGATAGGGAGTGTCGGGGTCAAAGTCTCGAACAGCAAAATAAGAAACCATCCATTCATTGCGAATGTTTTTGATGTCGGGCCGTTCTGGATGGGTTTGCGTTTCCTTGGAGCAGCTTTTGCTATCCTGACGCTCCTCGAGGCGGGCCCTTCCTTTATCGGTTCTGAACTGACAGGGGGCGTTGTCCTCTATGATTTAATTCCTGTACTTATGGTCTGGTTTCTATTTGCCAGTTTATTTATGCCGCTGTTGCTAGAATTCGGTTTGATGGACTTGATTGGAACGGTCGTAAGAAAAGTGATGCATCCACTGTTCAAGCTGCCTGGTCGTTCATCTGTAGATGCGATGGCATCGTGGATGGGGAGTGGGACGGTAGGTGTGCTATTGACCACCCAGCAGTATGAAAATGGTTACTATTCCAAACGTGAAGCGGCAGTCGTTGCGAGTAACTTTTCGATTGCATCGATTGCGTTCAGTCTTGTGATTGCGAAGTTTTTATCGATTGACCATATGTTTGTATCCTTTTATTTCACGGTCGTGGTTTGTGGGGTGGTAGCCGCTGTTATCTGCCCGAGAATTCCACCGCTTTCCTTGAAAAAAGAAACGTATCACGAGCCGGTAGGGAAACAGATTGATGAAATCGTGCCAGAAGGGACATCCACGTTCAAATTCGGTCTCGACCAGGCGGTAGCCAAAGCGGATCAGGTGAAAAGCGCTGGATCCATCGTGAGAAAAGGAATGTTCAATGTGGCGGATATTTGGTTCGGATTGATCCCACTCGTGATGGCACTTGGAACCATCGCGCTCGTTATTGCGGAATTCACACCAATATTCACATGGCTTTCCTACCCGTTCATTCCGTTTTTGAATCTGCTGCAAATACCAGAAGCTGCAGAGGCCGCACCGGCGATGATTGTTGGATTCGCAGATATGTTCCTACCCGCTGTGGTTGGAAGCGGAATTGAATCAGAACTGACCCGTTTCATTATTGGGGTCATGTCACTGACGCAGCTCATTTACATGTCTGAGATCGGCATCCTTTTAATTAAGTCGAAAATTCCGATCAACTTCTTTGAGCTTTTTGTAATTTTCCTGCAGCGTACGGTCATTACTCTACCGATTGCAGCACTACTCGCTCATCTCTTATTCTTTTAGAAATAGAAAAGGGATGGTTTTGATGATGTGGGGTTCCTGCAGCTTGAATCATGAATTGGATTATTCCTAGTAGGATTAGGTAATAAAAAGGCGCAGCTGAAAATTCAGCTGCGCCTCATTTATTTACAATAGGGGAGGTCATTACATGGATAGGTTTCGCTCATCCTTTCTTGTTTTTGGGGGTTATTACATAGCTGATTCTTTTGGGTAAGCGTTGATCTTTGTTTTCTTTTTTCTTGATCTTGTGAATAAGCGATAGATGGCCGGAATCAGTAACAAAGTAATGAATGTTGCAAAAAGAAGCCCGGATATAATGACTGTAGCCATCGGTGCTTGGTAGTTGCCTGCAGATCCGGTGGCAAGAGCAAGAGGCAACATTCCGCCTGCTGTGGTCAGACTGGTCATGAAAATCGGGCGCAATCGGTCTTTCCCGGATTGGGTGAGGGAGGTTTCTACGTCCCATCCAAGTTTTCTTAGCTGATTCGTTCTCGTAATGAAAAGAATTGCATTGTTCAGGACGATTCCGATCAGCATAACAATGCCCATGGCAGACATGACGCTAAGTTCTCTTTGAGTTAGGAATAAACCAAGGATGACACCGACCACTGTCATTGGAATGACGGACATGACGATGAGCGGGTGGAACAGGTGGTTGAACTGGACAGCCATAACGAGATAGACAAGGAAAATAGCAATGCCCAAAATGAGAAGCATTTCCTGTATAGCTTCTTGTTGGGCCTCTAAATCACCCGCAAGCGTCACATTATATCCAGTAGGTGTAACAAATTCATCGATAAGCTCTTGAACGTCACGGTTGATGGATCCAAGATCGCGCTCTTCAATATCAGCAGTCACTGAAATATATCGTTCTCCATCTACATGATTGATTTCATTCGGTGTATCGATTGTCTCAAGGGTTAGGAAGGTTGAAAGGGGTTGTTCTCCGTCTGTTGTAGGAATCGTGATACCAAGCAAGGACTCTTTAGACGTTGTCGGTTCTTCCCATTTCACGAGTAATGGTACATCTTTCTCATCAATAGTAAGCTCACTGATCGGCTGTTCAAGGAATGCTTGCTGAATCGTCTGACGTACCTGCCATTCATTCAAGCCTGCATCCTCAAGTGCTTTCTGGTCAATTTGAATGAGCTCTTCTTCTGCAGTTCGATCGATGGAAGTTTGGCTGGCCACAATTCCATCGATTTCTTCTAAATTTTCTTTGAAATCCTGAGATATTGCTCGTAATTCTTCGAAAGATTCTCCTTTTATTTGGACTTGGACAGGACTCCCGCCGCCTCCATCCATCACACTAGATACTTGATTGATTGGGTACTTTTCTTCTAAAGAACGAAGGGATTTGAAAATCTGTTCATTCACTTCTTTTTGCTCTGTGGTAATGTCGTCTTCTTTCGTCATGTTGATAATGGTGTATAGCATCCCACCGTTATCCATGACATAATCTGATTCGACATCATCAATCTTCTCCAATTCTTCGTGGACCGCCATCACAAGTTCTTGTTTATCTTCTTGGGACAATCCTTCCTCCACATCAATCATCAATTCGGCATAGCGATTGAAAACGTCTGGCATAATAGTCATTGGAATTTTCGTAATTAGGAAAAGGGATCCTGCGAACAATGTCACAAAAAGAAGTAGGACGCCAAGACTGTGACGTTTTTTTCTAACGGTCCAGGAAACCAGTCGATCATAGAACTTTAGAATAGGTCCTTCATGCCTGATCTGTTTCTTATTGCTCAGCTTCATAAATTTCTCTGCCAGAGATGGAATCAACGTAAAAGAAATGATGACAGAACTGATTAAAGTAATAGCAACGACAATCGACAAAACAATCATGAATTGCCCCATTTCTCCTCCAAGGAGACCAATAGGGAGGAAAACGACAATCGTTGTCATCATGGAAGCAAGAACAGCGGTAGCGACTTCTTTTATACCCGAAGTAACGGCTTCCATCCCTTTCATTCCGCTTTCTTTCTTATTGTAAATGGACTCCAAAATGACAATAGAAGAGTCGACCATCATCCCGATTCCAAGCCCAAGGCCGATGAGTGTCAGCATGTTCAAGCTGTAATCGAGCATCCACATGGAAGCGAGTGTAAGCAGAATAGAAGTAGGAATGGATATACTGATGATTAAAGTGGCTCTTAAGTTTCGTAGGAAAATGAACAGGATGGCAATGGCAATCAAACCTCCGACGAGGATGTTGCTTGTCACGCCGCTAATGGACTCTTCTACATAGTCGGCTTGAGCGACGACTTCGTTTATTTGAAAACGCTCAAAGAGACCTTCGTCTTCCATTGATTTTATTTCTTCCCTTACAGCAGAGGCCGTTTCAATGTCGGTGAAGTTATCGGATCCTCCGACTTGGATAAAAAGAAAATCTTTCGCGCCATTTTTCCATACAAAGGATGATTGCTCTTGAGGTCGTAGTGTCACTGTAGCGATTTCTTGAAGTGGGATGAATCCTGCTTGGGTAGGAATGCTGATGTTTTCTAAGTCACTGACTTGTTCAATCGATGATTTCCACCGGAGGGATGGAGTGTTCTCTTCTTTAGATAATTCACCTAAAGTAACCTCCTCATCCGCTTGTTGTAAAAGGGGAATGATTTGATCCAATTGTAACCCTCTATTTGTTAACTCCTGCTGGTTAAATTGGACGACCATTTCATTTTCTTGAATGCCCATGAGGTCAACATCGCGTACTTCAGGGAGCTCTTCGAGTCTTGGCTCGAGCGTATTTGTAGCAAACTCACTCATTTCTTCCATTTCTCCACCTGAAAGATCTAGAAAGAATTGATAGCTTTGAGTCGTCCCATACTGCCCAGCCTCTACCCGATCCACAGCAAGGGAAGATGTGACTTGATTGGTTATGGCTTCTGCCTCTTTTATGGCCTCGGGACCTTCCCCGCGTTCAAAGGTCATTTGAATGGAACTTCGTCCGTCAAAAGAGGTGGACCGTATTTCTTCCACTTCCTTTATACTTTCCAGCTGCCTCTCGAGGGGGTTTGTAATCGTACGTTCGACTTCTGCTGCCGGTTGGCTGCCAGCATCAACATTGATGTATCCGCTATCCATAGAAAGAGGTGGAAGAAGCTCTTCGTCCATGTTCAACATGGCATAACCACCTATGATGAGGATGAGCATCATTACAAGTCCAATTAAGATTTTCCTTTGCAAAATAAACTTCAGTACTCTCATATCCTTCTCCTCCTTATCGTGACACGAAATTAATTATATCCTGAACTCATGTAAACATGAGGGAAATTTTTCATTCAGATAAAAATTTTACAAATAGTTCCTGCACATTCTAAGCATAGGCGACTTAGATAATTTTCACCTTTAGCTTTGGGCGTATTTCATTTACGTCTCTGGACCTATTTTTTCCATTTGGCCAGAACACTTCTTAGAACTTGATATCTCATCTTCGTGTGTTGTAGAGTATGAAAGAGCTTATTAAGGTCTCTCTGCTTCTTACTAGACCTTATGAACGAATCCTGACTAAGGAGGATTTTTATGGAAACGAAAGAGTTGAATAAGGGGAACGGATGGGCGCTGATTCCTTTCGGGGTATTCATCCTGTTGTTCATCGGGTCTGGAATACTGACCGGTGACTTCTATAAAATGCCTGTATTGGTGGCTGTTTTCGCCGCGATTCTTGTTGCCCTTTTCATGAATAGAAAAACAGCTTTCCAAACGAAATTACAACAATTGACGGAAGGCGGAGGTCACTCCAACATTATTTTGATGGTGATCATCTTCTTATTGGCCGGTGCTTTTTCTACGGTCGCTGAAGGGATGGGAGCTGTTGATTCAACTGTCAACTTAGGTTTGAGTATATTGCCAGGGAACTTGCTCATTGTCGGTTTGTTTATCATCGCTTGTTTCATTTCCATCTCGATGGGGACCTCTGTGGGGACGATTGTTGCTCTGGCCTCTGTTGGAATGGGCATTGCAGAGCAGACAGATGTCGCAGCCGCCCTGACAATGGGAGCAATCGTCAGTGGAGCGATGTTTGGAGATAATCTATCCATTATTTCTGATACGACAATTGCCGCTGTCCGTACACAAGGGACAGAAATGAAGGACAAATTTAAAGCAAACTTCTTTATCGTTCTTCCGGCTGCGGTTGTGACGGCTATTATTTTTGGTGTTCTCACAATGGATGCAGCGTCTACGCTTCAGGATGAACATCCGTTTAACATTGTAAAAGTGTTGCCGTACCTAGGAGTTCTTATTTTTGCTATTATGGGCATCAATGTCATCTATGTCCTTATGGGAGGCATCGGCTTTGCAGGCTTGATCGGCCTCTTTATGGGAGAATTTTCAGGGATGGAATTCGTGACCCTATTAGGGGATGGTTTTGCCGGCATGCAGGAATTGGCCTTGCTTGTCATCCTGCTAGGAGGACTTGTTGAACTGATTCGGCAAAATGGAGGCATTGATTTTCTGATTCACAAAATAAGTCGAGGCGCTCATTCGAATAGAGGTGGAGAATTTAGTATCGCAGGATTGGTAAGCGCCGTGAACGTATCTACTGCCAATAATACGATTTCCATCATGACAGCTGGTCCGCTTGCTAAACAAATCTCAGAACGGTTTGAGATTGACTCTAAAAGGTCAGCGAGCCTTTTGGACATCTTCTCAAGTTCTGTCCAAGGCTTGCTTCCGTATGGCGCTCAAATTTTGTCCGTGGCAGGGGTGGCAAGTATATCGCCAGTCAGTATTGTCCCATACTGTTTTTATCCGATTCTGCTTGCTCTTTCAGGAGTTCTGGCTATCCTGTTTCGATTTCCAAGGTTTACGGTTCGAAATTAATGGGTTCAAAATAATAGGATAGGGAATATTTACAGTACCAGGCGTTCCGTCTGGTACTGAATTTATAATTAAGGTCTATTTTTAAAGAGGAGATTGATTTATGGAAGTTTCCATCGAGGACATTAACAGCAGTGATGTCGCAGTGTTGCATGAGTGGGAAATGGATGAAAAATTACAAGTTCAAACAGGTGTGGATGTCCCGCGTACATATGAACAATTTTTAAAAGCGTATGAAGCCTACTTCAATGGTGAAAAGCCGAATCTATTTATGAAAGCTGTGGTTCTGGATGGTCGCTTAATTGGTAAGTTAGAATTGTTCCGCACCCCAGAAAGAGATTTTATCGGAATGGTCATCGCAGAAAAGAGGAATTGTGGTGTAGGAACGGAGGCGCTTCAATTATTCTTGGAAGAGATTTATATTCTTTTTGGTATGGAGAACGTTTTTGCAGAAGTGTACGAGGATAACCAAGGGAGCCTGCGTTTTTTTGAAAAGAACGGATTTGTACCCACAGGGGAAGTCACAGAAGAATGGTTCAGAGGTAAAATAAGGCCATTGGTTACATTGAAAAAAGAGCTTAAATAAAGCCTGTCCATCACGGCAATGATGGGCAGGCATTTTTATTTGTTCGTGATTCTTTTTTCATGTTTGTGTGAAAGAGCGGCTGCTTCGTTGACAGCGGTCAACTGAAAGGCATCTTCTTTCTTAATGGTCGGTTTCTCTTGATGGAGGATGTCGTCCACCCATTGTTGCAGAGGGGAATGGATTGCCGTTGGGAGGTCAGGATACGTCCATTCATTCATCCCATGGGTGCTGCTTTTAATTCGCGTTTCATTTCCCTCAACCATAAGTGTCCCGTCCGTCCCGTAAATCTCGAGCTGAAAAGGGCTTCCCGTTGAGACAAAACTCGCTTCCAACACCGCAAGAATACCAGATTCATACTCTACGGTGGCGACAGAGTGGTCATCTACACCCCGCCCCATGAGCGAATGAAGACGGCCAGATACGGCCGTAGGTTTTCCGGCGAGGCGGTTCGCCAAATAAATCGGGTGGGCACCGAGGTCGATCAACGTCCCGCCTCCGCATTGATTCTTGTCAAAAAAGCGTTCAGGAAGCCACCCATTCGGATGGTCTTCATTTGGTACGGCTCCATTATGTGCAACACGGCAACGGATCATATTTACGGTCCCGAGCACCCCGTCATCTATGACCTTTTGGGCATATAGATAAAAACGAGAAGTCAATCTAGGTAAAGAAATCATAAATTTAACGCCGGCATTCTCCAAACTAGAGAAAATTTCTTCATCGTCCTTTCTACTGAAAGAGAGGACTTTTTCTGTATAAATATGCTTTCCGTGATTGGCAGCTGCCATGATGATTTCCTTATGAAGATTTGTTGGACTTGTGACAATGACACCATCGATTTCAGGGTCTGAAAGCACGCGTTCGAGTTGATCATCGAAAGGTACCTCGAGTTCCTTGGCCCACACTTGGCCCCGCTCCACATCTTCATCCCAAACTTTCGAGATGCTAATATTGGGGTTTTCAGAAGCTTCTCGTGCATAATCCACGGCATGTACGTGCCACTTGCTTAATAAAGCTACACGAATCATCGGTCCAACTCCTTACTGGTTATCATTAATTGTAATCAGCGCCTGCTTGAGATCATTGAAGGTCTCCAGTTCCTCAAAATTCATTTCAGACTGGATCGCCGCAATGGCCATCTCTGTACGAATTCCGGTCAGCACCGTTCTTGTTCCCAGCAGCTTAATGGTTTTTGTTAAATTGAACAAGTCATTAATAAAAACTTCATTGAACGTAGCGATCCCTGAAAAATCAATGAATAATAGCCGTAATCCATGCTCTTTGACTTTATGTAACGTGTGATCTTTCACCACATCGAAACGTTCCGTGGAAAATTCCCCAACCAATGGAAGAACAGCTTGAAATTCATCGATAAGGACGACGGGGGTAGAGACAGCATTCAAATGCTTCTCCATTTCTTCATGTTCTCTTTCTTTGGTTTTGTTATAACTGTCTGTCGTCGCTCGAATAGCCGCGTCAAATGCTGTGACAACTTCTTCTGCAACGACGAACCCTTCTTCAATTTTGGCTTCCTGGATCAAGTTCGAACTCCGCATATGCTTCATGAGAGAAAGACGGAAGACACTCAACACATCCACGGTCTGTTTCAAAAGAACTCCTTTAGAGTAGAGGTAATTTTCGGTGTCATAGCCGATGGCAGCTGCATTTGTTTCATCTGGATGCTGCAAAAGGCTTTTAGCTACGCGGTCAAGAAGTAGACGAAGCATTTCAAAATGATAATTCAGATCTTGATCTGTATAGTTGATTTGCAGCTTGTCCAAGGTTTTCGGGAGTAACTCGTTTACTAATGCGGTTTGGTTATCATGAAAATATTGGGCTAAACGTTCATTTAATCGATCCATATCGTTCTCCTTCCATTAACGTTAGTCTTTCTTATACCCCATTTTATCCTAGTATAACGATTATTGGGAGATTTTCATCAGAATTTTCCGTGGATACAGAAATGAAAAGGTACCAGGTTCCAAGGAACGCCCATCATGTACCTGGTACCAAACCGGTTGAATGTAGTGAATGTGGTACCAGGTACAGTAGGATAGAATCAACGTACCTGGTACCCCAAAGGATAGGAAGCATGCCAGGTTTAGAAAAGATATTGCTTGTTAAGCGTCTGTACTCATTCCTAGGACAGCCACATATTGATTATCAAAGAAGGGGACAAAGTCATTGCCCTTCCACGTAAGCGGGGTTTGAACAGATCCTAATCCATCCGCATTATACTGGCCGATAATACGTTGAAAAGCGAACAATTCATAAACCCCATCTCCGTCAAAATCGATGGGGTAAAGGGTGTTCAAACCAGATACGGAGCCTTGTAGTGGTGCTTTTAATGTTCCGTTCTCATTATAAATTTCTGATAGATACTCAGAGTCCCTGTTGCTGAGGTCGATGAGAAAAGAAAGACCGAGCGTTTTGTTTAGAACTTCAACTTTATACTGATTTTGATAATTGACTTCATATTCATAAGCTTCATCGAACGTTTCATAGTCAAAGAGGACCTGTGGTTGGTTGTTTATAAATGAAAACAAATAGTAGTATCCAAAACCGCCACTCCCACCAGAATCCATGCTAATCAAGATGTCATCGACGCCGTCACCTGTGAAGTCCCCAAGAAAAAGACGCGGTTGATATCCCATGTTCGTTTTTAATGGGACATTATAGAAAAGGTTCGTTTGTCCATCCTGAATGACCAGAGTAATGTTCGTGATATACGGACTATCCGGTGTTTTTTCTCCGACTAGAAAAACTTGGTCTTCGATGAAGTCCCCATTCACATCCCCTTTGGCATAGGAGAGGATGTTCGAAGTTGCTGAGGGCTGTTGCTGCCTGTAGAAATAGGGGTACGTGTACATGAAAAAAGCCACCTTTTTTCAATACTTTATGCAGAATGGGCGAGGTGTGACAGTACTGTACCTTAAAAAAGAGCCGTATAAAACGGCTCTTGGTATATTAAAGACGGCTGAAGCCTTCTTGCTCCAGGAAGTTCACGGCTTCTTCATAGGAATTGAACGTACCTTCCAACTGTTCTTCAGCGTACACATGAAAACCATCTTCTTCACGCATAAGAACAAGCGACTGATCGTTGGCGTTCAGCCATTCCTCCATCACTGGATTTTTCTCGGCAGGGGAGAGGGACAAAGATTCGATCGCTTCCCGGATTAACGTGCGGAGTTCATCGGCGCTCATCTCCTTAATATTGACCATCCCTTTGTCGTCCGTAGCATAGTCATCCATCTCACCTGCATAAACAAATCCGTTGCCATTCGGATGGAGCCGGTAAACGACAATTTTTTTATCATACACGCTTTCTTCATAATGGAAATTCACTCTTCCAAGGGAGATTTCTTTCTTTTCAAGTTCAGGAAATTCTTCAATGATGTTCAGTTTTTCTTCAAATGTAAGCATAAGTTCCTCCTGAGGTATTTTTGTAGCCCTAGTATAGCACAAGAAGACGAATGAACGCCTTGGTTTGCTATTCAGGAAGAATCGTGGTATATTATATGAGCGATGAGCTGTTTGTGTAAGACGAAGTACATGCTTTTTATAAAAGCTAAACGACGAATGTGGTCGTCGGTATATTCGCGACAAAAGTCGAAAGCCTTTCCTCACTGGAGGAAAGGCTTTTTTTGATGGAAATTATTTTTTCCCAAAATTCATACGAGCATATCGTCCACGTACCATTTGGTAGATACCATATAAAATCAATCCAATGGCGGCAATACCTAGTAAGGCTTGTCCGTAAGGCTGCTGGGCAATTTCAGAAAGTGCTCCGTCCAGACCTTTGGCTTCATCAGGATTTGCGGACAAGGCAGTTTGAATGAAAAAGAATCCGATGAGTGCAAGTACAATTCCTCTTGCTGATAATCCAAATTTACCTGGTTTTTCTGCTACATTCCTTTTATGGCGGTCCATTTCCAGTGTATTCATCTTTTTCATAAAGCGTCCTGTACTTCCTTGATAAATTTCATAAATACCATACCCTATGACAATAGCTCCAACAATCCCGACAAGCCATTGACCAAAAGGCTGAGACAAGAGTTTAGCTGAAAGCGTCTGTTCTGAATTTCCACTGCTGGAACCAGCATTGAGGGCAAATTTAATTGCATTGAAAGCCAGGGAACCATAAATAATGGCACCTACAATGTAACCAATTCGAGTAATCAACCCTTTCCCATCTGTTCCTTCATGGTTGGGGTCCATGATGGCTTTTATCGCGAGCCAGGAGATATATCCGATCAAACCGATGCCAATAATCCAAAGTAATATTTCTCCAAAAGCGACGCCGGCAAGAGAGCGGAACATCCCTGTCGTTCCGGTTGTTTTCCCGCCGAATCCAAGAGCGGCCATCAGGGTCAATACTCCGATAAGGGCATAAACAATCCCCTTGGCCATGAAACCGGTCCTTCCGAATCTCCGCACCCATGGTTTGATTTCTTCGCTTGCTTCTGAGCGCTTGTTCTTGTTTGTTGTTATCGTAGAAGCCATAGTATCCCTCTCATTTCGCTAGAATAGTTTTTAATGTAATTCCCACATTTGTAGAAAAAGAAACTTTCCGTAAAAAGAGAAATGATATAATGCAAGGGAAAGAAAGGTGACGGATCATGTATCTAACAGTTAAAGAAACAGCAGAATTCCTTGAGCTTCCTGAAGACTATGTCCGGCAGTTGATCTTGAATCATAAAATTAAGACCATTCATGATGGGCGGCAGTATCTGATCAATAAAAATCAATTCCACAACCATCTGGAACAGATGGAAAACTACCGGAAAATGATTCAGGAATACCTGAGCGAACCTCTCCCGGAAGATCCGGATGTTAAAGATGAAGATTAGTGAAATGAAATAAAAGAAGCAGAGCTTTTTCAGCTCTGCTTCTATTAGAAGAATGTGGACAGAAAAACATTATGATTTTCGAATATTATGAATATAGACTTAATCTCGCGTAGCAATGGCTTCTATTTCCACTTTTGCACCTTTAGGAAGTTTGCTGACTTCTACAGCTGCGCGAGCAGGATAAGGCTCACTCAAATAACTTGCATACACATCATTGACTACAGCAAAATCATCCATCGAGTCTAAGTAGATGTTCATTTTCGCAACATTATTGAAAGAGAGATCTACCTCTTCAAGTATCGCACGAATGTTTTTCATCACACGGTGTGTCTGTTCTTTAATATCGTTAGAGACAAATTCCATCGTCTCCGGATCCAGAGGGATTTGCCCAGAAATAAAAATGATATGTCCAAGGTCTGTGGCCTGAGAATATGGACCAATCGCACTTGGTGCTTGATTCGTTGAAACAGCTTTAAACATGACTGACACTCCTTTATGTAGGTTTTCATTCATCCTATCACGATTTTTGTGATAGAGAAATAGAATCATTACCCGGGAAATATCGACAATATACCTAAAGAACCTCCGTAGAACAACTAGAAAATGACGAGAAAGACTTATTTCGAAATATTTTTGTCCGATATAATACGTATAGCGTAGTTAAATAATCAGAAAAATTATTATGTTTTAAAATTATTTTAAAATAGTAGTTTAGATTCGTTTATTTAGGGTAAGGTACGAGTGGAGGAGATGAAATTATGCCTTATAAAGTACGGTTAGAGCAACAAATAGAAGAATTAAGAACGCGCATGTATGAAATCTATAACAATAACCCTACGGATGATGAGCTATTGAAAATTTCACAAGAATTAGATGATCTATTGAATCGTTTTAGTGAACAGAGAAAATACCAATGTTCCAATTAAATTAGATGAAATGTACATAGGGCCATGTGTGTTTGAATCCCTACAGCCACTATGGTATCTTAATATCAATGCCACCCTAGCAATCGAAACGACTGCGGGAAACTTAACCATTTCTATAGGGTGGCAGGTTACATAACAATCATGGACCTCCTGCGAGTTGCGCAGGAGGTTTTTTTATGTTTAATTTTCGGTTTCAGACTTATAAAAGACTGTAGAGAAATAACATTAGTGAATACTCTTGGAATCGCTTTATTTTTAAGAAAAAAAAGATAAAAAAATAAATATTCAGATAATGGGTTGTGATTCGACAAGAACAACGCTAGAATACTTCTTACATTCAAATTTGAAAGGAGGCTCAGCGATGATCACGTTTATCGCATCTATTGTTTTACTTGTCGTCGGATATCTTTTTTATGCAAAGGTGGTTGAACGAATTTTCGGCATTAATGATCAGAAAAAGACCCCTGCATTTGAAAGAAACGATGGTTTTGACTATGTGCCAATGAGCTGGTGGAAAGCGAGTCTCATACAGCTATTAAACATCGCTGGGCTTGGTCCTATATTCGGAGCAGTAATGGGAGCTTTGTACGGCCCTGTGGCATTTATCTGGATCGTTGTCGGCTCCATCTTTGCAGGAGCTGTGCATGATTATTTCTCAGGAATGCTTTCCCTTCGGCATGACGGAGCCCAATACCCGACGCTTGTTGGGAAATACTTAGGCCGTCCTGCCCGTTCGGTTATCAATCTTTTATCTATCGGCCTTATGATCCTGGTAGCCGCAGCATTTACGGCAGGCCCGGCTCAACTGATGGCAGAAATTACGCCACTCGGATTCTTTACATCTGTGATTATCATTTTTGCCTATTTTTTAATTGCCACTCTTCTACCTATAAATAAAATCATCGGAAAAGTGTACCCGTTATTCGGGGCAATCTTAATCTTCATGGCTGTATCCATTGGAATAGGGATGTTCTTCTTTGATCACCCGATTCCGAATCTGACGGTCAGCAATCTCCATCCAGATGAATTACCGATCTGGCCGATGCTGATGGTGACAATTTCATGTGGAGCTATATCCGGCTTCCACAGTACACAAAGCCCGATTCTTGCCCGGACGTTGAAAAAAGAGAGTGAAGGAAGAAAAGTGTTCTATGGTGCCATGATCGCTGAAGGAATTATTGCCTTGATCTGGGCAGCAGCCGGTATGACATTCTTCGGAAACACAGGAGGTCTGCAAACGGCACTAGCAGAGGGAGGACCAGCCGGAGTTATTAACGAAATCAGCAGTACTACCCTTGGTACGCTAGGTGGAGTTCTTGCCGTTCTTGGGGTCATCATTCTTCCAATCACTACGGGGGATACAGCGTTGCGCTCTTCACGTATGATGCTCGTTGATTTTGCTCGTCAGGTCAGTAAAAAGAAATTCGAAGGAAAATGGACACCTCTATTATTCGCAATCCCGGTTGCAATTCCGACGTTCCTGTTAACGCAAATGGATTACAGCTTTCTTTGGAGGTATGTAGGTTGGTCCAATCAGGTTGTTGCGACAGTTATGCTTTGGACAGGAGCCATGTACTTGTTGAAAAATCACAAGTTCCACTGGATCTGCAGTGTTCCCGCCCTGTTCATGACAGCTGTAGTAAGTTCGTATATTTTCTACGCTCCTGAAGGATTTGGGATGGAGTATTCCACATCCATGATTTTAGGATCCATCATCTGGCTAGTCGTACTAACATGGTTCGTATGGCAAGTGATCAAACAGAAAGTGAGAAAAGAAGATACGGTCATCACCTCAAAAGCAGGATGATACAAAAGCCGCTTAGCCCCAAGGCTAAGCGGCTTTTATTATTTTCCATCTTATTAAAGATAATGGCAGGATTGTGGAAGACTCAGTTTCGAGACTTTTGTTGAGTGGATGGGGGCTGCGGGGAATGAGTCGCTTTCCGTGGGAGCGCGGTGAGCCTCCTCGGACTGCGTCCTGCGGGGTCTCACCATGCACTTTTTTCCCACAGGAGTCTCCCCATTCCCCTCCGCCCCTTTACCGT